>PMHI01000442.1:3366-8987 GCA_003156615.1 Acidobacteriaceae bacterium | reverse complement strand
ACTTTCTACGAATTTCGGAAAAGGTCCGTGCTCTAACTTCCAGTTTTGGTAGGTTATCGTTACAAATCATTCTATAAAATGTGCCTCTCGCGGTTTCGTTCAACTCCTGCCGCGTAATTTCTTTGGACGCCGCCGTAGTTTCGTGGTTCTGCTTTGTATTTCCATCATTTTGCCGACAGAAGCATACGCGATGCCGCGTTGCTGGCACCGCGATTGCCCCATCATCCCTGTCCTGACGCACTCTAGTTATCAAGCCGAACACGCTTGAGGGGATGTCATGAACCGAAAGCAAATTTTGATGCCAGTGTTTATCCTTCTTTTGGCGATTGCTGCCGCCAACGCCCAGACGTATATAACCATTGATGTGCCAGGGGCAGGCAGTGGGACAGGCCAGGGAACCTTCGCCCAGACCGTTTCGGACTCCGGCATAGTCTATGGAAATTACGTCGGCTCAGACAGTGTCGCCCACGGATTTCTGCGCAGCACAGAAGGAAAATACACCACATTCGACGTCGCTCAAGCAGGAACTGGTGCTGGCCAAGGAACAATGCCCGTCAGCATGAATCTTTTTGGCACGATCACGGGTGTTTACATTGACGCGCGCAACCTAAGTCATGGCTTCATTCGTACGGTTGAAGGTGACATCATCACTTTCGATGCCCCGGGGGCGGGTACGGGCGCCGGGCAGGGTACGCTCTCCTACAACATCAACCTTTGGGGAGAAGTCGGCGGATATTATTTCGACTCGGTGAATCGAGGCCATGGATTTCTGCGCTACCCGAACGGGTCGTTCACGACATTCGAGGGCCCGGGCGCAGGCACAGGCGCGATCGAAGGCACCGGTACGGCAGCGGGCGACGGGTTGAATGTGGAGGGGGCGATTGCCGGCGCCATCATCGATGACAGCAATGTATTACACGGATACTTTCGCCAGCCTGACGGCACCTTCGTCGTAATCAACGCTCCGGACGCAGGGACCGGCCCCGGCCAAGGCACGGATACGGACGGTGTGAGTGCGGACTTTATGGTTCCGGGTCCGTACTACGACTGCAACGGTGTATCGCACGGGTATATACGCTTTCCCGATGGCACCATCACCGAGTTTGATGCTCCTGGCGCGGGGACAGCCTCGGGCCAAGGCACGTTGCCCGAGGCCTTCAATTTGCAGGGACTGGTTGCCGGACCCTACTTTGATTCGAATAACGCGTCGCATGGATTTATACGGTCTCCCGGCGGGTCCATCACTAGCTTTGACGATCCCAACGCTGGCTCGGGCAGCGGCCAAGGTACGATTCCCAATGGCATGAATTTCAAAGGACAGATCAGTGGCACCTATGTCGACGCCAACAATGTAACTCACGGCTTCTTGAGAATCCCATAAGGCCTATGTCAACCAGGTAATGACCGGAATTGCCATGAGTACTCCGAGACTGGCATTGACAAGGAGAGTTTGCGTATCGATGCGAGTGACTTTCGGATTCGACCTTACATAGGGAAAAGAGCAACCGCGATGTCTTTTCGGATTCGTCATTGCGTCGAATGTCCGCGCTGCCAAACGAGGTATTTAGTCGGTTTCAGTCCTTACGCGAATGGGGCTTACCTCGTCCGCTGCAGTCAAGGTGCGGAGGAAGAATACATACTTTACTGCTTTTGCGAAAGAACCGGTTCTTCCAAGAGCTCGCGATTGAGCAAACTGCAAGAGTGTCACGTCACGACCCAAGCGTATGCTCGCGGGTACGGTTCACGCCGCGAGGTCTGGCCGACTGCGAGCGAACTACCGTTTAGGTCAGTCGCTAAATTAATGCGAACGTCAAACTGATGCTCCCCGACTAAACTCGGGGATTCCTGACGTTCTGCATAGACATGACCCTCGACGGCACACCCTGCCGCAGCAAATACGAGGGTTACGAGCCGCATTCACATCACGGTCGTGTGCGAATCCACAATCGCTACAAGTCCACTGCCTACCGATAGCCTGTCAGTCCGGTAGGTCGAGACTGGCTCCCACATTCGTTACAGGTCTTGGCGGGACACTTGCCATTTGTTCGCTAACCATAGCCTTCGCTATCGATTAGCCAAGTCCACCTCAGTCAAAAGCACAGTTTAGAATTACTCTGCGAGTGGTCGTTATCGACGATGCAGACCGGAACGACCGGCAGAGTCCTTCGAACTGGAACCGTTCTAGGATCGCCGCGCTGCGAACGGGGTTAGGAATCATGGCCGGCCAACAACTCTATGGCAAGACGGCTCTCATCACAGGGGGCGCAGGCGGCATTGGGCGCGCCACAGCGATGCTCTTTGCCAGCGAGGGTGCGGCGGTGGGCATCGTTGATTTGAACCAAGAACAAGGCCAGGAGGTCGCACGCGAGATTTCGACGGTCGGTGGCCGCGCAATCTTTGAACGTGCCGACGCGACTCGCGCCGCCGACTGCCGGCGCGTGGTCGAACGAATCGTCCATCAATTCGGTGGCCTTCACATACTCTTCAACAATGCGGGCATCATCCGCCGCGCCTCGGTAGTTGAGATCAGCGAGGAAGATTGGGACGCGGTGATGGCCGTCAATGTAAAATCCGTCTTCCTTATGTCCCGCGAAGTAATCCCCATCATGGCACGTGCAGAGCTCGGTTCGATCATCAACACGGCTTCCGGATGGGGTCTCGCGGGAGGTCCGCGGGCTGCTGCCTATTGCGCCTCGAAGGGTGCGGTCGTACTGCTGACCAAGGCCATGGCGATTGACCATGGCCGGCAGAAGATTCGCGTAAACTGCATCTGCCCAGGCGACACCGACACCGCGATGCTGCGAAGCGAAGCGCGGCAATTGGGAAAGGCAGAGGATCGATTTCTCGCCGAATCGCGCAGGCGTCCTCTGGGGCGCGTAGGCACGCCGGAAGAGATTGCGCACGTCGCACTCTATCTTGCCAGCGACGCGGCATCCTTTGTAACCGGGGCGGCGCTGGTGGTGGACGGGGGAGGTCTGGCGGGGACAGGTTAAGAGCATGCGCTTAGAACATAAAGTCGCGCTGATCACCGGGGGCACATCCGGGATTGGCGCGGCCACTGCTGTCCTCTTCGCCAAAGAGGGCGCCAAAGTCGCGATCACGGGCCGCAACGAAAAGCGGGGCCATGCGGTTGCCGAGAAAATCATGAACGACGGCGGCAGGGCTATCTTCATGCGCTCCGACGTGCGCAAGGCGGACGAGTGCCGTCATGTTGTCCAGGAAACGTTACGTGCTTTTGGTCGTCTGGACATCTTGTTCAACAACGCTGGCGTTTTTTACCCACACACCATCGTCGACTGCTCGGAGCAAGAGTGGGACTTGCAGATGGATGTCAATCTGAAGGGAACTTTTCTGATGGCAAAGGCGGTTTTGCCGCACATGATCGAGCAGCATCGCGGAGTGATCATCAACAACAGTTCGGGCTGGGGGATTGCGGGTGGCGATTCTGCCGTTGCCTATTGCGCGTCCAAAGGCGGCATTGTGCTGTTGACCAAGGCAATGGCTATCGACCACGGGGGNNAACCGTCCCTTGGGGCGGATCGGCACCACCGACGAGATTGCAAAGGCGGCATTATTTCTGGCCTCGGATGATTCTTCCTTCATGACGGGTGCCGCGCTTGTGGTCGACGGCGGTGGCATCGCAGGCTGAATGCGCGGCGCGAATTGAATGTCAGATATGAAACCAACGCCCATGGTGGAAGCTAACCAGACCCGAACTCGCTCCCAACAGTGGTTTGAACGTGCCCAGCAGTCGCTGGTCGAAGGCGTGAACTCGCCCTCGCGCGGCGCGACCGTGTATACCGCTGGCCCGATCGTGTTGGAACGTGGGAGGGGATCGCACGTATGGGATGCGGATGGCAATCACTATATCGACTTCATGATGTCGTTCGGCGCCCTCATCCAGGGGCACGCTCACCCAACCCTGGTCAAAACGGTTTCCGAGGCGATGGCGGAAGGCTCCCACTTCGCCGCCGCGACTTCCGCGGAAGTGGAGGCCGCAGAGCGTTTTCGCCGCATGGTGCCATCGGCCGAAGTGGTGCGCTTCACCAATACAGGCAGCGAAGCAACCATGCTAGTCTTGCGCCTGGCCCGAGCCCACACCCGCCGACGTAAATTCCTGAAGTTCGAAGGCCACTATCATGGATGGTACGATCCCTATCTCCTGAACGCGCACAGCCATACGCCCGAGCAACTGGGCCCCGTGGAGAACCCAGCGCGCATCCCGGACTCCGACGGCATCCCACCTTCGACATTCGACGATGTGGTGCTGGCCCCGTGGAACGACGTGGCCGCGCTCGAACGTGTGATGAGGCAGCACGGGCACGAACTGGCCGCCGTGATCACCGAACCCATCATGGCGAATATGGGCTGCATCCTTCCGCGAGCTGGATATTTGGAGCGCCTGCGCGAACTCACACGAGACAGCGGCTGCCTGTTGATTTTCGACGAAGTGGTTACCGGCTTCCGCTACGCCCCTGGCGGATGCCAGGAATATTATGGCGTACAGCCGGATCTCAGCACCTTCGGCAAGGCTCTGGGCGCGGGGTTTCCGGTGGGAGCCGTGGCGGGGCCGCGTTCCATCCTGGAACGCATGCGCTGGAGCGAGAACATGGTCCTGCACTATGGCACGTTTAATGGACATCGCCTGACCATGAAAGTGGTTGCCGCCAACCTGGATCTGCTCTCCGCCGAAAACGTGTATCGCAAGCTTCACGCTGTTGGCAACGCCGCTATTGCCGGTCTCAGGGAAGTATTTCGCCGACGCCAGGTGAAAGCCATCGTGCAAGGCTTCGGACCCATGTTCCAAATCTACTTCACGGAACGCGACGCCATTCGCGATTACCGCGACTACTGCCAGTATGTGGACACGAAGCTCTATTCTGGGTTTGTACACCGGCTGCTCGATCGGGGTATCTATATGACGCCCTCGAACGGCCTGCACTGGATTATCTCGACGGCGCACTCGGATGCGGATGTGCAAGCGCTTGTGGAAGCCGCCGACCAGGCGTGTTCAGGACTCTCGTGAAGGCCACCGTCTTTCTCGGTGGCGGCCGCATCACCGGCGCGCTGCTGGCGGGGCTGCGGCTGGCGGGGTACGATCAGCCCATCGTTGTGCATGACCGGCATGCCCGAAAGCTCGAACAACTCAAGCGGCAATATGGCGTAGCCGTCGAACCGGATCTGCAGCGGGCCGTAAAATCGGCTCACTTGCTGATGATCGCGGTGCGGCCAGACTCCGTGCGTGAGTTGCTGAAAGAAGTCGGAGCATACAAAATTCGTCAACGGCTGACAGCGGTGAGCCTGGCAGCCGGTGTTCCTCTTTCCAAACTGCGCGCCGGGCTGCGGTCGCCGGTGCAATGGGCGCGGGCCATGCCGAGCCCCGTTTGCCGCGCGGGTCGAGGGCTGACGGCGCTGACTTTTGGCCGGAACATGTCCGACGCCGCGCGTGCGGAGGTCAGGGATCTGTTCGCCCTGGTCGGTGGAGTGCTTGAAATCCCTGAGAGCCAGTTTGACGCCTTCACCGTTACTTTCTCAAGCAGTCACGGCTATCACGCGCTGGCAACTCTGATCGATGCGGCTGAAGCCCTTGGACTCGACCGCACGATTGCGAGTGCGGCCGC
>PMHI01000442.1:0-3319 GCA_003156615.1 Acidobacteriaceae bacterium | reverse complement strand
TGCCGGAATCCGTCAAGCAAGGAAGAACGCCGGACGATGATCTGGGACTTCACCGGAGGTCTAGTGCGCCATCGCTCTCGAATCCTAAAGACATCCTTCCCGCACTGACAAGTCAAGGCGCAGAGAGCCTTTGCAGATTCACTGCCGACGGGGAAGAGACAATCACGACTTGGGGACCCTTTCGAACACCGAATCCTGCTGATCATGCGTTGGTCCGAGGGTCCAGCGTAGTCTTATGAGTCCACGGCTCTAACCGCTGCACTACGGGCAGGGATTTTGGCGTACGTAAAGCATCGATAGTACGTAGTTGACTTGCTTGGGAACCTCGACCGTGGTGGCTGCTCTTGGTCGCCGGGCGATGCTAGACTATTCGGTCGCTTCACCCTTTTTGAGGAATCTTGTTGCCTACTGATCCTGTGCTGGTAGTTCATGGTGGGGCTTGGGCTATGCCTGACGACATGGTGGAGGCGCACTTGCGTGGGGTGCGGAATGCGCTGGCGGCGGGGTGGAGGGTGCTAGACGCTGGCGGGCCGGCGCTCAATGCGGTCGAGGAAGCGGTCGTGATTATGGAGGACGACGAGACGTTTGACGCGGGGCGGGGAAGTTTTCTGAACCGCGACGGCCGGGTGCAGATGGATGCGCTGATCATGGACGGGTCTACGCTGCGGGCAGGGGGAGTGGGGTGCGTCGAGCGGGTGCGCAATCCGGTGCGGGCGGCGCAGAAGATTTTGAGTGAGAGTCCGCATGTGTATTTTGTGGGCGAAGGTGCGGAGCGGTTTGCGGCGGAGCATGGCGTGGAGCTGTGCGGGAACGAAGAGCTGGTGATTGCGCGGGAGGTGGAGCGGTTGCGCGAGTATCAGCGGGCGGCGGCGGAGCATCCTTCTGCGAAAGATGGAAACGAGTTGTTCGCGCCTGAGATTTCGCACGATACGGTGGGCGCTGTGGCTCTGGACCGCGCGGGCAACATCGCGGCCGCGACTTCTACCGGAGGGACTTTGAATAAAGCTCCGGGGCGGCTGGGCGATTCCTCACTGATTGGGTGCGGCTGCTATGCGGATAATTTGAGCGCGGCGGTCTCGACCACGGGTTGGGGCGAACCGATCATGAAGCTGGTGCTGGCCAAGTGGACGGCGGACCGCGTGGGGGCAGGGAATCTGCCGGAGTGGGCGGCACAGGAAGCGATGAATTATCTGAAGCAACGAGTGAATGGACATGGCGGCATCATCGTGCTGAACGCGCGGGGACAGATTGGCATCGCGCACAATACGCCGCGCATGGCTTGGGCTTGTAGGACGGTCAACAAAGAAGAGGCTGGGATCGAGCGGGGCGCCGCCTGAGTCGCGGGGCAATCCGTTTGGGTGAGACCGCTGGGCCAGGCCGCGCAGGCCCTTCCGTGTCAATGTTCTCGTCCGGGTTCGTCATCCATCTCGGCTCGGCGTTGGAGGCCGGGGCGGGAGGGTCAGGCGACTGGTGTTGCAACGGAGCGAGGGATTCAGAGGACTGGAGTAATCGGGTTAAACGAGAACATTTCAAGCATGGAACCATCAGGGGAATTGGCGAGATTTGCGCAATTTTCTAGGGGGCTCGTTACGAAATCCGAACAAACAAGTCAGACTCAGGCAGGTATGACTCGCAGATCGGACGGCGGCTTTCAGGGCGAGATGGGTGTTTCGCAAGGCTGGGAGCGAGCCAGAGCTTGTTCGTAAATCGTAACAAACGCGATCCCCGCCGAATTCTTGCACAAATCTGACACGAAACACCGCACCCCTGCTATGATGGCGGACACTTGTTATGGAGGCGTGTCATGCTCCCGGCCGGTAAGAGCCTTCGCGCCCTGCGCGAGAAACTGGGCTTGACCATGCGCGATATCGAGACTTCGAGCGCGCGTATGGCGGAAAAGTATCGCAACGAGGAGTTTTCGATTCCTCCCAGCCGTTTGTCGGACATTGAGACCAAAAACGTTTTGCCCAGCATTTTCCGCCTTTATACGCTGGCGGTGATTTACCGCCGCGATCTGCGAGAACTGCTGGCTTGGTACGGGGTTGACATGAACAACATGGCAGCCGATCTCGGTCTCATCTCTCCCCCGCGCTCGCATATCTCCGAGGCGCTCTCCGGACTATCCTCCGTGCAAATGCCAGTGCGCATGGATCCTGGCTTTGATCAGCAACGCACCACCAACCTGGGCCGCATGGTGGAGCAGTGGGGCCTGGTGCCTTTGGCCTATCTAGCCCAGTTCGCCCACAGTGATTTCACCTACGGCTACATCGGCGACCAGGATTTCACCATGTACCCGATTCTTCCGCCGGGCAGCTTCATCCAGGTCGACGAAGCCAAGAACAAGGTGGTGGAGGGTTTGTGGCGGTCCGAGTACGAGCGCCCCGTCTACTTTGTGGAGACCCGCGACGGGCACACTTGCTGCTGGTGCAGCATGCGTAAAGATGACGTGGTCTTGCAGCCGCATCCTTTGTCACCGGTCCCGATTCGAGTTCTGCGCCACCCTCAGGAAGCCGAGATCATTGGCCAGGTGGTTGGGGTCGCAATGAAGCTGAGGGAGTGGCACGCTTTTGGGTCTTCTCCAGGCTCGAAAGGGCAATCAGCACTGAATTAAGATGTCGGGCGGAGGCTGTGTCCTGGGGTGAGGGAAGCAGTTCGCTGAACTGCTCGCGCATGCCTTTGACGAAAGCGCCTGCGGTTTTCTGGCTGTCCTGGCTTGATTCGTGCAAATCTTCCACTAGATCTGGTATCGGAGTCCGCAACACGGTGGACAACACCTCGGTGTGAGCCGCCTTCAGCGCGCGGTTCGACGCCTCCTCGCCGTGCACCAGCGACATGCCCCAGTGCAGGTACCCGCCCTCCCGGCGGCGCAGCGAGGCCAGATACGTCAGCTTCGCCAGCAGTCCGGAAACGGCGGCCAGCGTGGTCTCTCGCACATCCTGCAGGGCGGATTTAAGCGTCATTTGGTTACGAATTCCGAAACAGCTATGAGCCGGGCGTGATCTGTCCGTCCAGGCAGAGTTATGAAAATATCACGGTTCGATTTTCCAAGCCAAGGAGAAAACAACCGTGAAACGCATTCTACTAGTCATTGCAGCGGCCCTGCTGCTCCTCAACACTTTGGTAATCCCCGCCGTCGTCCATGCGGACGGCGGAGGCGGCGGTACTAATTGTGGCGGAAACGAACTATGCAAGCCATAATTCTTGCGTAGCGTTACGAAAACCGGACACCATCGGACTTCGGGTTGCCGCCTGCGGCTGGCCGCAGTATAGTAGCGTGGCTACGGCTATGCTTCAGGCGCACTCACTTCTCTGGCATTAC
>PMHI01000517.1:30182-52397 GCA_003156615.1 Acidobacteriaceae bacterium | reverse complement strand
TGCTTCGGATGTACGTACTGTGAATGCACTCAAAACCCTCTGGCTTGGTCCATGAGTGCTTTTGAGATTCTTATGACAACCATCCTCTTGAGGTCCGGCCAAACTCCCCGGCTTTCATTGACTTGCCCGTTTCTCAGACGTAGGATTCTGCTCCAGTGATCGGCCAAACCATCTCGCATTACCGCATCATCGAGAAACTGGGGCGCGGCGGCATGGGCGAGGTCTACCTGGCTGAGGACAAGCGCCTGGCCCGGAAAGTCGCCATTAAATTCCTCCCAGCAGAAGTCGCGACCGATGAGCGCGCCAAACAACGTCTGCTGCGAGAGGCCAAAACCGCAGCCACTCTTGATCACCCGAACATCTGCGCTATTTACGAGATTGGGCAGGAGGACAATCACAGCTTCATCGTCCTTCAGTACATTGAAGGGGAAACCTTGGCTTCGAAGCTCAAGCGCCACCTGCCAGATTTACGCGAGGCGCTCGCGATTGCGGCACAGGTTGCCGACGCCCTGAACGAAGCGCACGCCCACGGCATCATTCATCGCGACATCAAGCCGGAAAACATCATGCTCACGGCGCGCAGCCAGGTCAAGGTGCTCGATTTCGGTCTGGCAAAGGTGGCAAAGGTGTTGAGCGATTCGAGCATCATCGAGACCGACACAGCCAGCATACTGAGCATCCCGGGAATGGTGATCGGCACCGTGCCCTACATGTCGCCGGAGCAGGTGCGCGGCGAGGCGTTGGATTGTCGCAGCGATATCTTCAGCTTCGGCACTGTGCTCTATGAATTGCTGAGCGGGCGGCGGCCCTTCGAGGCGAGGAGCCCAGCAGAAGTCATCTCCGCAATCCTGACCGCGGAACCGCCGCCGATTCGACGCTCCAGTCTGGGGCACAGCGGTAATGCCGAAGAGGGGCTGATCCGAAAATGCCTTGAGAAGGATCCGGCGCTGCGCTACCAGACGATGGGAGATTTGATCCCTGACCTGCGGCAAATCCGCGACGAATACGAAAGCGGACAGTTTAGGCCGAAGGACATCGCAGTAGGTTTAAAAACGCCGCCGGTAATTACAAGCCCTGAGGTCAGCCGATTTTGGGGTTCAAAGCTTGGGCTCGGGCTGATCGGAACATCCATCGTCCTGGCGCTGGCGGGAGCCGCATACGTGTATTCATCGCGGACTGTGAAGCACGCTACGGCGTCGGGTGCGGCTGTCATGTCCGCCAACTCCACGGCCTACGACGCCTACATGCGCGGCATGGTCAAGGTCGGCAGCGAGAACCCAGCCGATAATCAAGCTGCCATCAATCTATTCGAGCAGGCCACAGCCGCCGACCCACGCTTTGCCTCTGCCTATGCCGAGCTGTCCCGCGCCTATACCATCAAAGCGCGTTATGTGGCGTCCGATGCGGAGAGGAAGAAGTCGTATGAGGATGCTGAAGTCGCCGTGGATAAAGCGCTCGCGATAGATCCCAATCTGGCGGAGGGTCATTTTGCCCGCGGGCTGATGTTGTGGACGCCCTACAAGCGGTTCCCTCACGCGCAGGCGATTCAGTCGTACCGTCGCGCGATCGAACTGAATCCCAATTTCGATGAAGCGCATCACCAACTGGGATTTGTCTACCTTCACATCGGCATGCTCGACAAGGGACAGCAAGAGATTGAAAAAGCATTGGCTATCAACCCGAGCAACACTCTGGCGCGGTACCGCCTGGGAGTCATCGATATGTGCCGGGCCAAATACGCAGAAGCCTTTCAGATATTCAATAGCACTCCGCTCGAACAGAACCCTGAACTCCTGGCATTTTATACATCCAATGCTTTATTCCGGCTAGGGCGCGACGAGGAAGCCTCGGCGTTAATTGAGCGATACTTCAAAGACCACTCGACAGATAAGGGCGGGATGGTCACCAGTGTGAAAGCCGTGATGCTGGCCAAGGCTGGCAAGAACAGCGAAGCGGAAGCCACAATTCAGCACGCTATCGAGATCGGCCGTGGTTACGCTCACTTCCATCACACGTCTTATAACATTGCTTCCGCTTACGCTCTGATGAAGGAGCCAGAGCAGGCGGTGAAGTGGTTGCAAGTGACCGCCGATGAGGGCTTCCCTAATTATCCGCTCTTTGAGGGCGACGCTCAGTTGGATAACCTGAAAAAGGACCCGCGGTTCATGGCATTTATGGCGCAGCAGAAGCAGCAGTGGGAGCATTTCAGCGCCACATTGTAACCACGGGCGAAACCTAAGGCCTTAGACGCAACCGTTCTCAATACATTTTCCTGGCCCGAAATCCATTTCCTGAAGGAAGCCAAGGTAAGACGCGGAACCGCAATATCAGGGGAAGGTCCTGCCTAGCACAAGGTATCGTGAGCATCTACGATACGCACGGCAAGGTCATCAAGCTGAATTCCGAAGTTGTGACCTGTGTGTGTCCCGGGTCGAATCATAGGGCGCCATTTTTTGGAATGTCCCAGCAACCGCGGCAAGCGGAGACATGGAAGCAAATTGACTCCGTACGCGACAGTTTTCGTTGCAATCGGTGATGCGCCTGGAGAAGGTAAAATTAGTACTCTCCCGGCGCGAGATACAGCATTTGCCGTAACCCAAATTTTCCTGGTCCCTCGCCAAAAACTCTCGGTAACTTCGACTGATCAGCCGCTTACCCGCACAAATACAAGGTGCAGATCAATGGCTCGACACGTGCAGTCATGCCAAGCGACTGAAGGATGGAGAAGAATATGACTATCCATATTGAAAACATCGGCGAAATGGCGGTAATTGAGTGCGAAGGCCGAATTGTCCGGAGCGACGCCGCTATCGAATTGCGCAAAGCGGTCAACTTACAGAGCGATGCCCGAATCATTGTTCTCGATCTCTCGGAAGTCACTGCCATCGAAGGCGGAGGTCTGGGCATGCTCCTGTTCCTGCAGCGATGGGCTCACGACCACGACATTCGACTTAAGTTGTTTAATCCCCGTCGATCTGTGCAGAACAGGCTGGAGCATGCCAGTTCGATGCGAGACTTCGACATCGCTACGCTAGACGAAATGATGGCTCTCTTGGCTTGCGCCGATCGCCGATATGCGCAGGCAGCTTGACGCTGTTGAGTCACTATGGCGGGTCCCTTGGCCTGTCCGAACGGTTCGAGATGTTCGCCCTATCGTATCCGCGAACGAAAACGAAGATGACAATCGTGGTTTGAGCCGCTCAAGCCAAATCCCGACGGCCGCCGATTGCCACAAAAATTATGGGATCAGGTGTGCCGATGACGGCCCCAATGCCTATACGCAGTGACCAAGACTAGAATAGCTGCCGATAAGCAGAGAGCTTTCGAAGACACTAGCAACCGCATATCGGACCGCCGCCGCTTGCTCGAGGCGTCGTCTGTTCCTCGCATAGGAGCGTGCGATGCAGACGGCTGTGGCCGTGCGGCACCGATCGCCACATCGCATACTGCCTTTAAAATGCGCCCCTGCGGGGTAGCGTGCAGTTCTTGAGCCGCTTCGGCCGCAGCCAGAGCACTTTGCGCGTCTCCCGCCCGAAGAGACTGTCGCGCGGATTGCCGCTGAGAATAGGCGTGGGCTGCTAGCAGCATCATGGGCATCAGATCGGCCCCACACCGCGGGCAGATTGCGACTCCGCGAAAGCGGGCCTCGCATACCGGGCACTTGCCGTCCGGGGCCAGTTGCGAGCCGTTATCGTTCAACTATTTCCCTTCCACAAAGAACAACAGTTCGGAAAGCTGTTGGGTAGCGTGTTCTAGGATCTTCTCATCCTTGGCCGCAATCGCGGTTTCGATCTTCGTGGTGAGATCGATGACTTCATTGCGGTCTTCCTCGTGCATTTGTTCCAGTGACTGGCGCGAGCGTTCCACTACTTCGGATGCTTCGCGGGCAACTTCGGGCCACACGCCGTTCGTTGCAATAGCCGTCTCCGAGGTGGCATCGGTCCCGGCCTCCTCCAACTCTTCTGCCTCTTCTTCGAGTTCTTCGTCGAGCCATGCATCTTCTTCCGATTCGGCGCCTTCGAAGATGCGACTCGAGTACAGAGCCTCCAGCCGTTTACGCGCTTCGGCAATTTCAGCCTCGCTCCTTTTCTCGAGCGCTCGGTCAATGGTGATGTGCTTTGATTTGCCGGTGCATTTCTCGAGGGCGGTCACGTGCAAAATGCCGTCCAGGTCGAGGCTCATGCGGCAGAGAACCTCGCTCGGATCGGCGAGCTTCTTCAAGTCCTTCACCTTGAAATTGCCCACCAGAATATTGTTGAGCGCATCCTCGTCCTCACCTTCGTATACGCAAATTTCGACCACCTCCTGAAACGGAACACAGGTATAGAAGCGCTCGGTACGAGTCAGCGGCAAAGGGGTATTCCGGCGGATGATTGGCTTGTAGCAGTGGGGGTAGGGAACACCGCCACGTTCCCCGAGATAGGATACGCCGAATGAGTAGGGGCAGACATCGACGAGCACCCGATCGACCTCTTGCCCCGCCAGCCGTGAAGCCAGGACACCAGCTCCCAGGGCTACGCAGAGGTCGGGATGAATTTCCTCCCGCGGCACGAGGCCGGTGCGTTCATGCAGCAGGCGGGATACCAAGGGAGTGCGCGTGGAGCCGCCGACCAGCAGGATCGCGTCCAGCTCCGCCGGGTTCTTGCGGGAATCGGCCAGAGCTTTGGAGACGCTTTCGAGCGTCTTCTCGAGCAGCGGTCGGATCATCGCCTCGTATTGTTCCCGGGTGATTTCCAGTTCCAGATGGAGCGGCTTGCCCTTCTCGGTGACCAGTGCTTCTTCGCGGATGGTGACTTCGGGCTCAAAACTCAAGCGTTTCTTGGCCTCTTCGGCCGCCCACCAGAGGCGCGCGCGCGCGGCAGAGGACCCTTGCCGCAAATCGATCGCGTGCTGGGCTTGGAAGGCAGCCAGCAAATGCTCCGCCAATAGATCGTTGAAGTCGTCGCCGCCGAGATGGTTGTCGCCATGGCTGGCCAGTACCTCAGTAATATCGCCTTCCAAGGCGACGATGGACACGTCAAACGTACCGCCCCCGAGATCATAGACCATGGCTGTGTGCCGGGCTCCTGCGCCATACGCCAAGCTGGCCGCGGTCGGTTCGTTCAGGATGCGGATTGCCTCCAGTCCTGCCAGGGCTGCGGCTTCGCGTGTGGCTTGGCGTTGCACGTCAGAGAAGTACGCGGGAACGGTAATCACCGCTTTCTCGATCCGCTGCCGCAGGCTGCGCGACGCCCAATCCGCCAGTTCCCGCAGAATCAGGGCTGAAATCTCGGGCGGGGTGAAGTGGCGGTCGCCGAGCGTCACCGTCTCGATGCTCCCCATCTTGCGCTTGATGCTGCGCACGGTTCGCTCCGGGTAAAGAACCAGTTGGTTGCGCGCGCGCTCTCCCACCAGCAGTTCCCCGGAACTAGACAGGCCCACGACCGAAGGCAGGATGTTGCTCTTGCCGGAGCCGAGAACTTGCACGCGGCCATCCACAAAGGCAGCCACCTCGGAATTTGTGGTGCCCAGATCAATGCCTACAATAAGATCGCTCATCAGCTTCATCGCTCCATGATTGTCATGTTCTCTGGTGTCCTAAATCTCGCGCGAGGGACCGGTTGTCGGGACACGGCAACCGTGGATCAAGCACCGACAAATGCAGCCCCCTGAAATCACCGAGCGCTGCCGTAGCCTCGACCGCCGAGATTCCCGGGTTGATACAGCGCTTGATCCAATTACGACAATGATTTACCCAGTTACTCAACTTCCCGCTCACTCAATTTCCTGCGCGCAACCTTGACCTGAGCCGGACGATAAACCTCCCCCTCCCACTCATAACCGGTACGGTAGACGCCCACTACCGTGCCCTCCGGGACCGAATCGGTCTCTTCCACTTCGACGGCAGTCATGCGATGGGAATCGAATTCCTTGCCCTCGCAGAGGATGGGGCTGAGCTGATAATCCTGTAACGCCTGATCGAGGCGATCCATGGTCAGCGTGTAGCCCTTCTCGAGCGCCGTCAAAACCTGCTGAGCATCGGACTGTTGCTCATGCTCCTTGGCGAACCAACGCGCCCACCAGGGACGGTGGGCGTTGGCGGCCAACCCCGGCCCGGCTGCGCGCGCGGAATTGAGGCCGCGCTCGAAGCGGTCGCGTAGATCGAGGAGGAGATCGATGTGTCGCTTTTCTGGACGACGTTCATGAATTGTCGAAACTGCATCCGCTTCTGATTCCTTTACCTCCACCAGCCCGGGGGAAGAATCCTCGCCGAGCGAGGCAACCACCGTCTGCTTCAGCTCTGCCAGCGTATCGTTTACTTGCTTGAAGGTCCGACTTTGCAGCTTGACCTCCCGCCTGAGCGCAGTGAAGACAGACCACAAGCTGTACAGGTCACAGCCGCCCTCGATAGGCGGGGGAGGCTCTCCATTTTCGATGGCTGTCAGTAGGTCCGCGGCTAGGCCCGGTAGCGGCTGTTCGTCAGCGAGCGCACTATCCAGCCAGCTCTCGAACCCACGCAAAATGGCTTCGCGGGTTTCCTGCACAGAGTCGCGGGGGGAGTCAACACCGTTTATGCCCATTCCGATTTATTTTTCCTTCAATACTTCCAACCAGGGCTCCGGCCCGACAAAGTTCCTCTGACTTGAAGCGCTCCCAAAGACCGAGTCCAAGGGGGCAAGTGGATCCGTCGAGAACAGGAAGTATCGGAAGCGCTGGCGTCGATCGCGCAGCAATTCATAGGCGTCCCGGACCTGCTCAAACTCGGCCGGATTGCGATCGGGCGGGAACTGCTTGAGCTTGCGCAAATACGCCGCCCGTATCTGTTCATCGCCCGCCTCTCGGGCGACCCCCAATAGCTCCCATGGGTCGGGTAGTAAATTCGTTTTCTCCATTCCGCTATCCTTAGAACAGGCTTCCCTGTTGCGGCCGCCCTGCTTCGGATTTCCCCTTGTTTCGCATCTGCCGCTGCCCCGCGGTCTTCCCCGAGTCGCGGTGAGAAACCGCGGCCTCGAGCTCGTTCAGGACCTGTTCCGCAGTGGCCCCATCCGCTATGGCCTTCCTGATCTCCCTCGCCAGTTCAGGAGGCAGGATCTTGAGCAATGACTCAAGCTCCCGCGAGCGGCCTGACAGGATTCCTTTCAAGATTGCTTCGGGACTGGCGCCACGGGCGATGGCCAAGGTCAGCTCACGGCGGAGTTTCGGAGGCAGGTTCGTAAGGAAGTCTTCGAAATCGGCCAGATCTTCTTCCTCTTCCTCCGGGAACTCCTCGGGCTCGTAGAACGCGTGCTTGGCACGGGGATGGTTGACTGGAATTCCAGCGATACCGCCAGAAGCTGGGACATGGCGGGCCAGCATCGGGTACTGTTGCTGCGCTCTCTCGTCGGCCAAGACCTGATTTAGGAATCCCGTTTCCATCGAGTACCCCTCGGGCCCAGGGGCAAGAAAATCGTCCCGCTCAAACATGTTGCCCGGGCGTCCACGCAATTCCTCGAGCAATTTTCCAGCTAGGTCTTTGTTGCCTTCGCGGTGTGCCAGTTCGAGGGCGGCGGAGAGGCAATCGGCGCGTCTCTCAGAAACACCAGGCGGCAGCGACCGCGCTCGCAGGAACAGAAACCTGGCGTCGGCCCCACCTCGTGCCAGGCCTCGCACCGACACGGCAAAGGCCAGTTCGGGGGCCTGGCTGCGAATTGCAGCTTCGCCCAGCACCAGCATCTCGGCGGTATCCAGGGCGATCGCGGGATCCATGCAGCAAGTCCTCAGCCGGTCCTTCCAGTTCTCGGGAATTGCCGCAGGGATGCCGACGGAATCGCCTAACAGACAAGCCTTGGCCAAACCTTTAACGAGCGTCCCGCCGGTATGGGAGCTGAGGTCGAGCGGAGTCAGCAGGGCTTCCTCGGGCGCGAGAACAGCCGCGTCGACGATGCCACGGTCAAGAACGTAGGCAGCGACGGGATTTCCTAAGTGCCCCTCCACCTCCGCCCTGTGTCGGCGCACCGCGTCATGATCTTTCTCGAGTGCTGCGCAAATTCTGCGGAGCGCGTTCGTGAAAGCCGCCAAGCTCCCGGCGGGTTCGAGCAAGGACTCGATGCGTTCGATTCCTGATTTGGCCAGGTGAGGTTTACGCTGACGAAAGTGGCGCAGGACGTCCGCGAGGAGAAGGCGCAGTTTGGCTTTTCGGACCTCCGGGTTGAGACGGTCCAGTTGCTCGGCTTGGTGCAGATACTTGAGCGACTTCTGGTAGGCACCGCGTTTCTCGCTTGATTCCATCAGCCACAGCAGCGGGGCCACGTCCTTTCCACAGGCCTGTCGCCAGCGCTCGGCAACCTGATCTGCCGCTCTCCAGTCGCGCTGCTTCTTAGCCCAGCCCAGCCAGAATTGAAAGGCCTCGCTGTGCGGATCGGCGGCGCAAGCCCGTGCGTAGAGAACGTCTGGCGAGAATAGCTGGCGTGGCGTCAATTCTGTCTGCGAAACCGAGTCTTCCGGATCCGCCAGTTGGAGGAGCTCCTCGGCCAGGTCCGCCGGTACGCGTGCGGCCAAGCCTGCCATGTGCAACAACAGAACTCCGTCTTCCAGGCTCTCGGCGGCAAACCACTTCTCTTCGAGCGCGACGGCTCGAAATGTCTCCCAGGCGATGAGAGCGTGCGCCAAACTCTCCGAGCACCCAGAGCTTTCTAGGGCTGTAGCCATCAACTGGTACCAGCGGGCGTCGTTTCGCGGCGTCCCCCCAAGCACACGGCGCACCTGATTCGGGCGAAAGCCCACTACCATGCAGCGCACCGAAATGTACTGGCGCAACCGGTCGCGCAGATCCGGACGAAACCGTTCGCAGGCCGACATCGCAGCCCGCGCCCTTTCGAGAATCGGCGGCCGCTTCTTGGCCGCCAATGCCGTTTCCAGATCCGCGAGAGCTTGGCGGAAAGCCTCCTCGCCTGCTCCGATCGCGGCTACCAAGTTCTGGGCGGCAGCAGAACTGAGGCTGACGCCTCCTTCGGAACCTAACATTACCTGCATGACGGGCACCAGGCGGGCGGGAACCGAATCCGACCTAACGGTCTGGAGCCACCTGCGACAACTCGTGTCATCTCGACGGTAAAAAGCCGCGATGGCATGGATCAATGCCTTCCACGAACCCAGTGGACTACGCCGCGATACCTCCGAAAGGAACAAATCGGCTTCATCGGTGGGCCGGCTGGTCACCGCCTTCAGGGCAGCCGTCAGCGCCTTGGCTGCCTCCGGCAAACCGTGTCCAGGGGGAAGCGATGAAACCTGGGCAAGAGCGGTCAGGTCGAATACTCGTTGCCGTATCACCGTCTCTATCTTCTCGCGCACGAACGGATCCAGGTTCGGATCGGTGAAAGGAGCAACAAACTCGTCCAAATTCCCTTCCTGCATGCGCACTTCGAGCACGAGTTGTTCCCACCTCGTGCGTACCGGAGGGAACCGCTGGATGACCAAGTTCAACAGCGACCTGGCCTCAATCGACATTCCGTGCTCCATCAGGCTGCGGATGCGCGCTTGATAGGCGTCCATCAGCAAAGCCTCCGAGCTCGGCGTAGGATGACGCTTGTGCAGCTCTTTCGCGGTTTCGACAGCAGCTTTCGAGTGCTTTCCCTCGATCAGTTCGCGCACCCGCGCCTCCGCCGCCAGAAAGGGTTCAGGCGCCGATGGGCCGTGCGCAGCGGGCGGAGCGCTTGTTCTCTCCCGGGTCAACACTGGGCTAGGAAGACTCCTTTCTTACGTAGGAAGACCCTTGTTATACGTGTCGAACATCTTCGCAGTTGTGCACAAAGATCCCACTGTACTACCGGGACCGGTCCTCTTTGAGGCTGAATCGAAAGCAATCCGGAACCCATCACGGCGTTTTATGGTTTCGAAATCGGAGGCGGAGCGCGCGCGATTGAGAAAGGCGGACATGTAGTTATCGATTTGTTGAAAATTAAGCCTTGGTGGACTTGCTGTCAAGTATGCGTTTCTTTAATATCTTTTAACATCTTCCACCAAAATCCACAGCCCTTCACAGAAAGCAGAAGGCAAGAAAATTCCTGATTCGCCATCGCCGAATGCTTGCGTAGGTTCATGTTTGTACACAAGTTCCCGAACCATTTCGCGTTCATTGCATCGTCTCTGGCTCCCGCATTGACACCCGCATTTCCTCAAGAATCGGGCGTAGAAGCACCTTTTTCTGAGCGGCTCGCTTTGCTTTGCGGCGAGATTGTGAGTAGTAGAGGGTCATGTCCATCTTCCATCTTGCATGGCGCATGATTGCCTGAACCACCGCGGGATTCTCCTGCTCGTCCATAAGGAATGCCAGAAAATGCCGCCCGAGGTGGAGGAAGCCAAACCGCTTCACAACTTCACCGTCGCGCTCGTAGGTGACGCCGTTTTCGACCCTGATGACGCCCGCACCTATGCAGCGGGGCAAATATCGTCTTCGACGGTTGCGATGCAGTGCGGCGCTGGCTGCGGTGCAGCTTTTCGGATGGAAAAGCGAAGTCGGCATGATAGCCTATCCGCGGCAGGGCAAAGGCGGGTTCGGGCTGCCAGTCCCTGCATACCCAAGTAACCTTCATGCCAGACCCGTCCAGGCCAGATCGATCCCCTGTATCCCCCACATCTGCGGGGACTTCCGAGGGTTCGGGGGAACAGGAAAAAGGGCAACTTTCCTCCCGCGACCGGGTTCGATCTAGTGTGAGCACTGCCGCCATGGACCGGGGGGTTCTGATGGCTGCGCTAGGGCCACGCCCAGCCAGCGGATTGGAACCAGCAATGGCCGGCGCCGAAAATTACACCGACGCCGAAGTCATGCTGCGGGTGAAGGCGGGGGACCAGTCGGCTTTCGACTTCCTCGTGCAGAAATACCGCCGTCCGCTGGTTAGTTTCATGTACCGGATGGCGCGCAACACGGCCGCAGCGGAGGATCTGGCGCAGGAAGTCTTTCTGCGAGTGTATCGCTCGCGCCAGAGCTACGAGGCCAGTGCCAAGTTCACCACCTGGCTGTATCGCATTGCGACCAACCTGGCGGTCAATCATGCGCGCGACACGCGTAAGGAGCGTCCGGAGGTGACCATGAGCCTGGACGAACCGGATGCGGAAACGGGCACGACCATGGACGTAGCCGACGACACGATGACGGCCGAAGAAGCTCTGGTGCGGCGGGAGCGGATGCTGGCAATCCGGAGCAAAGTGGAGGCCCTGCCAGAGCGGCAGAAACTGGCTGTGATCATGCATAAGTACCAGCAAATGGATTACAAGCAAATTGCCGATGTTTTGAAGTTGAGCGAGTCGGCGACGAAATCGTTGTTGTTCCGCGCATACGAGACTTTGCGGGAACAGTTGAAAGAGTTTGTGTAGAAAGTTAAGAGAATTTGGGTAGGAAGCTGCGTTTTCAGGTGGAAGCGAAGCGGCAGTGGCGAAAAGAAGAAAAGAAGGTGAGGGGAGCACGGTTATGAAGTGCGAGGAGATTCGCGAAATGATGCCGGACCTAGCGTCCGCCCTGATGGAAGTGACGCCGGAGATCGGCGGGCATCTGGCAGGTTGCGGCGCGTGCGCCGGAAAGCTGGAAGAGTTCAGACAAACGATGGCGTTGCTGGACCAATGGCAGGCTCCGGAGCCGTCGCCGTATTTCGATGTGCGTCTCAAGGCGCGTCTGCGGGAAGAGATCGCTAAACCGCAGGCGGGATGGCTGGCGTGGTTCCGGCGTCCGGTGCTGGCGGCGGCGCTCACGGTGCTGATCGCAGTTGGCATGGGGCTGTTCTTCACCAAGAGCGGCGGTGTCTACAATTCCGGCGACGGCGAGATAGCGGAGGTCGAGCCGCAGACACAAGCGGCGGAACCGGGTACGGCGGTCAGCGATTTGCAGGCTCTCGAGAAAAATCACGATCTGTACGCCGACTTCGATTTGCTGGATGATCTGGAACTGCAGCACGATGTGGTGGAAAATCCCTAGGGCTGATCGAAGAACCACGACACAAGTGGACGAGACCTAAGGGCGGGGGAGAATGCGGCGGGGAAATTTCATGACGGGATGGATGGCGACGGTTGTGCTGTCGGCAGCGACCGTGGTGCTGTCTTTCTCTCCCTGCCTGGCGCAGCGCAACAACTTTCGGGTGGTGCAGGGACGGCCGTCAGCACCGAATCACCCCGGGGAAGCACATGCCGGTGACTGGTTGCGCAAATACCAGGGACTGCCTCCGGGAGAGCAGGAGCGTGCCTTGCAAAACGATCCCGGATTCCGCCGTATGTCTCCTGCGCAGCAGCAGCATTTGCGGCCGTGGCTGCACTATTTCGCGAGCCTTCCGCCGCGGGAACAGCAGCGCATCGTGGGCAACATGGACCGGTGGGCGCACCTAACGCCGGAACAGAAGCAACAGGCGCGCGTAGTGTTCGGCCAGATGCGGCAGCTTCCGCCGGACCGGCGGCGCGTGGTGACCATGGCGGTGCGCGATCTGAGCGCCATGCCTCCGGAAGAGCGCGAGCGGGTGATCAATTCCGGCCGGTTCAAGAAAATGTTCTCACCGGAGGAACGCGACATTATGCTCGGAGCCGTCAGGCTGCCGATTGCGCCACAAGAGAATGGTAGACCCGAAGGACCGCCGGCACCACCCGAGCAATAGGGGCAGTTCTCAGTTTCTGGTTCCAGATCCATTCAGTGGAAGTCGTGCGAGATGGTCTCGGCTTTCGTAACAAACAGTGGCAGCACGCGTTCCGCTTTGACGGAGATCACATGGTCCTGATTCTGCAGGATGCCTTCGATGGCCAGAAACCGCTCTGAAGCCAGCAGCAGGCGGTTTTGGTGAAAAAGATCGGGCGTGATGATCGCGTTGGCTACTCCCGTTTCATCTTCCAAGCTGACAAAAACAAAACCTTTCGCGGTTCCCGGACGCTGGCGTGTGATTACACAGCCTCCGATGCGAAGACGCTTGCCGCTGGGAATGTCACGGAGTTCGCTGGCCCGGCGAATGCCCATGGCATTGAGCCATTCGCGGCGATAAGCCATAGGATGCGGTCCAACGGTGAGGCCAGTACCGTGGAAGTCGGCAACCAGGCGCTCTTCGTGGTTCATAGGATGGAGCGGGGAAGGCGAATCGGATTCGGGCAAATTTTCGAGCAACGGCCCGGAGCCGCGGATCGCCCGTTCCACCTGCCAGAGAGCATCGCGACGGTGAAGGCGCGGTTTCGAGTTTCGAGTTTCCGGTTTCCATTGAGAACCCACGGGAATACTTTCTGACTTTCTTGAAACTGGAAACTGGAAATTAGAAACTGCATTCAAAGCCCCGATTTCCCCCAGTGTAGTGAGTTCATCCTTGCGCAGTTCCGTAACCCGGCGAGTCAGATCGTGAATAGAAGTGAACGGAGCACAAGCGCGCTCCCGCACCAGAGCCTGAGCAGCTTCCTCGCGCAGCCCGCGGACGTAGCGCAATCCCAGGCGTAGCGCAGGAGTCCCCCCCGCTGCCGCCTGAGCATCCTGTCCAAAGGTTTTACTGGCAACTGGCAACTGGCAACCGGCAACTGTTTCTAAACTGCACTTCCACTCCGAGCGCGTCACATCCACCGCCAGCATTTTCAATCCATGGCGTTGTGCGTCTTTGACGATCGTCGCCGGAGAATAAAATCCCATGGGCTGGTTGTTGAGCAGGGCGGCGGNNTAGAGCGCGAAGGATGTGATGGCGAGAATAATTTTTTCCTGGGCCTCGGCCGGAATTTCGTTGTGCGTCATGCCGGCACGCAGCTTGGCTTCGATTTCTTTCATGCGAGCCTGCGATCGCTTGAAGCCCATGGCGCGGCGCAAGTCTTCTGCCTCGCCGCCAGTGAATTTGGCTGCGATCATGGCGAGCCGAAGCAGTTGCTCCTGAAACAGAGGCACGCCCAGCGTTCGCTTGAGCACAGGTTCGAGCGAAGGATGCGGATATGTGACCTCTTCCCGTCCCTGCCGACGCGAGAGAAAAGGATTCACCATCTGACCGACGATGGGCCCCGGCCGGATGATTGCCACTTGCACCACAATGTCATAGAAGCATTTCGGGTGCAGACGCGGCAGGCATGNNGGGATCATCTTTTGGTAGATGTGCCAGATCGACTTCTTCGCGGTAGTGGCTGCGAATAAGCTCAATCGAATCTTTGAGCACGGCCATCATCCCCAGGCCGAGCAGGTCGACTTTGATGATGCCGAGGTCGGCGCAATCTTCTTTATCCCACTGCACAACCACGCGCCCGGGCATGGAAGCGGGTTCGAGCGGAACGACAGAGTCGAGTTGTCCCTGGCAAATCACCATGCCGCCGGAGTGCTGTCCGAGATGGCGCGGCAAATCCTGCACGGCAAGGCACAGTTCGTAATATTTGCGCAGGCGCGGATGGTTGAGGTCGAGCCCGGCATCGCGGAAGCGGCGGTCGAGCGCGTCGTTTTCATCGCGGAATTCCCAGGTGGCGACCGCAGCGGAAATCTTGGCGAGCGTTTCCGGATCGAATCCCAGCGCCTTTCCCATCTCGCGCGCCGCCATGCGATTGCGATAGGTGATCACATTCGCCGTCATGGCCGCGCCGCGCCCGCCATAGCGCCGGTAGACGTATTGGATAACTTTTTCGCGCTCGTCGCCGCTGGGCAGGTCGAGATCGATGTCGGGCCACTCGCCACGCTCTTCGGAAAGAAAGCGTTCGAAGAGAAGTTCCATGCTGATGGGATCGACGGCCGTGATGCCCAGCGAATAACAGACGGCACTGTTGGCGGCCGAGCCGCGTCCCTGCACCAAAATATTTTGCTCGCGGCAGAAGCGGACCAGATCCCACACGATGAGGAAGTAGCCGGCAAGATTGAGTTTTTCGATGAGCACGAGTTCGCGCTCAATCTGCCGGCGGGCGCGGGTCTGCATATCGGCCGAAGCACGGCCATAACGCTGTCGAAAACCTTCCCATGCGCGCTCGCGCAGGAACGAGTTCATGGTCTCGCCATCAGGAACGGGATAGCGGGGAAACTGGTAGCCCAGATCGTTGAGCGTGAATTCGAGGCGTGCGGATAATTCACGGGTGTTGCGGATGGCTTCGGGCAGGTCGGCGAATAGCTGCTGCATCTCCTGCGGCGATTTCAAATGACGCTCGGAGTTGCGCGCCAGCAATCGCCCGGCTGTCGACAGCGTGCGGTGATGACGAATGGCGGTGAATGCGTCGCAGAGTTCGCGATCTTTTGCGGCGGCGTAGCAGACACCGTTCGTCGCGAGTAAAGGAAGATTGAGCGACCGGGCAATTGCAATGGCGGCACGATTGCGAGTTTCTTCTTCCCGATGAAAATGGCGCTGCAACTCGATGTACACATTCCCGCGGCCAAACCATCCAATCAGTCGCTCGACTTGCTTGCGGGCTTCTTCGATGCCGCCATGCCGTAAGACGGCGGCCAGCGGCCCTTCCGCACCGCCGGTTAAGCAAATAAGACCCTGAGCATGCTCTTCCAGTTCTTCTTCGCGGATCGAACCTTCGCCTTTTTTCGCGCGCAACTTCATTTTGGTAATGAGGCGGCAAAGGTTTTGATAGCCGGTACGGGAGGAAACGAGTAAAGGAAGGCGAAACTCGCCACGGAGACACCCTTCGGCTACGTTCAGGGCAGGCTCCGACACGGAGGAATTCTTCAATTGCTGATTGTTGATTCTTGATGGTGGATTGCTCTTCTCCGAGTCTCCATGACTCCATGGCAAAAATGCGGTAACTTCCGCCCCGATGTGCGCCTTGATCCCGATTTTTTTTGCTGCCAGGTGAAAGCGCGGCGCCCCGTAGACGCCGTCGGTGTCGAGCAATGCCATAGCAGGCATGTCGAGCCGGGCGCAGATTCCTGCCAGATCCTCAGGTAAGGAAGAGCCTTCGAGGAAACTGAAAGCGGAGCGGGCGTGAAGCTCGATATACACCAAATTCTCAATTCCCAGTTCTCAGTGAAGAACCTCTCGACTCTGCAGTGGTAAAGGGTTTTAACTGAGAAACTGATGTTTCAGTCATAGGTGCCATCTACGAACCAGCTTCCACCGAGCCGATCGTGCACGAGCCGGTAGAGAGCGGCACCATCTGCGGTTTGCAAGGCGATGTCCCACTCATCGCGGGCCCAGGCTTCCCGTTCCCACCAATCGCCGGAACTGCGCCATGGACCGGCTTTCCAGAGCACACTGCCCTGCACCTCTTTTTTCTTCGAACAGACCACGCGCACCAGTTCCCCATTCTCTAAAGTCACCGTAGCCCGCAGTGGCGGGCGGAACATACGAAGAGCCGCGATGGCGGGTTGTTCTTCTGACGGGCCTTTGTGGCGGTTCGTTTCTGAAGCTGCTCCGGGCACAAAGCGCTTCATGCGGAAGCCTTCGGCACGATAGGTATCCAACAACTCCAGCGAGCCTACCCGGGCCTCGCCGACCAGTCCGGCAATGCGTGCCAGCGTAAGTTCCAGTTTTTCCGGCTCGGGCGACGGAGACAGAAAAAGGCCACCTTGGGCCGATCGCGACCGCGCCGGATCCGCGACGAGATGAATCTTCCGGATGGGCGCTCCCGGCGGATGGGCATTCAAGTCCAGTTGCAGCAGCTTGAGAAAAAGTTTGGGGTCGAGCATAGGAAGAGGAAGACGAAGCGTTCGGCAGAATTGCTCTCGCCGGTTGGAACAAATTGTCGAGTACCGATTTTCGGTTGCCGATGGTGTGGAACATGGTTGATTGTTGATTTCTGATTGTTGTTTGCGGGACGAGAAGTTTTCGAGTTCCAGGGTGAGCCGCATTTCCTGCGTGTTCAGGGCGCGCGAAGCCAAGCGCGCGCAAATCTGCTCAAGCAAACGATTGAGCAAAAAAGCCAGCGGCTCCAGCAGCACGATGGGATATTCCAACTCGACTGCTTCTTCAAATACCGCCGGCGCTTCCACGGGAACCAGGGTGCGGGAAGCCGTGCCCCGCGCCAGTTGCTGCAAGCGCAAGCCTTCCTGACCCAGACGCTCGCTCAACGCAACTTCCGGCAACGCAGCCAGAGCGCAAAGATGGCGGATGCCCCAGCGCTCAAGAGTTAGGAGCAGGCGAGTTGACTCTTTTTTCTCATCTTTTTTCTGCTTCCCTTCCCCTTGTTCCCCTTCACAATCGGCAAACAAAACTCCCACCGGAAGAGATCCCAGAGACTCGCCTTCTTTTCCCCGCGGAATCACGGTCACACCGGAAAAACCGCGGGCGGCGAGCATGGCAGTATCGGGATTCGAAGCCACNNATTTCGGGCAGCGAGCCGAAAAGAGGTTCCACACCTTCGAGATCAACCAGCGCTGTGTCGAGCGCGGCATCTTCTACGCACGGCGAGAAGGACTGCGCACAATCCAGCAGAGCGGCGTGCCCCGCGACTTCCTGCAACGGCGAACGCGGACGCAGCGTCAACTCCACACAAAGTTCCGCCTGGGCTTTCGTCATGCCTGGTGTAATGCCCATGCGGCCTGCGCTCTCATTCACGGCACAAACTTTTTCCAGCGGAGGCTTGCCCTCGAAAATAGCTACGGCCTGCGGGCGCAACTCCGGTTCGGCGCGAAACACCGCAGCCACAGGAAAATTCGGCACGTAAATGCAAGCAAAAGGCATGACAAACATTGCCTCAAGGGCTCAATCTCGCAAGGATTCAACTCCTCATCTCGCCCAGACGGTTTTGCCGGCGAACCTGATCTCGGCGGAACGAACCGGCTTGCGATCCAGCCGCGATCGCACCATCTCCGCTGTGATTTTCAGTTCGGTCAGCAATTGCGCATGGCTGGGTGCCGGGAATGGAGAATCTGTCGATGGCTCGCTTACTCGATTTTCTGGCGCTCCCATGTTTGTCGACCCCAGCCTTATCAATAAGGAAGAACAACTTCCGGCGATGGGTTGCCGCTCGACTGCCAGCAGCACGGTGGGCGTATGTTCCACGGCGCGGCGAAAACGGAACCAGGTGGTCAACGGGATGCGGCGCGCTGCGGGCTCCGGCAGATCACCCAGATCGAGGGCGATCAATCCGAAGCCTCCGCTTTCAAGCAGCAGATCCGAAGCGCGTAGAACTTGTTCCAGGCGATGCTCGGCAGGGCATGAATTTTCTCCGCAACGCACCCACAGCAACCGCTCCCACTCGACCCTCGCGGCGGCCACAGACTGCGGGTCGAGAGCATCGCTGGCATCCACCAGCGCACAAAATTCCCCGCGCCGGGTGGCAGCGGCCAGTGCGGCCAGCAACAAGGTGGTGCGGCCGGAGGAGGCGGGACCGCAAATTTCCGTCAGGCAACCCCGCGGCAGGCCTCCGGTAAGCGCATCCATGGCGGCGATACCGCTGGAAACCATTTCTGGCGTGGGACGCGCCCCCAACCGCGAGGCCGGGGTAATGCCGGCGAGTCTCGAATCGGCAGAAAAAGCTCCAGAACCAATGGTGAGGACCACTCGTTGCGGGGAGCGCGCCTGGGCCCCGGAAGGCTGCGGGCCGACTTCGGCCCCATATTCTTCAAAATCAAAGACAAAAGGGCGGCTCTGGGCCGCCGAAGTGGAAACCTCGGAAGACATAGATTCCTCGGGAAATTTCAGGGAACGCCGGGGCGGGAAGCCTCGGAGGCATATTTCGCTTTTTATTCGCCTTGGAGAATTCTGCACCCGGCGGCTGAGGTTGTCAAGCGGAGAATTACGCGGTTCAGCCCCTGATTGCTTACCTTGGCATCCGGCATCCGTCTAAGCCAAACAGCTCAGCGATCAGGCGCAGGGGCTCCATCCCAGTTTTTCATCCCAGGGTTGCGACTGAATCGGCTGTTCGATATCTTCACAGAAAAGAGGAGTCTTCCATGCACAGAACTCGGCTGCTTGTTTTGTTCTCAGGACTTTTGTTGGTGGCAAGCCTTTGCCATGCCCAAACCATAATGCTCGACCTGCCTCGGCAGAGCCAGCATGCCGTGATCACACAGCGCATCGGCATTACCGACATCACAGTCAACTACCACCGGCCGCTGGTCAATAGCCGCCAAATCTGGGGCAAGATTGTGCCTTATGGAGAGGTCTGGCGCGCCGGAGCCAACGAAAACACCACGGTCACGTTCACCGATCCGGTCACGATCGAAGGCCAGCCGCTCGACAAGGGTACCTATGGCTTGCATATGATTCCCGGCGAGAATCAGTGGACGGTGATCTTCTCGAAGAACTCTGCCGCGTGGGGAAGTTTCAGCTACAAGCAGAACGAGGACGCGCTGCGGGTCACCNNGCTGGGACAAGGTCGCGGTGCCCTTCAAGGTTGCGGTCAAGGTCAACGACATCGTCGAAGCCAGCGTTCCCCGGCAGATGCAGGGACTCAATCAGTATTACTGGGAGAGCTGGGACGATGTGGCGACCTATTATCTCACCAGCAAAATAAATCTGGACGAGGCGCTCAAGGATGAAGAGCAGTCCATCAAGGTGGAAGCACGCTTCGACAACCTGCTGAGCAAGTCGAAGATTCTCGAGGCCATGGGCCGCAAAGACGACGCGACGGCTACCCGCAACCAGGCGTTGGAGATGGCGTCGGCGCTGCAACTTTATTTCTATGGCCGCCAGTTGCAGGGAGAGAAGAAGCAGGACGAGGCATTCGCGCTTTATCGCTCAAACGCGAAGAAATTCCCCGACTATTGGACGTCGCACATCGGTCTGGCCCGCGTTTATAGCGGCCAGGGCGACTTCGACAAAGCCGTCAAGGAGGTCGAGGCCGCCCTGCCGGGCGTACCCGATGATGCCAACAGGGCCAACCTGGAAAAATACGTGAAGCGCTTGCAGTCCAAGGAGGACATCAATCGCTGACCGAACCACGTCCGAAAGACGATAAGAAACAAACGGGTCAACCCAAGGCTGGCCCGTTTCAGTTCAAGAATGTGCGATGAGCCGGCAGGAAGCGACGCTACTTTGGCGATTCGAAGCGATAGCCGATGCCGCGCAGCGTCTTCAGATACCTGGGGTGATGAGGATCAGTTTCTATTTTTTCCCGCAGCCGACGCACGTAAACGTCGATTGAGCGCGGGGTTACGAAGGGAGTCTCTTTCCACACGGCATCGAGCAACTGGTCGCGCGTGAGCACGCGCCCACAGTGCGTCGCCAGATATTCCAGCAAGCGAAATTCCCGCACCGTGGTAAGAACCGCCCTGCCCTGCACCTGCACCGTCATTGAAGAAACGTCGATTTCAAGATCGCCCAGGCGAAGCACTTCCGGTGTTACCGCCGGTTGGCGCAAGCCGCGGAGCACGCTGCGAACGCGAGCCACCAGTTCGCGGGGACTGAACGGCTTGGTGATGTAATCGTCTCCCCCCAGTTCGAGGCCTTTGACGCGGTCGGCTTCGCCAGTCTTGGCGGTCAGGAAAATAATGGGCGTCGAGGAAAGAGTGGGGGTCAGCCGGATCTGCCGGCACAGATCGAAGCCGTCGGTGCCCGGAAGCATCACGTCCAGAAGAAAAAGCGATGGCGTCTCGCGCAAGGCTTCCGAAACAACCAAGCCGCCGCTGACAAAGCTTTGCACGTCAAAGCCAGCCGCCTGCAGGTTATGGGAGATCAGCCGCGCGATGTCTTCCTCGTCTTCCACCACGAAGACGAGGCTGCGAGACACCGCCGCGATGCCCGCATCGCCGAGCGGTTCGTAAGATCCCATGGGAGAGTGCATCGTCACGTATGGCGGCTTGGCCCCTACAGACAAGGCTCCTGCAGGGCCGGATTCTGCATAAAATGTATGTTGGCAATGTTGCGAGAATGTTTCCCGCGTGTTAACGAATGATGAATTTCGGAAAGGCCGTTGCCGGTTGCCGGTTCCCAGCAAGAAACCGAACCTTCGTCGATGAAGCTGGCAGTGAGAACTGGCAACTGGCCGCTGGCCACCGGCAACTGCTCTTACGTTGCCGCCCGCTTCTTCGGAGCATGCCGCAGGCTGCGCCCTTCGATAAGGCTGTACAGATCTTCGGCGAGATTGGTGGTGTGGTCCCCGGCACGCTCGAGCGCCTGCGCCATAAGAAGCACGTCAAAGCTCGAGGGATTGTTGTCCGAAACGTGTTCGGTGAGGTGCTTTTGGAAGAGTGCATGACAGACGCGGTCGATGTCCTTGTCCATTTGCAGCACCTTGCGGGCGCACTCCAGGTCGAGATCGACGAATCCGCGATAGACCAGATCAAGCATCTCGCGCAGGATCGCTGACATTTCCACCAGTTGGCGCACATCCGACGTTGCCATCTTCGCCGTCCGCGACTGCGCTCGCATGGCTACGCTCATCATCAGATCGCCGATGCGTTCGAGGTCGGTGGTGCACTTCAGGCTGGTCAGCAGCTGACGGGCTCGCGCTTCATTCACCCGCGTGATGGCAGCCGGCAGCCGATCATCGATGTAGCGCTCAATGATGTCGAGTTCCTGTTCGCACTCTTTGATGGCCAGGAACGCCATTCGCGAAGAGTGCGTGAGCAGGTCGCGCACGTTGAAAGCGGCATCGCGAGCGATGAGGAATGCTTTGAGCGCCGTCCGCGCCAGATCGTCGAGCGATCCGGTACCTTTCCTGACCGCTTTCTTGCCGCCTTCCTGGTTCTGGGCGGGCATCGCCTCGGCGGGATCGGAGGTACCGGGCTCTTCGATTGCAGTGCGCGATGTGGCAGCTTTGCGTTGCATGTTTCGCAAGTCTATCCCCAAATTGTGAACGGACTGTTAACATATTCTTGCCGGTTTCGAACTGCGTGATACCGGAAAGAATCGTGGAGTTAATCGAACATCTGCGTCGCCAGTTCGCCTACGATGCCTGGGCCAACCGCGAAGTGCTCGCCACGTTAAATGCCAGCCCACGCCCAACCGAGCGGCCCCTGCACCTTCTGGCGCATATTCTTTCCGCCGAGCGTCTGTGGCTGGAGCGCATCCGGAGGCAACCGCAAAGTTTGCCCGTGTGGCCAGACGTCTCCCTCGCCCATTGCGAAGCGCAAATCGACGAACTAGCCCTGCTATGGCGCGAGTTTCTCAGCCAGCTTACTCCCGCCGGGCTCTCGGAGAACATCACCTACAAGAACAGTAAAGGCGAACCGTGGACCAGCACCGTTGAGGATATTCTGACCCACGTCGCACTGCACTCGGCATATCATCGCGGCCAGATCGCCAGCCAAGTGCGCTCTGGCGGGGAGCAGCCCGCCCACACGGACTTCATCCACGCCGCGCGCCAGGGTCTAGTTGAATAATACGGGATGGAATAGGCGTTGTATTCACCAACCAATCAACCCTTGGCGTACTTCAACCATTTGACGATTTCAGGCAGGGT
>PMHI01000517.1:24467-30120 GCA_003156615.1 Acidobacteriaceae bacterium | reverse complement strand
ACCGGCCCCATCATGAATACCGCAACGATGAGAGGAAGAAGGATGATGAACTGGAGTTGTTGCCCTTCCTGCTCGCTGGTGATGACGGCGCCGACTGCAGCGTAGATACTGCTGTAAAGAAAGTAGCCGAACAGAAAAAACAGGGCAAAGGCCGCCAGGGTAAGAGGCGCAATCCGGATCTCGCCCGTGCTGGCGCTCGCCGCCAGAGCCGGCAGCGCGTAGACCCCGGCCATCACGATCCAGATTCCAATCTGCGTCAGACCCACCGCCCCTACGCCGATCAACTTCCCGGCCATGAGCTCTGTAGAGGTCGCGGAGGAAAGCATCACTTCCATGACGCGCGAGTTCTTTTCTTCCAGCACGGCGCGCATCACGGAAACACCGTAGAAAATGACGGCCATATACAACAGCATCACCATGATTAAAACCGCAAAGAACGCTCCCCGGTCGTTGGCCTTGGTTTCCCGGCCAGCTTCGAGATGCATGGTCTCGAGCTTCACAGGCTTCAGCAATTCGTCGGCCTGAGCGCCCCCGACCCCTCGTTGAGCAAGTTCTTCGAGCAAGATGGCGCGGTCCAACTGGCCCCTGAGCCACGACTTCTCAATGAACCCGCCGGTCTCCCGGCCGTAGTATGTAACCTTTCGCGCCGCGACCGCATCATCGCTCAGCCACAGGTAACCATCGATGTCGCCAGAGGTCACCCGATTCCGCAAGGCTGTCCGCTCTAGTTCGCTGGAATTCGAATCCACCTCAATCGCGTAGTCGCGGCTGGGTTTGTCGTCGTCGTCGACGTCTTTTTCTTTATCTTTGTCTTTATCTGCGTCTGCGCTTGCCTCTTCCCCTGGCTTTGTACTGGCCACAAGTTGCTGGCGTACGATCTCGCCGAATTGAGGCGTCGAAGTCACTACCACCAGCCGCTGCGTTTTAGAGTTCTTCATCCTGGAAAGTTTTGAAGGGATCACAAAGGCTCCGACGATGATCGCCGGCAGCAGCAGAGTTAACACCAGGAAGGAACGCTGGCGCACCCGCTCCAGATACTCGCGTTGGATGATGAGCCAGGTATTACGCATTGGCCTTCCCCACGGCTTCGAGGAAGATCTCTTCGAGCGAAGGTTCCATCAGCTCAAACTTGTTGACCCGGGCGCAGGCAGTCGCCGCCCGCAGCAATTCCTGAGGATCGGCTCCCGCAGCCAACCGCACTTCCACGTAGTTTCCATAATCGTTGAACGACTGCACCAGTTTTGGGTCGTGCAAGAACCGCGCATCCCCCTCATACTTGATCTGCACGTTCCTCTTGCCGTATCCCGCCCGTATCTTGCCCAAATCGCCTTCCAAAACCGCCCGCCCGTGATTGATCAGGCAGATCGAATCGCACAGGCGCTCTGCCGTGTCCATGCGATGGGTAGAAAAAAGAAGGGTCTTACCCGCGTTCTTCAGTTCCAAAAACGCATCCTTCAGCACCATCGCACTGGCTGGATCAAGCCCTGAGAACGGCTCATCCATGACCACGAATTGAGGATCGTGAACCACCGCTCCAATGAACTGCGCTTTCTGCTGCATGCCCTTGGAGAGCTCTTCTACTTTCTTACCAGTCCATTCTTTCAAGCCAAGGCGCTCGCACCACTGCCCGGCTCGCCGTGCCGCATCATGCCCGGACAATCCTTTCAGTTCCCCGAGAAACACAAGCTGATCCAAAACCTTCATCTTCTTGTATAAGCCGCGTTCCTCGGGCAGATAGCCGAGTCGCTGCGTGTGCGCCCGCCGCAGAGGTTCGCCAAACATCGACACCATCCCTGAATCGGGAACCGTGATGCCGATCATCATGCGCAGCGTGCTGGTCTTTCCCGCGCCATTCGGCCCCAGCAAGCCATAAACCTCGCCCGGCCGGATGACCAAAGACAAGTCATCCACGGCTACGAATTCGTCATAGCTCTTGCGGATTTTGTTCAGTTCTACCGTATTCACCGGAAGTCCTAAGATAGAAGATTGATGATGGGCGTCAGCGCGGCCCGCGGCAATCCCGCGCGACTCCGAAATCGATCCAGTAGAACACAACCGATGTTCCTCTTCAAACTCGCAAGGTAGCGCGGTCGTGCCTTAGTTTGCGGAAATGCTCATGGGGGGACAGCCGCCCCCGGCTGTCGAGCGCAGCTCGCCGTGAGGCCAGCCAACTGAGCCACCACAGATCGCCATGCCGGCGCGATCAGAAGCTAAACGCGATGCTATGATCTCGAAGCCAGGCGTAGCGGGAAATGATCGCCATGGAAGGCCGTCCACTCTATATCTTTACAGCCGCGCAAATCATTGCCGTCGTCATGGTTCTCTGGTTCGTATTTTCGCGGCCCGGACCCTGGGATTGGCAGCGATCGATCGGTGCAGCCCTGCTGGTCGCAGGCATCGCCGGGATAGCGACAGCGCGCTACCAACTGGGCAAGTCCTTTGCCATTCAACCAGCAGCCCACCAATTAGTAACCCGCGGGATTTATTCGAAAATTCGCAATCCCATCTACGTTTTCGGCTTGATCGCGATGGCCGGACTTGTGCTCGTGCTCGACCGGCCCATCCTCTGGCTGCTTGTTCTAGCCATCGCGATCATGCAGGCGCTGCGCGCACACGCCGAGGCCCAAGTCCTCGAAGCCGCATTTGGTGACGCCTACCGCGACTACCGCCGCAGGACCTGGTTCTGAGAGAGCTGGTTCTGAAAAAGCAGGTTCTGAGGCAAACTCTTACGCCGCCTCAGTGTTGCTCCGCAGAGCATGCAAAGCATACTTCGCGTCCTCCAGAGCTGTTCCCTCTTCGATGTGGTCTCCGGCGACGTGAAGCAACTCCCCCACCCTCAGTGCAACCGCTTCCTCAGCGTGCGCAATGCGGTCGGGGAGTCCGGTCCTATCAATCTCAAACAGAGCGGCCGTGTACAATTCCCTCCACCCCGCGCTGTCGACAGATTTGGCGCTGCCCGTGTTCATGTTAGGCTCCTGGATTGTCGTGACTAAGAGGAGCGAACTTCAGATGGACTGCCTTAGTTCAGAGGATCTGAAAGAGAAGAAGGTGTAATCGGCTCTGTGCATCAGCCTATGCCGAATCCTACCGTTGTCAAGTCGGAAGTGTCCTAAACCTAATGCATCGGACTCAACAAGAGATAGTGCGGTAATATCTGTAGCAATGAAGAAACTGCCGGTCTTCATCGCCCTGGTTCTGTGTGCCGCGACCATGTCCGCCGCGAACGAACCAAAGAAAATTCCTTCCATGCCGGCCGCGGTCTCCGGCAACGCCGTGGCCAGTGTCAGCAACGGCCTGGAGATAATTTCCCTCATGGGAGTCGGTCCCCGCAAGTCCTGGGATGACATTACCAACCAGGTCTACATCTTGAACCTCGGTCACCCGAAGTGGCGCGACGGCCGCACCGTGCCCGGAGTCGCTGGCCGCATCGGTGCGGCCGCCGTCGGAGCCAAAAGCCTGGTCATCCTCATGGGCGGCTATGTGGTGGATAATCAGGGTGCCGAACTCACGCTACCCGACGTAAATGTCTATGAAACGAATGCCCGCCGCTGGTCTCGCGGCAAAGACATACCCGTTGCGGTGGATAACGCCGTGGCCGGCGTGACGCATAACCGCTTCGTCTATCTCATCGGCGGCCGCTCGCGCAACGGCCCGGTGAACAATGTGCAGATCTATGACCTCGAAAAAGACTCCTGGAGCCAGGCTACTCCTTTCCCTGGCACGCCCGTCTTCGGGCTCTCCGGCGGCCTGGCCGACGAAACCATCGTAGTCGTGGATGGCGCCAAAGCCGGCCCGGCGAGTGGTCCACGTTATGTAGCCTCCGACGAGTGCTGGCTGGGCAAGATCGATAAGAAAGATCCCCACAAGATTGAATGGAGCAAGCTGCCGGCGCATCCCGGCACGGCGCGCTTCGCCATCGCCGGCGGCGGCAACAACCGCGACCACAAGATTTTCTTTTCCGGAGGCACTCCGACTCCTCACGACTACAAAGGCGTAGCCTACGATGGCCAACCCACGGAAGGCTCCGCCCTAACCTTTGCCTACGACGTCCACCATCAGCAGTGGGAAACTATCAGCGATGATACCGACGATCCACGCGCTGACAGCCGCGGCATTGTGTTCACCCCGATCGGCCCCATGGTCCTGGGAGGAATGGTGAGGAATCTAGCCGTAACCGCGGGTGTAACCCCGTTGCCGCAGAAGTGAGGGGCGGCCGTATGCTTTCCAATCCTCTACACTCCACAGCCGCTCTGTGATGCCAGCGGCCATGGCTGGGGACGGGCGAAGGGTACGATGAATCTCGATGAAATTGTAGGCGAAGTAGTTGAGTGCGGTGGCAGGCGCATGGTTAGCCAGCTTGCGCGAAAACCACTTGCATTTGTCGGACGCCCTCGATTCGCGATACAATTTCCGAGATTTGTTGCCGGATCCCTCGACTTCCGTCCGAAGGTTCGCGCCATGGAAATGACAATGTTTAACCCTCGTTAGCTTTCGCCATCCTCCTGAGTCCGCAAGCTCAGACGTCTCGTTCTGTCTTCTCTGGTAATTTTGATCGGCGTATTCGCAAGGTTGGTCCCTGGCGAAGGGCGTCGGAAGTTCGCAGGCATTTATGGAAGTCAAAGTTTCGGCTGCGGAACAGCAGCACACATTATGGGCCTCACTGGTGGAGGCCGTTCGCGGCTCGCATCAGGACTACACCACCGGCAGCCTGAACCGCGCCATCCTGCTGCTGGCCGTGCCCATGGTGCTGGAGATGGTCCTGGAATCGCTGTTCGCAGTAGTGGACGTCTTCTGGGTAGGACGCCTGGGGGCAAACGCCGTGGCGACGGTTGGCCTCACGGAGTCGATGCTGACCCTGGTGTTTTCCGTGGCCATGGGGTTGAGCTTGTCGACCACCGCCATGGTCGCGCGCCGTATCGGAGAAAAAGATCCCGAAGGCGCAGCCGTCGCAGGCGTGCAGGCGATCGCTCTCGGCCTAATGCTTTCCCTGGCCATCGGCCTCCCGTGTGGATTGTTTGCGCCGAACCTGCTGCGTTGGATGGGTGCGTCGCCTGAGATCATCGCGACCGGCAGCGGCTACGCCAGGATTTGCCTGGGCGGTAGTTTTGCCGTGCTTCTTCTCTTTCTCAACAACGCCATCTTCCGTGGCGCTGGAGATGCGGCCATCGCCATGCGCCTGCTCTGGGTATCGAACATCATCAACCTGGTCCTCGATCCCTGCCTGATCTTTGGCTGGGGACCGTTCCCGCGCCTGGGCGTGACCGGCGCGGCCTTGGCAACACTAACCGGGCGCAGCATCGGCGTGCTCTACCAGTTCTATCGCCTCATGCGCGGCACGGAGCGTCTCCGCATCCTCAGAAGTCAGGTTCGCCTGCAGTGGACCGTGCTCTGGCGACTGATCCGCGTTTCGCTGACCGGCATCCTGCAGTTCGCCATCGCCCACACCAGTTGGATCGGACTGGTCCGCATCGTCAGCATTTTCGGAGCTGCCGCCCTAGCCGGATACACGATTGCTATCCGCATCGTGATTTTCGTAATCCTACCGTCGTGGGGTTTGAGCAACGCCGCCGCCACGCTGGTCGGTCAAAATCTCGGCGCCGGCCATCCCGAACGCGCCGAAAAGGCGGTGTGGCGCACCGGCCTTTACAACGTG
>PMHI01000517.1:24042-24455 GCA_003156615.1 Acidobacteriaceae bacterium | reverse complement strand
AACGGCGCGGGCGACACCATCACTCCCACGATTGTGAATTTTTTCGGTTTCTGGCTGTTCGAGATTCCGCTGGCCTATTGGCTGTCGATTCCGCTGCACATGCGTTCGAACGGAGTCTTCTTCTCGATCGCCGCCGCCGAAAGCGCCATGGCCGTGGTCAGCGCAGTCCTATTCAAACAAGGCCGCTGGAAAAAGCAGAAGATATAGGCAGTAGAATCCCATACGTAAGACCTATCTGGGCCGCGCCAGCACCAGCGTGATGTCGTCAGGCTGCTCGTTGTCGCCGATCCAGTCATCGACCGCAGCAGTGACCGCTTCACTGATTTGCACCAGGGGAGCGTGCCGGTTGGCGCTCACCAGGTTAATCAGCCGTTCCTCGCCAAATTCGCCGAACTCATTTTCCGGCTCGGTGA
>PMHI01000517.1:18178-23946 GCA_003156615.1 Acidobacteriaceae bacterium | reverse complement strand
GCTCCGGGAGAAACCTCGATGCCCTCGGGCCACGCCGCCATGATCCGGCTCGCGCCCGCCAGGGCGCCTACCGCCACAGGTTCCCGCATCTGCGGCAAGCTCTCCACGCTGTAGGCGCGCACCGCCGAGTGGATGGTTGCCATCAGCAGCGCAGCCGAAATCCCTTTCCCGCTGATATCGCCCACGGCCAAAATCAGCTTATGGGAACTCGCCGTGAGGAAGTCGTAATAGTCGCCGCTGACGGTGCGCGCGGGACGGCAGAAGCCATGCACTTCGAGCGACTCCAGTTCCGAGACCTGCCGCGGAAACAGTTGTGCCTGCACTTCTTGCGCGATGGCGAGTTCGCCTTCCAGGCGCTGCTTTTCTTTCTGCTCTTGAATCAGCTTCTCGATGGACTCCGTCATCGAGTTGAATGACAGCGAAAGTTGCGCCAACTGGTCCACGGATTTGATCGGAATACGATGACTAAACTCGCCGCGGTCCACAAGCCTGGTAGCGTCATAGAGCTGCGCCACGGCGCCCGTCACCGTCCGCGTCATGCGTGTGCCGATAATCAGGGCAACTAACTCAATCACAGCGAAGAAGATGACGATCGCGAGAAGAATGTACTCCAATCCCTGTACAAACGCTCCCAAGGCCGCAAACAGATGGCCGTAGAGCACCGAGGGACGCGTTCGCACCTGCACGACCAAAGCCCCGCTGGGCTCACGTTCTCCGCTCTTCCAGTCCAGCACCGGCAGGGGCGCCAAAAACCTAACTTCACGGTCCAGGCTCCCCGCGGCAGCCGGCAGCGTGCCCACGGTAAATGCGGGACTCGGATGCAATAGTACAGGGGTTCCGTTCTCCTTTCCGTTGATGACAATTTCACCTTGCTTCGTTTCGGTCTTCACGGGCGGGCTCGTTTGTGCTCCAGAGCCCGCCTGTCTGCTCTTGTTTTCCAGCAGAAATCCAGGGTCGTCTAACACGGTGATTTCGCCCATGTCCGCAGCAATCTTACCCACTAACTCCTTGTCAAAGGGCTCGCTGGTGACGATGGTGAGTGTTTTCGATCCCACGGAAATCAAAGTAACCACACGCAAGTGCAGTCCGTCCTGGTCGCGTGTGATTTCGCGTAACCCTTCTTTTGCAAAAGCAGGGAGCGAGAGCGGAGGACCTTTGGATTCATCGCCCAGAGACAAAAGCCTATCGCCGTGCCAGGCACACACCCGCCGCCGTCCCCAGGCCGCATCGCGTCTCCTCAGTCCGGCCAGAGATTCGGCTGTGGGATTATCCCCGCGCTCCAGCCGGGCCGCCAACTCGTTGCCGACCGCGGCGTTCACCGCTTCCAGACTGCGCAATTGCGAGTTGATTTCCGATGTGACCACGAAAATAGCAAACTGTCCGGCGAACCCGTAGAGTGTGATGAGCGCGATCGCGATCAGCAGCACGGCGGGGATCACCCCAATGAAGACATAAGTCACGATGAGGCGGTTGCGCAGGCGCCAAAGAATTTTTCGTCGTAGTGCACGGAAAGCGACAATAGAAAACAGCGAAGCGGCGTCGAAAAGAAGAAACTTAACCCAACCGCCAAGGCTGTCTCCCCACTTCGGAGCAAACAGCTTCAATATCATTTCGAGAACGAAGAGCCCCGCCGCCAAGCCCAACGAATACCAAGCGCCGTGCGCAATCCATCCCTGCGGCCACAAACCGGCCATCCGCATACGCGCGCGCAGTTTTGAATAAAGCTCCCTCATGATTTCACTTCGGTCCATTACACCAGGCCATGCCACGAGAGGCCAACCGACGGACCCTCGTCGACGTTGCCAGATCCAAAACCGCTAGATCTCTGGATACAGGTCGAAGAACGCTTCCAGGCTGGTACGCAGCTGCTTCTCGATCTCTTCCTTGCTGCCTTCGAGCACGTGCATGGTAACGTGTGCCTCGCGTCCGTTGGTGAGCTTCACCGGAGCCTGGCCCACTTCGGCCACATCTTCGGAGGGCAGCAGCCGCATGCCGTAAACCAGTGTCAGATTCGCCATTCTTGAATTCTAACCGCCTTCGCGGAGTTGGCCAAACCCTTTGCGCTGTCGGCATTGTCGTGGGCCTGGGGAGGACAAGCTTTTCGCCACAGAGACTAGAGACCGAGAGAAAATCTCTGCTGTTCTTGGTTTTCTTTCTCTCTTCTTCTGTGTCGGAACCTGCCCTGAGTATCTACAGGGAGTCCCTGTGGGGAAGAACTCCTTAAGGCTTTTGCCCGATCATCATTTAGAATTCTGCCGTGATCCCAAAACTAATTCTGACCCTGGCAGGCCTCCTGCTGACTCTTCCCGCCGCATCTCAGCAGGCTCCCGAACCCAGTTCTAACCAGCCGCAGGTAAAAGTCAATTTGCTGAACGTTTGCACGCCCTCCGCGGAGGAGCAGAAGGAGATCGCCGCAGCCCTGGCGCGCATTCCCAAGCAGCCGCTGTTTGCCCCCGACTTCGAAATCTCTCACGGCCTCTCCACGCTGACCGACGCCCCGAACTTCCTCCAACCCGGAAGCGCGCACACGTCTGATGAACCGTCGGTCGCCCGCTACGTCCGCATTCGCCACGAATTCTCCGTGCAGGCCTTGTTTGCCAGCGTGCAGTACTCTTTCAGCAACGATGGGCAGAACATGGTCGAGACTCTGGTGCTGCATGCGCGCGAGCCCAAAGACTTGATTCAGGTTTCGATGGAAGACTCCGCTTCGGCCATCAGTAGCGCAGAAAACATGGTCGCCGCCAACACTCCCGCCAGCCGCATCCGGCTCGAGCGTTTCGGCAAATCATCCATCGCGCTGGCCCGCTGCATGGGATCGGAAAACGGGCCTCCGCCGGACCAGAGCGCGTACGAACCGTTATTTCGCAGCGCCTCCGAAGTGCTGGCCAACTATCGCGGACTGCTCGGCGTGCGGCACACCGTGCCCGCAGAGCTGGCCCAGATCCCAGAGACGAAGGCGGCCGCAAAACCGAAACCGGCCAAGCCTGCCGAAGAAAAAAAGTGAACGAGAACTCCTTCATCGAGGCTCTTGGGAAACACGAATTGGATCAACCATCAGAAGGCAGGGCTGACTGCAGAAAGGGGAAAGGAGGTTGCGATGCGTGTGCTTGGATACACATGGGCAGGCATGCGAGCCGGCGACCTGCAATCCGCTGAGCGCTTCTTTGCCGACATCATGGGCTTTTCCCTCATTCACGAGAGCAAGGGGCTGGTCCAGTTTGAGATGCCTTCGGGGCAGCTGTTCGAGGTCTTCGGTTCGGAGAGTCGTTACTACCAGCTTCACGCCTGCCCGGTGCTGGCCTTTCAGGTGGAGGATGTGCGTGCGGCCAGGAAGGAGTTGGAGTCACGCGGGGTTGAGTTCGTCACAGATGTCGAGGGCAACGAATCAGAGGCCTGGGCTTATTTTCGCGGCCCGGATGGCTACCTATACGAGCTTTGGCAGACAACACGCCCCTGGAAAGGCCTGCCGCCGAACCAGGNNAAATCAGCAATCTAACGGCTAGCAAATCATGAGCGAAACCCGTAACGTCGTCATCATCGGTTCCGGCTGTGCCGGACACACCGCCGCCCTTTACACGGCGCGCGCCAATCTGAAGCCTGTTGTNNAAGCAGGCGGAGCGCTTCGGCGCGGAATACCGCATGGTGCATCTCACCAGTGCGGATCTCAGCCAACGTCCCTTCCTGCTCCATCTTGGCAAGCATCAGCTGCACGCGCAAGCACTCATCATCGCCAGCGGCGCCTCCGCCCGGTGGCTGGGGCTGCCCAACGAGCAGAAACTCATCGGCCACGGCGTTTCATCCTGCGCCACCTGCGACGGCTTCTTCTTCTCAGGAAAAGAAATTGTGGTCATCGGGGGCGGCGATTCTGCCATGGAAGAAGCCTTGTTTCTCACTCGCTTCGCCACCAAGGTCACAGTGATTCACCGGCGCGACAGCTTTCGGGCTTCCAAAATCATGCTGGAACGCGCTCAACACAACGAAAAAATCCAATTCCTCACCGACACTGTCGTAGAGGATGTCTACGATCACGGCAAACAGGAAGTCACCGGCCTGAAGCTGCGAAACTTAAAGACCGGCAAAGTCTGGGACTTTCCCACCAGCGCAGTATTCCTCGGCATCGGGCACGTGCCCAACGCGAAAATGTTCGCTGGCCAGCTCGACACCGACGCCGACGGCTATCTAAAGACGCACAATTATGTATTGACCCGCGTCCGCGGGGCATTCGCCTGTGGAGATGTGCAGGACCGGCGCTACCGCCAGGCCATCACTGCCGCCGGCACCGGCTGCATGGCTGCGATTGAGGTCGAGAAGTTCCTCGAAGAGCATGGAAGCTAAAAACGACCCAGTGCCGACCAGCAACGCGACGAGAAAAGGATAATCACCTGTACGCCCTACACCTGGCAAAAGGGCTGCACTCTATCCGGCTTCCGTCGCATTACCGAAGTAATCTTACGTCGCTCATTACATGCCCATTATTCTGGGTCCGGACGACTGACCCATGAAGAACCGGATTGTTGCTTTATTTGTCATAGCATCGATTCTGACGTTCGCTCCCGGCCACGGTGCTGCCCAGGAATCCTCTGACGGGGCCCGCAAAGTTGTGGCCAAGGTGACGCCGCAATATCCCACCCTCGCCCGTACGATGAATATCGTAGGGAGCGTTAGGGTAGAGGTGTTAGTTGCGCCCAATGGTAGTGTAAAGTCCGTCGAAGTAAAGGGAGGCCACCCCTTGCTTGCACAATCTGCCCAGAACGCGCTACGCCAGTGGAAGTGGGAGCCCGCTCCTCGCGAAACCCATGAGAGTGTTGAGCTGAGATTCAATCCTTAGTCGGGAACCTTCCTGCCCAACCCACTCTTGCGCTCCGACCGTCGTGCTCGCCGCCCTGGCTGCGGCACGCCACTCAGTGTGATACAACGTTCTGTGCTCCTCACCCTCATCCACCAACCGGTCCCGGCTGATGATTTTCCAGGTGCGGAATGTTAAGAGCTTTCTTCGTGCGTCTTTCCGAAAACCCATCCTTGCGCAACTTTGCCGAGCGGTCCTCGCTGGGCCGCCGCGTCTCCGGCCGCTTCGTTGCTGGCACTGAGATCGCCGACGCCGTACGTGCCACCCAAGCCATCAACGACGCCGGTATGAGTGTCACCATCGATAACTTAGGCGAAAATGTCACCAATCCCGACGAGGCCCGCCACAGCGGCCAGCTCTATCATCAAACTCTCGACGCCATTGCCGCCAACCAACTCAACGCCAACATCAGCCTCAAGCTCACTCATATGGGGCTCGATGTGGACGAGAACTTGGCCCGCGAGATCGTCAGCGGACTGGTCGCCAAGTCCGCATCCATGAATCCCCNNCCCGGCAATGCCAACTCTGTCGGCACGGTGATCCAGGCCTACCTGAAACGCTCCGAGAGCGACATTGAAAAACTCCTGGCCGAAGGGATCCGAATTCGCCTGTGCAAAGGCGCCTACAAAGAACCTCCAGAGATCGCCTTCGCCGCCAAGTCCGACGTGGATGCCAACTACGTTAAGCTGATGAAGACCCTGATGAAAAGCGGCATCTATCACGGCCTTGCCACGCATGATGAGAACATCGTTCACCAAGCCGAGGCATTTGCGACCAGTGAAAAGATTTCCCGCGATTCGTTCGAGTTCCAGATGCTCTATGGCATCCGCCGCGACCTGCAGCACAGTCTGGTGCGGAAGGGCTGGCGGGTCCGCATCTATATTCCCTTTGGCACGGAGTGGTATCCCTACTTCATGCGGCG
>PMHI01000517.1:13699-18160 GCA_003156615.1 Acidobacteriaceae bacterium | reverse complement strand
GAGCGAACGAATTCGTTGACCAACCGGGACTCATCGCCAGCTCTCATGATCACAGATGTGTCGAACCACAATGACGTATCGGAGAGCGGCCTTACGACTACGCCATCAGCATGAAGGCTTCGGGCCGTAGGTTTCGTGAGGATGGCCACGCCTACATGCTCCGATACGAGTTCAATCGCCTGCTGTGGCGTAATGATATCGTGAGCGTGCTTGGGGACAATCGATTCACGTCGCGCCGCATCCATGATTGCCTCATGCACAAGTGGATGAACCCGTTTCGCAAACAGAATCCAGTCGTCCTTTGCTAGATCCTGGAGAACCAAGCGCTCTTTGTGAGCGGCCGCGTGGGTTTCGAGAAGAACCGCGTAGAGTGGCGCCCGAGCGAATGGTACAGCGGTGATCTGAACGTCCTCGAGCGGCGCGGTCACAAGTGCGAAGCTGAGTTCGCCTACAAGGACGCCCCGNNAGGAAGACGGATCGCCAGCATCGCGGCAATCCAGGCGTGATCGGCATAGGGTGAGTGCCCAATCGTTAAAACGCTATCGGACCCTTCGTGTGCAGCCTGAGCAAGATGCACCGCCCGCTCCGTATGCGAGAGCGCCAACCGAGCCTCTTGGACGAAGACACGCCCGGCATCCGTGAGTTCCACAAGCCGTCGTTTATCGCGAGTGAACAGGTGAAATCGATGTTCTGCTTCGAGGTCGGTAATCTGTTTGCTGAGCGCAGGCTGGGTGATGTGCAATCGATCCGCGGCCCGCGTGAAGTTCCGCTCTTCGGCCAAAACAATGACTGCGTGCAGGTGACGGACTTCGAGGTTGGGGAACATCGCTCGAACCTTTCTTTGCCAAATAGGGGAGATTGGTTACGGCTACATCTAGTTAAGGAACCGGAAGCAAAGAAAAAGTATTAAAAAGAAAATGTTGGCCTCAGGCGGGTTGAGCAGCTCAAAAGCCTTGACAGACGCCGGTTGTGGGTGGCACGCTGTTTGTGATTTTGGCTATCTAATTATCAGTCGGGTTGAGGCCCTCCCAGATGTTCAGCCGCGAGTTGGGCCCAGAATGGGTTCTTTCAAGGTTTATCTCCCCGACCGCAAGTCATCCGGACGAGATCAGCGAATTGGTTGTCGTTGCCCGACACCTCTGGCCACGCATTCAGGCGCTTGCGCATCGGGAGCAGCCGGAGAAAACCTCTGACGAGGCACTGGCTCTGGCTACGGACGTATGGGAGGCGGTATTGCAGTCTGTCGCGAAAACAATCCAGCGATCCAACCGGAAAAACTGGCGAATCAAGAACTCAGAAGCCTATCTTGTCGCCATCTTCCACCATCGGTTCAACCGCGCTCTAAAAAAAGAGCGCAGAAGACGGGAGATCATACAACATCTCCCAGCGAGTCCTGATCTGGAGCGGTTGCGACAGGCTCACGATTCGAAGGCGGCACGCGATCTCGAGCAGTCGATCCAGGTCAACGAGGCGGTGCGGAGGATGGATGATTGGACTCGCAAGGTATGGGCTGCTCGGCAGTACGGGTACTCNNTGACTGCTGCATTCGAGAAGTTGGTTTGCTTCGATAGCTGGCAGTAAACGTGGCGTTTCTTGGTGACGATTTCAACTGAGGGTATGCGAATTCTGAAGCAACAGGAAGAATTCAACGCAGAAGAAAAGCGGATATGGGATCTGCTCGGCAGGGGTCTATCCCAAGCTTTTCCCAACCCCCAGCGTGTCGGCTGCCCCGATTCGGCCATGCTCAAAGGCATCGCCCTTCACCAGGTGCCACTGGCGGAAGCGGACCCCTGGCTCGACCATTTCAGCTCCTGCAGTCCGTGCTTTCAAGAGTTCAGCCAATTTCGTAAGCAGGCGCTGGACCGCCGACGCAGTACCCAGGTATGGCTGGCGGCGGCGGCTGTCCTGCTTTTCGCAGTAGCGGGACGGCTCTGGGTGCGTACTGGGCCGCCTGTGCAAAGGACCGCAATTGTTGTGCTGGATCTTCGTGAGCACTCCCTCGCTCGTGGGGAAAACCCGAAAGACGCCAAGCCGCTTGCCTTGGAAATACCGCGAACGACCAAGCACCTGGTTGTGGACTTGCCGATTGGGAGCAAAGAGGGAAGCTACGATCTGGCGGTGCTGAATGGGGCTGGAGATGAGGTTGCGCGGGCAATGGGCACAGCGACTTTAGAGGGTCAGATCGTCATTCTCCGTGCCGACATTGACATTGGCGATGTTAGTCCTGGGTTTTACTTTCTTGGTGTGCGGAAACTTGGGCTGGAGTGGAGCCGATATCCGGCTCACGTCATTTGAGTCCTCAAGGAGAGCAGAACATGGTCTTGTGTCAGACGACGCTGTGACCATACTGAGCAAGGAGACGACCGTCCTCATCCGCTATTTTTTGACAAAGCTCGTCGTGGGCCCATAAGATTCGTGGCGCATAATGTGATCGCTTACAACCTTACGATTTGGCTACATCCGCTCTCTTTCACTTAACTGGCGCGCGGAAGGGTCCGCCCCAGGTCCCCGGCGCTGAATACTGGGATCAATTTGGGGCTCGCAGTGGTCGGCCGGTACGATTTTGCCGGCAACCCGCGAGTGAGGGCAGAAAAGATCGATACCGGAGCTTGCGAGCACCTTTCCGACCGCGATTCGCCCGGGCAGAGTCGAGCACGTTCGGACCATCGACGTTGCGTCGAGGCCTATCGGCGTGAGATCGTTGGCGCTTTCGGGAAATTCCGAGTCGTCCGGTGCACTCGAAAGCTTCGAACGCAGTGTGGGGGACATTATGGCTACTGGCGCTTGCTGTGGTCCGAGCGTTGGACGTTTGGTTATTTTCCTAGCTGTGCTCGCAGTATCGACAAAGGCATTGGGCCAGGCGAGTTATACGGCGCAGGTTCGCGGCACGCTGACGGACCAGAGCGGAGCAGTGGTCGCGAACGCAACCGTCACCATCACGAACGACGGCACCAACATTGCGCAAACCACGCACACCGACGATCACGGAGAATATTTCTTTACCGGTCTGCGCCCCGCTGTCTACGTGTTGAAGGCGCAAGCTCAGGGTTTTCGGGTTGCCGAGAAAACCAACGTGGTTCTGCAGGTCGACCAGCAGACCAGCGTGAATTTCCTACTTCATCCCCTCAGTGTCAGCCAGACGATGGAGGTCACCGAAACTGCCCCGTTACTCGACACCGATAACGCGACGCTGGGCACAGACATCACCAGCGAGTATGTGAAGGAAATCCCTTTGCTCAACCGCGACTTCTTCGGCCTGACGTTCCTGGCCGCGGGCGTCACCGAGGTGACAGGGTCGGGCACGCAGGATAACTATCCGTCGGGAACAAACTTCACTTCCAACGGGCAGCGCAACGCCACCGCCGAGATCCGGATGGACGGCGCCTTGATCAGCGCGCCAGAACAGGGCGAGGGCGGAAACTCCAACGTGTACTATGAGCCGTTGCTTGATGGCGTGCAGGAATTCAAGGTCGAGAACAACAGTTTCTCGGCCGAGTTCGGCAACAACGGCGGCACCGTCGTAAATATGGTGCTGAAGAGCGGGACCAACGCCTTCCATGGTACCGGCTGGTATTTCCTGCAGCGTCCGCAGATGGACGCTCGCGATTTTTTCAATCCTGAGCCCAATCCCAAGCCAGACAGCCGGCGCGACCAGGGTGGCTTTTCACTTGGCGGGCCGATCAAGAAGAACCGGACGTTCTTTTTTGCTGACTTCGAGAAGGTGAAAAGCTCGAGCGCGACCAGCGGGGTCGTGACCGTACCCACCATGGCGGAACGGCAGGGCAACTTCTCCGGGCTCACGAATAACATTTACGACCCGAATGTGAATTGCGGGACGCTGACCAACGTCATCAGGCCGCAGGTTGGCTTTAACTGTAGCGGCCAGGCGATCGGCCCTCCCAATCAAATTCCAGCAGCCGAAATTAATCCTATCGGAATCGCTGTGCTCAATCTCTACCCGCAGCCCAGCAACTCGAACGAATTCGAGAACTATAACTTCACAACCGTAGCGCAGGCGCCGGATTACCAGTTCGACATAAAGGTAGACCACCAAATCAACGACAGGAACCGCGTCAGCGGCCGCTACAGCCGAGGCTGGAGCAACTTCACCACTCCGCTCACCTTGGGCGACTCCTTTGATAATGACGGAATCGCAAGCGGTGTGACCCTGGCGCAAAACGGCTCGTTCGAATATACCTGGACCCTGAACCCGCGGATTGTCTGGACCAGCCACGCGGCCATCGACCGGGTGCATGAACTGTCGCTACCGGGTATCCCCACGATCTCCAGTTTCAACGCTTCCCTACCGACCGGCACGCAAGGATTGCCGCCGGTCTTTGAGCAGGCCAACGGGATCGACAAGATGCCGACGTTTATGATGCAGGGAAATCTGCCGTGGAATGACCTTTACGATCAGTGCTGCATCAACACCAGCTTTGGCCACACGCTGGTGAGCTACTC
>PMHI01000517.1:0-13690 GCA_003156615.1 Acidobacteriaceae bacterium | reverse complement strand
TCGTGACTCCCTCGGTGGCCAACCGGTCGCTCGAGACGGGGTTTTACATTCAGGATGACTGGAAGGTAAATTCGAAGCTCACGGTGAATCTCGGCCTGCGCTACGAGTGGAGTTCGCCCTACACCTCGCGCAACAACCAGCTCGAATTCAGCAATTTCACGGCCGGCAGCGGCGTCCATATCCCGCTGAACACTGTCCCGGCGAGCGCCCCACCAGGTACGCTCAGCACCCTGGCGACACTCGAGCAGAACGGGGTGGGATTTCCTTCTACGGAAGAGGTGCTCGGCACGACACAGTTCGCCACTTCCAGCATGAGGACGGTTCCGACGTACCGCAAGGACCTTGGGCCGAGGCTGGGCTTTGCCTATTCGTACGATTCAAAGACGGTGGTGCGCGGCGGAGTCGGCATTTATTTTGGAATGAGCCCGGCCACAAACTTCCAGTATCCCGGCTCCGCGTTCCGCAAGACGGCCAACCTGTTTTTTACCAACAACAATTTTGCCACTCAATCGGCGACTCTGGAAAATCCGTTTCCCAGCGGCTTTACCGGTCCGCAGGGTACGGCGTACGGCCAGTTTGCGAACTGGGGCTATCAAAACCCGAACGATCTGGGCACGACCGCAGCGCGAGACGCCGACATTTACCAGTGGAATCTGGGAATGCAGCGAGAGCTGCCCAGCCAGATTATGGTTGGCATCGACTACGTTGCCAACCGCAGCACCCATCTACCCTGGTCTGGCACAAACAACCGGGATTTCATACCATCGTCTTTGCTGGCGCAGATTGCGACGGCTGTAACTCCCACCGACTCGGCCTGCCAGACGGATAGCTGCGTCAGCAACTTTCTTCAGACCCTGGTCGGCAACCCGTTTTACCCCATGTTCAATACCCCTTGTGCACCGACCCCTTCGAATCCCTGCTTCAATGAACCCAATTCCAACTACGGCGGTTCGACCCTGCCCCTGTTGTATCTGTTGGATAAGTACCCCCAATTCGCAGAAGACTTCGAGGGCCTGATGCTAGAGAGCGCGAATTCCTGGTACAACGCGATGCAGATTCGTTTCCAGAAGCGCACCACGCACCACGTCAGCTTCGAGGGTAACTACACGATATCGAAGGAAACCGACTATTCTTCGGCAGGCCGGAACAACTGGGTGGGAGCGCTCGGTCTCGGCCTTCCGCAACAACTGGACCGGCTGTCTGCGGAGCATAGCATCGGCGCCAGCGACACGCCACAGCGGCTCACGGCCGCCGTGATTGTTGACCTTCCCGTCGGCCGCAAACAATGGATTGGCGGCGATATGAACCGAGCGGTGGATGCGGTCGTGGGAGGCTGGTCGATCGCAACCCTAATCACCCAGCAAGCGGGGCAACCCATGGCCATCGGCATGGCCGACGCGCGCCTGGCCAACGGCAGCCAGCGTCCCGATGTTGTCTGTTCCCAGCTCAAGAGCGGGACCAGCATGCGCGACGTGGCCTTGAACTGGGAAACGAACGCGACAGCGATAAGCAATGGCCTTCCTCCGGTGTCCTCTTTTTTCAATGCGAATTGTTTTGCAGATCCAGGAGACCAGATTCCGGGCAATGCGCCACGCTATTTTCCCGGCTTACGCGTCGACGGCATCCACACCGCGGATCTCAACCTTTACAAGTCGTTCGTGCCCAAAGAAGGCATGCGGCTGGAAGTGCGGGCAGAGATATTCAACTTCACCAATCACCCGCGCTTTGGGCAGCCGAATTCGTCGGTGGGAGGTTCGGATCAGGCAAATCCGTTCTTCGGGACTATTAGCACTGATACCGTCAACGGTACCTCTCTCCAGATACCCCGCTTTTTCCAGTTTGGATTGAGGTTCGAATTCTGACACGGAGGACGCATGGCTGCTGAACCCGGCGACATTCGACCTCGGGCGCCAAACTTTGCGGATGGCGCCACTCGGTTGACTCCCGGTTGGCAGGGGCCCATTCACTCCCCTGAGATTTGGCTGCTGAAGAACTGAGCTCAGATTCCCTGTCGATGCGCGTTTTTCGCGTAGCTTTCTTTCTTCCAGTGAAATTCTGGAATTCAAATATGAAACGAAAAGACTATGTTGCCATTGTTCTTCTATCCTTCGGTGCCTTGGCTTTAAGTGCTGCTCCTGCGGGCGAGAAGCAGGATTGGCCCCACCAGAATTGGACGCACTATGTTCGCATCGGCGCGTATGGACTGAGGGGTGGCGACGGGGCAAAGATCGTCAGCTCAGCCGAAGCGAGCGACGTGTTCGGCATTGAAGTCGACAACGACATTCCCGGACGCTATGAGAGCTTTCTCCATCCCGAAGAAAAATTGACAGCGATTCGCGATGTGGCGGCGGAAGCGCATCGCGCGGGCAATTTTGCTTTCGTCTATATAGCGGGAACAGAGTGCATCACGGCGCATGCCGACCAAACAGCGCACACGCTGGCGAAGGACCATCCCGACTGGCTGCAGCGGAAGATTACAGGCGAGCCCGCAATTTTCGGCGGCGGCACAGCGTTTTGGATCACGCCTGGCGATGAAGATGTTTGGGTGAGTCCATATGCGGCCGAATGGCGGAAGATTTACATGGAGCGCGTGCGCCAGATTGCTGCCACGGGAATCGACGGCATCTACGTCGACATTCCTTATTGGATGACGCACTTCGAGGGATGGGAGAACACCTGGGCCAGTTTCGATGATGGGACCGTGGCCGCGTTCAAGCAGCAGACAGGACTCGACGCGAAGCATGATCTCAAACTGGGAGATTTTTCCGATCCCGGGTTTCGCCAGTGGGTGGATTTCCGGATTCAGACCATTACCGATTTCTTGCGCGAGATTGACCAGAATGCAAAATCGGTCAATCCGAAGATAAAGACGATNNTATATCCAGTGGTGGATGCAATTGCGCATGAATATGAGTTTGGCAACGGCGATCATATGGCTTCGTCGCGCGCGCCGCTCGATTGGTTCCGCTATCAAGTGGGCATACATTCCTTTCGCGCATTCGCGCAAGGCAAGGCAACCTGGATTCTGAACTACTCGTGGGACGGAGACAAAAAGGTTGATGCGCGCGAAGCGATGATGAATCTGGCCATGTCAGAACTAGTGGCGGGAGCGAATTTCTGGGACGCGCCCGGGCATTCGATGGCGGGATCGAATGATCAGCCGACGCGCAAGAAGATATTTTCATGGATTCAGGAGCACGAGAAGACCTTTTACCTGCCACGCATGCCGGTTGATCCGATTGGAGTTTATTTTTCTCCACAGACCCGGAACTTTTATGCCGATGATTTCATTGCTTCCTATCGAGGAATTCTGATTCTGTTGATGCAGCAGCATCTTGAATTTCAGATCGTGACTCCCCGAACGTTGGCGGAATTTCGCGGGCAAACCCTGGTTCTGCCCGATGTGCGTGTACTCGGAGACGATGAAAAAGCTGCGCTGCGGGCATTCGCAGCCGCAGGGGGTCGGCTTGTGATAACCGGGAAGGACGCGACCGGACTCGGAAGGTCAAACGAGATCATCCGCTTCCCGGTTTGTCCAGGAAAAACTTACAACGCGGCGCTGGAGAAGGATTTCGACAGCGCTTCCCCGGATTCGGAACAAGCATTTCTTCGAGCGCTCAAGGGCGGCAGTACTGTGATGATCGACGCTGGGCCGCAGTTGGCGACTTCAATCGCCCGCACTGCCGACGGGCACATCGAGTGCTTCTTCGCAAACTTCGCGGGACTACGCGGGGGTGTAAACCCCATTCAAACTCCGCAAAACGGAGTCACGGTAACGGTGCATTCGAAAACAGCGGGCAAAGCCTACTTTCTGCCATTTCTCGGCACGGAGCAGATGGTCAATGGCAGCCGCAAGCAAGATGCAACCGTCTTCACGTTGCCTCCAATTACGAAGGGCGCGGTTTTCTCGTTTGAACAATGACGTACTTGTGTTGGAGACAGATTTGTTTTTGAGCGCGATCGAATTTATTTACGGTAGCCGCGTCCGTTACCAAAAGGAAATAGATCGCCTTGCTCTGGCGATGGACACAATCCCAAGTCGGCCGCCACCCCCGATCCAATGGAGAATGTCGGAGCCGGAAAGAGTTTCGTTCACGTTTAACGTTGAATTTGCACCCGGATCAGGCCGGTTACCGCATAATTTGCTTTGGCCCGCAGCAAATCGCGGTGGCTCCAAAGATCACGCACTCGGAATGTATCGCGGTCGAATCATCTCAATGGGGCGTGATTGCAGACCAGTCGAGGCTACAGATTCTTCGCCACCTCGACGGCCTTCTCCAGTTGCATGTCTTTACCTTCTCGCAAAGCGTCTCGCGAAACGTCAGCGGAAGCAGTGGGGACAATGCCGTTGTTTTCCAGCATCCTTCCTTGCCACGTCAAATAGCCAGCCACCGGTAATCCGAGAATGTAGCCGTGCCCTACCTTAAATGCACTGCCACTCAGCAACCGGCCTGGGGTTTTGGCTCCCACTATTGTTGCCAGATGATTCTCTTCCGCGAATGCAGCGACCATTTCGCCGGCGCTGGCGGTATGTTCGTTGACGAGGAGGACAACCCGGCCATGAAAGTGCCGTTCGCCGAGGCCCTCAGTGACTACGAGGATCGATTTGTCCACGAACGCATACCGTGCTGCTAACCAAAACAGAGTCGCTTTGTGGGAAGGGATTCGCCCAAAACGGGTCAGCTCCTCTCTCCGATAGCCACGCTCGCGGCGCTTTCGGGTGAGGCTGTAGCCAACCTCCAGTTTCCCTGGTGTCAAATAGCTCATGAGGCGCAGTCCGCCGATACCGCCGCCTGTGTTTCCGCGCAGGTCCACGATGAGGCGGCTACAGCCCTCCAAAGATGCGATTCCAGAATCGATGTCCTTGGCGACGTCGATCCCTACCGCGCCAGGAAACATGGCGACTTTGAGCAGCCCAATTTCGTAGCTCAACCTCTCAGTGCGTACCGCCTTGGGCGCGCTTACAGGATGTTTCTTGGACTTGGGCATCGGCAATTGGACTTTGACCGTCTGCTGTCCTCCATGCAGTTTCTCGATTCGCAGACTCGCAGACTCGCCAACCGAAAACGTCAGATCCTCTGGCGGTCGAATCTCGCGGTCGCCGTTGCCGAGCAACAGATCCCCAGGGCGTATCCCCGCACAGTAGGCCGGACCACCTTGATGCACATCCTGAAACATCCAGCATTCACTCCCGTTAACGGCAATGCGCTGCATGGTTGCGTTGATGGCGTGCCGAGCGGGTATATTTCGCATTCCGGCATGTCGGAAGCCGGTGTGGCTGGTCTTAAGCTCGGAAACGGTTCTGTGGACTTCTCTCTCGAACGTTTCTGGTTCGGTGCAAGCCAGAATCTGATCCCTCCGGCTCCGAGCCAAAGCATTCCAATCCACTCCATTCATGCCCGGATTGAAATGTTTGGTCTCCACCAAGCGGCAGACTCTGTCTAAAATCTTCGTGCGTTCGTCGAGAGTCAGACTCATTGTTGCCTTATACCGATCGGTGTGGAGGTCTCGCCTACGGCTATGAATGCCGCCCAGTAGAATGGGCTCATTTGGTCACCGTATTTTGCCAGCAGGTCAAGCTTCGCGTTTCGCAGGGCCGAACTCGTATCCTCACCCCGAGCCAGGCGCTGGTAAAACTGTTCCATCAATGCACTGGCAGAGGTGTCGTCTGCGTTCCACAGACTCGCTACTACCGACTTTGACCCAGCGACCAGAAACGCTTCTACCAGGTTGCTGATGCCTTCCTGTCCCTGCAGCTTGCCGACCCCGCTATCGCAGGCAGAAAGAGTCGTCAGTTCGGCGTTCAAACGCAGCCTCATGATCTCCCGGGCTTGCAACAATCCGTCGTCACTCGATTTTGGGTCGGTGCCTAATACCAGTGCTGACCGTTCTGGGTACTGCGTGTCCGCGAATCCATGGACAGCCAAATGCAAGATACGAAACTGATCGAGTGGCTCCTTCTTGAATGCAGTTTCCGTGGCGTCCTTGCCGACCAGGATTACCGCGTCTGACCCAACGATTTTACCGATTTCCTCAACTTCCGCTCGCGTCTGCGGAAGGTCATAAAGCCCTATCCCCGACAGATCCGCAATGCCGCGCTCAATTCGCTCACGAACCGAAGCCGGAGTGGGAATTTTCCGTCCTGCGGCCCCTTGATTTTCGTAGGCGACATCGCCCAAGGCCAGCAGAGGTCTGGGGGCCCATTGCTGATTCTCTGTGCGGCGAAGCCGGTCTAAGATCGTACCGGAAGGCACGTTGCTTATGACGCGAGATTTTAGGAGGTACGCGCCTTGGCTATCACGAAGAACTTCAAACGGCAGCAGGTTCAATACGCCATCTGGTGCGATGATGAATCGTGTCGCTGTGGCTGCTTCCGGGAGGGGTTTCACGAGCACCGCGTAGAGTCGCTTTGAAAGTTCAGCACCGGCGCCCTTGGCGCGGATTTCGGCGACCAACTGCTGGCTTAATTTCTCGATGTCCTTGCCCCCGGCGGGCAGCGCTCGGACGTACGCTCCGTTTCTCGAAACCACCACACAGTAGGAAGTCGGGTCGTCAAGCACGTACTCCAGAAGCACTTCGTCTGGTTTCAGGTCTTCCTGCACTTTCGCTAATGGCGCAGGTTGCGCTGGCAGGCCGCCGCTTGAGGCGTCTCCCTTCGTCCAGGCCAGTCCAAGACGACGCTCGTCCTCGACCAACTCGTCCAAGAGTCGCTCGCGTTCATCGGCACTGTTGGTTTGCATTAACTGCACTTGTAGACCCGCAAGATCGCTTTCAAGCGATGCTGTTTGTCCGGATTCCTCCGCGGGAAGTACCTTCCGGTCTTCGAGGGCCCAAGCCAAAGTTCGTCCGCGTACTCGTTCCAAGACTCGGAAGGAGCCCGGCACATCGCCGCTCTTTCTGACGAGTTCAAAGTGCTGCAAATACGTTTGACTCATCGAAGCAGCCACTGAACTGTTCCAGTACGGTTCATTCACGCTGATGAGCAGGCCCTCAATCACGTCTTCAGCTTGTTCATAGAGGGCATTGGCTTCGGTAAAGCGACCGCGGCGCGCCTTCAAATCGGCAAGAATGGTCAGGTTGCGAGGCACATAATAGCGATCGCCAACACGCTGGCTTGCGGCGAGGCCATCGGTAGCACGTAGTTCCGCGGTGGCGAGATCTCCAGCATCGCGATACATGGTCGCCAATTCGAACATGGCGTCGGCTTCCATTCGGAAGAATTGCACCCGTTTAGCGAATTGTCCGGCAGATTCCAAATCGGCGATGGCCTCGTTTCTGTCTCCGGCTTGCGCAGCCAGCTTTCCAAGCAAGATCAACACCTCCGCCTCGTGACCTCGCTTCTGTTGTGATCGGGCTTTGCCGAGTGCGTCCTCAAGCACCCTCTTTGCCTCATCGGGTTTGCCCAAGGCCACCAGCGCTCGTGCTTTTCCTTCATACGCCATGAAAGGCAGACCGCAGTCTTTTTCCGCGTCAGCCAGCCTGATTGCTCGCTCAAAAAATCTCAGTGCCTCAGTATGACGATTCACCTCTTCGAAGCCTCTGCCTATCAATTCCAGGAACCTGATCTGACCGCCCGTGTCGCCGCTGGCCATCGTCGAGAGCAAGGCGCTCCCTAGCAGTCGCGCAGCTCGTCCGGGATTTCCCTCAAGGAAGGCGACCAGCCCTAATTCCCCGGAAGCCCGAGTTCCCCATTGATTCTCACCCAATGCGTTCGCAATCTCCCGGGCCTCCAACCAATCTCGTTTCGCAGCTCGATAGTCAACCTCGATATCGGTGTAGCCCTTCGCGATCAGGCACCAAAGCTGCAGTTTCTTGTCAGCTTGCACGACGGGATTCTGTAGCTCTTCGTTCAAGAACCGCGAAAGGTCGACAAACGACATAGTTTCGGCGCCTGATCTGACGCGGCCCACCCTGGCGTGAAGTTCGTTCGGCGTATCGCCCCGCTCCGAGAATAGCTTCTCGGCTCTGGCGTAGAGCGGGGTTGCTGCCGGTCCGTTATTTAGGAAATAGAAGCGGTCTGCAACAGCAAGCAGGACTTGGGGATCTGCCGAGAGCTGTGCGTCCGCGGAATCAATGTCGAAGGCAGCGATGCCGGTCGGAGTCACCACTCGGCGGCGCAGGCTGAAGACGTAGTACGAGCAGGTAGTTAGAACTGCCAGAGCTATGGCGACAGTAAGTGCCAGCCGGGTTGGGACACGAATCCTCACGCGAGATTCTTCTGGTGCTGAGTGCTTCTCAGAGACTGAGGTCAACCCGTTCCCGGACATCAGGTGCTTTTCGTCCATGAAGCTGGGTCTTAAATGACAAGTGTTGTGATCTTAGAATCCCTCCCGTTCTAGAAAGTTTCACGAGGGATCAAATAAAGTCGGGAAGTCCGTCGTCCCGAAAGCCTCTCCGGACTGGGGTTTTGGAGCCCAGCGCCGCCACACTCGATTCGACCCCCGCGCAACGAGTTCATTCCGTAGTGTTTGGTTCGCTTCTCTGGTGGTAACCAATCCGTCTGAGTGTCTCAAGGTGGTAGATCTGCGCCCGGCCAGCCGGAGTGCTTTCGAAAGGGTGAGCAGGGCAGTTGCTATCCCCGAGATTGAGGCTTAGTTGGGCATTGACGTTCCTATCAAGGTCGTTCTCCTGCTGCGGTATTTCGGTCGCTGTCCGTGGCGATTCTTGCTGTGGCAGTATGGGCGCATTTCGTTCCTGCCTCAGTTCGACTGGGCGCACCTGGGGCTTAGCCGCTACGATGTTTTTGGGATCGTAGGGGAGCGTGTCATCGGGCGTATCGCGGAGATCGAAATCACTGGCGACAACCGGCATATCGAAGTAGGGGAAGGAGAAGCGCGTCACAAAGTTCTCGTACTTCATATAGGCGTCGAGATCCTTGAGCCCGGAGATTTCGGACTCCATTACCAGCGGCTCAATCTGCCGGTCCAGCGCGAAGTTTCGCCCAGCGCGGGAGCCGTCGAAGTGGCTCTCGCGTAGCCGTTCGATCTCGACCTTGCCAATGAACTTGCTGACCCACTCGCCAGCGGTCGGCTCTTTCGTCTTCAGCCAAATGCTGGTTGCCGGTTGGGATAGCAAGACCTCAGCCAGGTGGCCGTAAAGATATTCCAGTTGGCCCTTACCCTGGAAGCCCAGAATCACCGGATTCTTGCTCTTTCGATTTTCCGTAATGGCGGTATGGAGCTGGGGGAGCTTCTGCAAACTTGCCAACTCGTCGATCACGAACCATGCCCGCTTCTGGCCCTCCTTCGGCTCATTTAGGAGACGCAAGACGAGCAAGTCGATCCACAGACTTTGGAGGGGCCGAAGGGCTTCCCGTTCAGCGGCGAGCGAAGTGATGAAGATCCAGCCCTGTCGCGTCTCGGCCCAATCCGTGGCCGACCACTCGCCATTCCCCTCGCCCTTCTTCGGGAGAAGGCGTAGGCTGTCGGCGACCAATCCAAGCGAGCCAAGAACACTGCTGCGCTGATGCTCCGCCTTGGGGTTGATCAGGTAGGCATGTTCCGTTCCTTTCAGCCTTCGGTCGATCTCCAGCGGGTCTGACATCCACTTCACTAACTCCTCTGGTGTGGGGCCATAGGCCATCAGGTAGGCAAAGATCTTTTGCGGGGACTCGATGAAAAACTCACCCTTCTTGTCCTGCGACGGCTGAAAAAGAGACACGGCCAGCGCCTTTGCCTCGGAGCGGCGGCGGAGTTCTTCCGCGGGCCCCCAATACGGGCACCGCTTATCGAGTGGATTCAGGATCACGTCGCCATTCCTAGGATCGTAAAACCGCTTTACGAACTCCCGGGCAGGGTCGTAGACGATGGCTGAATCGCCACGATGTTTTATCTGCCGAAGGATCTGGAGCATGATCAAGGTCTTGCCCGCGCCAGTATCTCCGATGATCTGCATGTGCTGTGCCTCCGCCCGCCCTGGTATGCGGAGCATCGCCTTCATCCCATCGGTTTTTATGCCTATGCCATCTCCTCCAACCCTGCTGTTGAACTCCCTCGGCGTCATCATCTCGGGACCTTTCAGTCGCCGTCCGTATCTCAATTCCTTGCGTCGTCGAACGTCTTTGGCGGTAGAAAACGGCAGCAGGATGAGCAGTGATGCCAAACCGAAAAGCAGCGGGAGCTTATAGAGGTCGAAAAGGCTATCGCCACCGTAAACCGCACTCCTGAGGTAGGCACTCAAGGGCGCGTCGATATAGCTCTGCTCCGGTCCCAGGTAAAGGAGAACATAGCCGCGCCGCAAGGCGGGCTGCGAGAGGGCAAGCGGGATGGGTTTGCCGCCTGGTTCCGGCGTCTGGCCGTCTGTCACGTCGGCGTTGGTCGCCAGACGCGGCGGAATTCCGCGAGCGGCCAAGATGAGCATCCGGTAGTTGTCCCTGCGGCTGGTTCCGATTGCTCCCGCGACACTCGACCGGATGTAGGTTGGCATATAGAAACGCTGGAGTGGGCTGTTGCCGAAGCTGAACCAACAGTAAAGAAAAAGTCCGGTAAGAACGACCGTCATGAATACCGCTCCATACGTGTAAATCGGGCTGTGCGGTGGCCAGATAACCGTTTCCTTGCGTCCCCACTCTGTCATTGCCATTGTTTATTTCCTTCCTGCGGAAGCAGCCAGCTTTCTAGCGGAATTGCTCGATCAGGCAATCTTTCTCCGGGTGATCATCCGCTGCGCCGTCAGCGCAATCTCCCGCGCACGAGCGGAGCAAAGTGCAGCGGGGATCTCGAAGCGGCGGCGGAATTCGAGCATCGTGACAACGTCATGCATCGGAACGCCTTCGATGAGCCAAAGCCTGGCCGATGCCACGTCAACGGTCCGCTGAGCGTAGTAAAGAGGATTGGGCTTATCGGAACGGCGCGAAGCCAGCTTTCGCGTGAGCTTTGCGGCGTCCTTTCCACGGGCAAGTTGATGCAGAACCCAGCCCCAATCGTGTTCGGAATTGGTTTGGTTCGCGGGATGCGTGCGTGGTGTGATTGAACGGTAGGGAAGGATGGCATCCGCCGCTAAAATATCCAGGCGAAAGTCATCGGAATTCCAAGTGGAATCGCCGGGGTATTCGACCGTGACGGGATAGGCAGGATCGTACTTGCGATTGAGGAAGCCGGGCAGGCGGAGAAGCCGGTTGCAGTCCGTGCAGGCACGATCACCGCCAAAGGTAATGGCAAGCAGTTTCAGTGCGCTTTCCTGCTGTTCGAGAGTGAAGCCGTCCACTCGCCAAAGGATCTGGTACTTACCGAGCGATGTCGATACCACGGCATTCGGCGGGGGAACCGCATCCGAGGCCCGGAGCGAACTGAGGCGGGCCTCTCCGTCATGATCTAAATCCAGATAGAGATGCCGGATCGCGGCGATGCACCCTTTGGTGCGTTTGCGGCTGGCAGGGCGAAGCGGATTGGCAGACACATAGATGTTCGCTCCGATAGAGTTTTCGTGGGCGAGCCAGCCGAGGTAACGAGGCGCAAGCGCCTGTTCCAACGACGCAATTCGCTGAAGGGTCTTGTTAGGAGATTCTCTCCGGATGAGCAGGGCAATCGTTTCATCGGGAGCGAAGCAACGGCTGAGGAAGTCAGCGGCGGTACTGGTTCCATCTCCACTGCTATGGTGTGGCATGTTTCACCTCGAATACCGGTTCGATCAAAAAGCGTTTGGCATCGCGGTCGTAGCCGCGAAGCGCCAGCACTTCGCGGAGGATGCGGCGGCCCGGCTGCCGCTCGACATGCACGACAAAATCAACCGCTTCTCCGATCTCNNCGCGTGAGGGCTTTGGCTGCCGAGTTGGCGTGAATCGTGGCGAGCGATCCGGCGTGGCCGGTGTTGAAAGAATCGAGCAGCGTGCGCGCCTCGATGCCACGCACTTCGCCCATGATGATCCGGTCGGGTCGCCAGCGGAGAGCGGACTTTAGAAGCTTATCGAACGAGATGTTGGCCTTGAACGTATCGGTCTGGCATTCGGCGGCTACGATGTTTGGCTTCCGAATCTGAAGTTCGGAGGTGTCCTCGATGACGACGAGGCGCTCCTGGTCGGGAATGAAGTCAGCCAGTATCCGCAGAAGCGTGGTCTTGCCGGTCCCGGTCCCACCACTGATAAGCAGCGTCTTTCCGCCGCGAATCTGTTCGGCTAAGAAATCCGCAAGAGGCCGCGTCAGTGTGCCGCGAGCAATGAGGTCATCGACTGTGTAATGGCGGCTGGTGAACTTTCTGATCGTCAGTGACGGAGCCGGACTTACGACGGGCGGGATCACCGCCGCAAGGCGGCTTCCATCCGGGAGATGCGCGTCCAGTAAGGGGTTGTCTTCATCGAGCTTCTTGCCGAGTTGATTGGCAATGACTTCAAGGCCAGTGCGGAGTCTGCCGGGGTCGAAGAAAATGTTCGGTTCCTGGCACAATATTCCATCGCGTTCGTAAAACCACGAGGCATCGGGATTGCCCATGATCTCGCTAACGCTTTCGTCGAGCAGCAGGGGCTCGATGGGCCGAAGGAATGGCAGGATCAATTCGAAACTCATTGCGGGAACCTCAAAGCCATGGAAGCCCAGCCGGCAGCCGGGCTTCCGAGAGTGAAAAACGAGGGCCTACGCGACCGCTTGCTCTTGGGACAATTCGTCGTGCTCTTGGTCTTCCGCGGCGGCCTTCTCAGCGCGGTCCAGCTTCAGGATCGAGGCCACCCGAATTTCCCAAACGCGCTGCTTCGATTCCGTCTTCTTGCTCGTGTATTCCCGGCTGCGCAGCTCGCCTTCCACCTGGATATGCGCGCCCTTGACCAGCGTCTTGGCGAACTCTGAGAGCTTGCCGAAGACAACGCNNCTGCGATTGTCGTAGGTGTGGACTTCTGGGTTGCCGCCGAGGAATCCGATGAGGGTTACTTTGTTCTGGTACATAACAGTGTCTCCTTTTGTTGAATTTTCCGTTGTTGATCGGGTCACACTGGGGTAGAGCCAAGCGAGTGGGCCCGGCTCCCAAGGTCGAGGGTCTGCCTCCAAGAAAGGGAGGGGCCCGAAGGAAGTTTGCGTGGCGTTTTTTGCCGTGGTTTCGAAACTCGTTTGGAAGGAATCGAGCCCCCGAAGGGGCGCGGAATGCGAAGTACAAGATCGAGTGCCGCCGGGCCCAGGAAAAGCACCGAAGAGGGGACCGAGCAAAAGACGGGATCCATAACGGCATCCACGCGCCAGAGCAAGGTTTTCATCTGCACATTGGCTACGGACGTTCGCTCGAATCGCAGTGCGATTCAAGTCGGCCTGTCCGCCGCAAGAACGATGTAGTTCGCCACCGTCGTGGCGCGAGGAAAGGCCCGCGATAGCCCGCTCCACAAGGCAGGGGGACAGGTGGTGACAGTCAGCCGGGTTGGCAGCAAGAAGTGACATAAATAAGCCTCTGCGAGGAGCGAGGATTCCTTAATCCTCAGCTGAACGCCTGGTCGGCCCGGAAGCGCACGACGGTCAGACCGAGAGGGTTCACGGCCAGCTCATTGTTTTTCACGCTTTCGCGGAAGACGTAGGTAACGCTGGCTGTCCATCGCTCCCGCTTGAGTTCGGTGTGATCCTCCGGATTGCTGTACACCTTCTCGAACTCGATACGCGCCGAATACGGGGACTGCCGCAGATCATCAAGGATGACGTTCTTGATCTCGACATCGACATATGGCAGGGTGCTGTCTTTGACGTAGTTCTGGATGACATGGTCCTTGCGTTCCCGGTCG
>PMHI01000576.1 GCA_003156615.1 Acidobacteriaceae bacterium | reverse complement strand
ATTCGTAAACACTGGCCGACATCCCGGTACTAATCTGGGTCAGTGAGCGCATCGGCGATTTTTCACAAAAGGAGAGATCCTCATCGAGGCATGCAACGATCTCGCCGCTCCTTCTGCAATTAGCACATTTCTTGCAACGTGCTTAGTTTAGCCCTTTTACTAGTGGCCGTTCTTCGCTGGTAACGCGATGCAGAACGGTAATTGGAATGGAACCGTCGGGACGGGGTGCAACCTTCCAGGAAAGTTCGTTGCCAATTATCTCGTAAGGGCGAACTTGCGTGGTGTCATCCTGATTGGGAAACGAAGATCGATCGATGTGAAACGTGATCGTGGCTTTGGCGGGATCGAGAGTGTAGCGCCCGAAGTGGACACTGGTGCTGAGAGATGCCTCCTTGTACTCTTCCGGAGTTCCCTTCAGTTTGTCTCCGGAAGAGAACTTGAGACGCTCAGCGCGGTAAATCTGCACAGAGTAGTAACCATCCCTGGTGAAGATGACAAGACCATGCGGACTGTCTCCGTAATCCGACACCCGGGTGCCGTCCGGAAGAAGTTTTTCGGCCCTGGTGAGAACCCAAGTGCCGGCGATGGAAGGCGTTTGAGCAGTGGCCATTATTGAGCCAAACAGCAGGACAGCGAGAAGCGGGAGACACTTGATCGACATGAGGCCAATGTAGCAATCGAACAGCTGGCGCACAATTTGATTGTTCTCACCGCACTCGTGAGCGCGGCTTATGCGTTGCTACACCGGCGGCGGCCACTACGGCGAGACCGTTGCGGCGTTTGCGGGGAACCTCCGATTTTGATCGCGGGGCGAGGATGAATTTCAGAGCCTCAACGAGAAGCGTCGCCATGCGATCAGCGGCATCTCCGATCAAGTGCGCATTGCGGTGCAGAGAGACAGGCAGGCTTCCCAGCAAAGGCAAACCATAGAGCGACGCGGCGAACATCAGGCCTTCGGAAAGATTGAGCGAGGTACGCGCCGTGATGCCGAGACCACCAAGCAAGGCCGCCTGCAGACCGTCGAGGCTGGGGCTGCTGGCAGCAATGCGATACGTCATGCCTATCTCCTCGAGATGTTGAATCGCGCATTTCCGGAAGGCACACTGCGGCCCCAATACGGCGAGGGGCAGAGGTTGTCCCTGCGGCGGCACGAACGTGGAAGAGGCGATCCAAACGAGGTCCAGTTGGCCCACAGTCTGCGCGGCGGAGCGGTGTTCGTGACCAATGACCACAGCGAGGTCGATCCGCGATTTCTCAATCGCCTCCGCGAGGGCAGCATTGCCTTCAATGAGAAGTTCGACTTGCATGCGCGGATACAGCGTAGCGAATTGCGACAGGACCGAAGGCAGAAATGAGGCAAAGTCTTGCGGGCAACCGATTCGGATGTTGCCGGCGATGCAACCTCCCTCGATGGTGTCCAGTAACTCGTCATGCATGGCAAGAATGCGGCGCGCATAGGTGAGTGCAACTTCTCCAGCTTCGGTGAGTACGAGACCGCGGCCGCGTTTGCGAAAGAGCACTGTTCCGAGATCATCCTGCAACCGTTTCATCTGAAGGCTGATGGCGGAAGGAGTACGGCCGAGACGGTCTGCCGCTTGTGCCAGGCCGCCTAGGTCGTGCGCCACGACGAGAGTGCGCAGGGTATCCAAATCGAGGTTGGTGCGCGTTGCCATGAGTGTGCGTATTGTAAACGATTGGATTTGCTCGACGCGAAGCTACAACTGCATACAGTCGGCCAATGACCGCTCGTGGGTTCTCATCCTTTATCAATTGTCGCGAACAGGGCGATAACCGGCCAATCGACATTTAAGCTTATTGATCGTGAATCGGGTTGTGTCTCAGTTTGAAATTCTGATTTAACCCCTGGCGGGCGGTAGGAATGCCTGCCGTGCCAGATTTGTTGGCGGAGCCGTCGATGCCAGAACGGTCTGGCGTTCCTGACCTACCGGGCTCTTTTGGGCGCAATGACGACTTCGGTCTCGAGTTGCTCGTTGAAAACGCCAGTCGGATTCTCGCTGAGCAGCGCTTCTGTTAGTACCGCCTCAAAGGTTTTTGAATTTTCGCCGAACAATGGCTTCGCAGAACCTGACATTGAATAGACACATCCGATGATCGACTTTATGTCCCGCGTCATCGTGCTCGGAAACTCATGAGTCGCGAATTTGGAGAAGTACTCTGACCGGACCAGCGCTGGTTCGTGCTTAAGTTCTTGCGGATTGGATTTCGGATCGCGAGTTCGGGGTCCAAGGAATCTTGCGACGATCTGACCGGCTAACGGTTCCCAGCTTTCTTGCGGACGTCTCTTGCCCGGGTTTACCAGTGCCAGCCCTCCTCCTTCAGCTATGAGGAGCGCGAGTTTCCGGAGCACCTCGTCACGATCCATCCAGTGAAAGGCCTGTCCGATTGTGGTGAGTCGAAAGGGCCCGGCCCCGAGCGAGATGTCCTCGGCCCTGGACCGCAGCCACCGTATGTTCTGGCGACCCCGCGATGCGGCCAGACGCTTTCCCTCCGCAATCATGTCTGCGTCTGCATCAACGGCGAAAACCTCGGCGGCGGCATAGGAAAGTGGGATAGCGATGGTGCCTGGACCGCATCCCAGATCTAGGGCGCGCGCGCCCTCGCAGAGACTGTAGCGTTCGACTATGAAATCAATTGCCGTCTGAGCATATGGCGCACGGAAACGGTCGTAATATGGCGCAGTCCCGGCGAATGGCGAGGCGTCTAATGAAGCTGGCATTTCCTAATTCGATCACAACATTCANNTGCGAACGCGCGGCGGCCCTCAATTTCCACTCCAAGTCGAAACTCAAACTGAGACAAAAGCGCGAACCGCTTGATTTAGAACTGGTGAGACGCGTGTTGTATTATTCTTCAGCCGGATTCTTTTTTCTTCAGTCTTGCAACCCCCCTCCGCGCGGACACCGGAGCATGGGCAGAGATTGGCCGGTTA
>PMHI01000762.1:3830-11680 GCA_003156615.1 Acidobacteriaceae bacterium | reverse complement strand
GCGGCAAACGACTAACGACCAACGACTAACTGAACGTCGGCAATTTCACCAGATCGTTCTGCGGTACCGACTCTAGCGGTTCGCCGGCTTTGCGCCAGGCAGTCAATCCGCCGACAATGACGAACGTGTTGAATCCTTTTTCCCGCAGCAGATGCGCCACCCGGGCGCTGGTTGCTTCGCGCGCTCAAGTACAGTAAAGATAAATGTCTTTGTCCTTGGGAAGGTTCTTGATCTCTTCCTCAAGATTGTTGGGTTCGATCCGGATCGAGTTTTTGATCCGCGCTGACCCTGAGTCGTAGTAGCCGTGGCTGCGGACGTCGACGATCAGCACCTTGCCTGCGTCCTCAGAAGCCAAACGCGCGGCTAACTCCTGAACCTGAATCCGCGGCACCACGCGATACATCTTGTGTTTGCGATATTGCACAAAGCGGTAGATCGCATACACGACCAGCGCGGCGACCACGACTACTTCCATCGCCAGCCCGGCCGCGCGAAACCCACGCAAGATGGAAGCCAGAAAATCGCGCGAAAGATATCCCACCAAAAGATAGGTGACGGCATACACCAGGGAGCCGATGAAGTCCAAGTACAGAAACTGCCAGAACCGCATCTTCATGCTACCGGCCAGCGGCGCCGCCATGGTGTTCACGCCGGGGATAAACTTAGCAATTACCAGAGTGGTTCTGCCGCGCTTGTAAAACGACTCCGCCGACCGCAGGATGCAGGTCTCCGGATTGATCGATACGCGGCACAGGAATCCCAGCAGTGCCCAGCCCATGTATCGCCCCAGCCAGAACTGCACGGTGTCACCTAACAGCAAGGCGGTGATCGCTGCCAGCAAGACGTACGGACCCCATAATCCGTGCGCCGCCACCGTGGCTCCTGCCGCCACCAGCGCGATCGCCGCCGGAAAGGGAAGCCCGATCGCCTCCGCCAGCAACAGACCGAAGGTCAAAACATATCCGTGGCGCGCCATCAGCAAAAAGAAATTCATTGGTAGTGTTGGATAAGGAAAATCAGGAAAGGGTTCAGAAATAGACCCTTTTCGCGCGCTCCGCGGGAATTCTCAGAACCGTCAGCGATTGAAAGTTCCTGCTACTTCTCCCTGGCCACTACAAACTCCGGGGCCCACAGCAGCGCTCGCTTGATCTCCGAATCGGGGAGGGTGCAGATTGCCTTCCGCGCGGACTCCGCATACTGTGCGGCGCGAGCGCTTGCCGCTTCCAGCGCCCCGTAGCGTTGCAGGATTTCCATGATCTGTGCGTGGGTCACGCCGTTGAAGGCGCGGTCGCGCAGGATGGTTTCAATTTTGGCTCGTTCCTCCGCCGTGCAGCGCTCCAGGGCATGGATCACTGCCATGGTGACCTTGCCCTCGCGCAGGTCGCTCGCCACCGGTTTACCCAGAACATCTTCGGATGCGGTCAGGTCGAGCACGTCGTCAACAATCTGAAAGGCCATGCCCAGGTCGTGCCCGTACTGGGCCAGAGCTTCTTCCTGCGCCGACGTCGCCCCCCCCAGAATCGCTCCCAGCCGCATGCAAACCGAAAACAGGCAAGCCGTCTTGCGGTAGATCAGATCGAAATGCTCCTCCAGAGTAATCAGCCTACCGAGTTTTTCTATCTGCAGCAGTTCGCCCTCAACCATCTGCTGCGTCAGTTCAATCAGCGTGTCGAGAATGCGGAAGTTCCGCTCCTGCACCGCTATTTTGAAGGCCTGCATATAGAGCCAGTCGCCCGCCAGCACGCATCTCGAATTTCCCCACTGGGTATTAGCGGCGGGCCGGCCGCGGCGGGTTCTTGCCTCGTCGATAATGTCGTCGTGCACCAGCGTGGCGGTATGGATGATCTCAACCACCGCTCCCAGTCGCACCGCGCCGCGCCCTTCGTATTGGAACAGCTTGGAGGAAAGAAAAAGAAGTGCCGGACGGATGCGCTTGCCGCCGCCGGCCCGCAGATACTCCCCAATCTCCGTAATGGCTTGCACGCTCGAAACGGTATCCTGCTCGAACTCGCCCTCCAGCGCCGCGAGGTCATCGCGCAGCAGGTCGAAGATTTCCTTCCCGTTAATGATGGCCGGTGCGCTCAATGATGGGGCCCCTTCCCTTTGCGTCCTCCGCGGCAGTACTCAGTGTCTCCGCTTTGTGTCCTCAGTTCGTCCGGTAATTGGTAAACTGCAAGTCGATTCCGAAATCATGCTGCCGCAGCATCGCAATGACTTCCTGCAGCGTGTCGCGGTCCTTGCTGCTGATCCGCACCAGATCTCCCTGGATCGAAGCCTGTGCTTTCTTCTTCGAATCCTTAACCAGCTTCACGATCTCCCGCGCCTTTTCGATGGCGATGCCCTGCTGCATAGTAATGCGGCGCTTGGCGGTTCCTCCCGCCGCCGGTTCCACCGTACCGTAGGTCAAACCCTTCAACGAGACCCCGCGCTTGACCAGCTTTTGCTGGAGGATATCGTTCACCGCCTTCAGCTTGTATTCGTCGGCCGAATGCAGCACGATCGCGTCTTTCTCCAGTTCGATGTTCGACTTTGAATCCTTCAGGTCGAAGCGCGTGTGGATTTCCTTCAAGGCCTGCTGGATGGCGTTCGACACCTCTTGCAAGTCAATCTTGCTCACGATGTCGAAGGTATTATCGGGCATCGGATTTCAATTCTTTCTGAAATGATGGAATCTGACTCTGAGGTTACCAGAAGAACCGCTCCGAGAGGAGGTCAACCTGCCAAAACTTTGCTTTCAGCGGTTTCAGTCAATTTGAAAAAATTGTAGAAATTGCGCGTCGTTTGCTGGCCGACTTCTTCCGCCGTCAACCCGCGCAGCGCGCCCAGCTTCCGCGCCGTTTCCTTTACGAAGGCAGGCTCGTTGCGCTTGCCGCGATGAGGCACCGGCGCCAGATACGGTGAGTCGGTCTCGATCAGCATGCGATCCAGGGGAACCTCCAGCGCGGCGTCGCGAATTTGCTGGGCTTTGGGAAAGGTCAGGTTGCCGGCGAACGAAATCATGAACCCCATATCGAGGGCACTCCTTGCCTGCGGCCAGTTTCCCGTGAAGCAATGCAGAATTCCGCCCAATTCCTTCGCCGCCCAATGCGATCGCATCAGCGTGAGGCAATCTTCCCAGGCGTTGTCGCTCTCTTCCGACGGACGGCAATGAATCACAATCGGCAATTTGGCAGCCCCCGCCAACTCCATCTGGCGCGTGAAGACTTCTCTTTGCAGGTCGCGCGGTGAGTGATCGTAATAATAATCCAAGCCGATCTCGCCCCAGGCGATGACCTTAGGATGCCTCGCCAGCCGTTCCATGTTCTGGTACGCGGCTTCATCCGCCAGCCTGGCTTCATGGGGATGAATGCCGAGCGTCGCATAAATGAAATCGTAGTTCTCCGCCAGGCGAATTCCGCAATCCACATGCGCAGGCCCGTCGCCGTTGCCGACGGCGACGATGGCCTGCACCCCGGCCTCGCGAGCCCGAGCAATTACCTGCTCGCGGTCGGAGTCGAATTGCCGGCCGTCGAGATGGGCGTGAGAGTCGATAAACATGGGTATGGTTGTGGGGGGACGGGCGTCCTCGCCGGTCCGCGCCGAGCAAATCTCGGCTGGTTTTTGACTTTGACGTTCTTGCGGCCGAGAATGGGCGGTCGTTTTACTTCAACCTTGCCCCAACCGGCACATCCTCCAAAAAACTCGCCAGCACAGGTTTTCCGTCCTCCAGTGAGGCCGCCACAATCATTCCATTCGATTCCATCCCGCGCAACTTACGCGGCGCAAGATTGGCGACCACCACCACTTTCCGCCCAATCAAAGTCTCCGGAGCATACGCTTCGGCGATCCCGGCCAGCACCTGCCGCACTTCCCCTCCAATATCAATTTCCAGCCGCAGGAGCTTATCCGCCTTGGGCACTCTCTCGGCCACTTTCACCAGCCCCACCCGCAGTTCGATCTTGGCGAAATCGTCAATCGAAATCTTTTCGTCCGCCGCTCTAACTGGGGCCGGAACTGCCGCTGGTGGCGCCACCGCTGGAGTCGCCTGCGGTGCACTCGTCGGCGCCGACGTAGCCGCAGATGCTCGCGGAGCCTCTGCCACGGATGTGCTCCTGTGCTCCTCTTCCATTTTCTGCATCCTTTCAATCGCACTCTTGTCGGCGCGCGGAAACACGGGTTGCACCTCGCCCAGCTTCGTGCCCAAAGGCAGCTGTCCCCAAGCCAGTTCGCTCAGAGCCAGCTTCTTAATGTCTCCCAACCCCATCTGCATCCAGATCTTTGCCGTCGCCTCCGGTATCACCGGATGCGCCAACGCCGTCGCGATGCGCAGCGCTTCCGCCGCTGTATAAAGAACGGTCGCCAAACGCGAGCGGCTGTCCTCATCCTGTTTTTCGCCCAGCGCCCAAGGCTCATTTTCAACAATGTACTTGTCTACCGTCGCCACGAGTGCCCACGCCGCTTCAAGGGCGCGCGAAAATTGGAACTGATCAAATAGAGTCCCAAATTCGCGGATCGCCTTCCGCGCCGCGTCGGAGATGGCTTCGTCCGCAGCGGTTTTCGACGCCCCGTGCGACGGGTACGGCACCTCACCTTTGAAATAGCGCTTGATCATGGTCAGCGTGCGGCTGGCTAGATTTCCCAGCCCATTCGCCAGGTCGGAGTTATAGCGCTGCACCAGCGCATCGAACGAAAACGATCCATCCTGCCCGAACACGACTTCCCGCAGCAGAAAATACCGCAACGCGTCCGCGCCCAGCACGTCGAGAATCGTTTCGGTGTGCACAATGTTTCCGCGCGTTTTCGACATCTTGTTCTCTTCAAATAGCAGCCAGCCGTGCGCCACGATTGCCTTCGGCACCGGCAGCCCCGCCGCCATTAGAAACGCCGGCCAGTACACGCAGTGGAAGCGAACGATCTCTTTGCCGATCATGTGCACATCGACCGGCCAATATTTCTCGAACGCCTCCTGCGCCGCAGCATGGGTCGATCCGAACCCGATCGCGGTAATGTAGTTGGCCAGCGCGTCCAGCCACACGTAAATCACGTGCTTGGGATCGTCGGGAACCGGGATACCCCAGGTAAAGGTCGAGCGGCTGATCGAAAGATCGCGCAGACCCGAGCGCACGAACGAAATCACTTCGTTGCGCCGCGTTTCCGGACGGATGAATTCCGCATCGGTGTACAACTCCAGCAGCTTGTCCTGAAAAGCCGAGAGCTTGAAGAAGTAATTTTCTTCCTCAACCCTCTCGGTCGGATGTCCGCAGATCGGGCACGGGTCGCCCGGTTTCGCGCCGTCAACATACAGCTCGTCGGAAAAGCAATACTGCCCCGAGTACGTGCCCTTGTAGATAAATCCATTGTCGCGGATCCGCCGGAACAGTTCCTGCACACGTTTCTTGTGCCGCTCTTCGGTGGTGCGAATGAAGTCGTCGTTCGAGATGCCCATGCGCTTCCACAATGCCCGGAACTCGCCCGAAATCTCATCGACGAACTGCTGCGGCGTCTTTCCGGCAGCTTGTGCCGCCCGCTCGACTTTCTGGCCGTTTTCATCCGTGCCGGTCAGGAAAAATGTGTCCGCACCCAGCAAGCGCTGTCGCCGCGCCACCGTGTCGCACGCAATGGTCGTATACGCGTGCCCGATATGCGGGTGCGCGTTCACGTAGTAAATTGGCGTCGTGATATAGAACTTCCTGCTCATAGGTCTTCGCCACCACGGGGCCTCGAGAGCTCACAGAGCCCTCCCCTGTAAAGCTCTGTGTACTCCGTGGTTACTGCTTCTTGTCGGTCCCGAGGTACTGTCGCGCGGCTTCCTGCATTACTTGTTTCAGCGGCACATGATGCTCAGCCGCGATCCGCCGGCAGTCTTCGTATTCGGGAGCGTAATTCGTGACCGTTCCATTCATGCTGGCGATCTTGATCCTCACCTCGCCCCACGGCGTGGGCACATTCTCCCACCGTCGCGCCAGAGTTCGCCGCTTCTCATCGCGCCGCCTCACGCCCAGCGTGGTCGTCTCCGAGAAGATCAGTCGCGTCAGCTTGTCCGCATCCTTAGGTTGGCATAGGACCGTCAGCACCATACCTGGACGGTTCTTCTTCATCTGCCCCGCAATCCCAAAGGCATCGAGCGCGCCCTCTTCGAACAACCGGTCCATCACATAGCCAAAAACCTGCGGATTCAGATCGTCCAGATTCGCTTCCAGCACCGTAATCGTTTCCAATGCGGTCTTCGTAGCCAGCGTATTCGAAGCCGACTCTCCAATCGTCAGCCGCACCACATTGGGCTGCCCCGGAAAATCCCGCGATCCCGCGCCATAGCCGGACCGCTCAATCTTCATCTCAGGAAACGCTGCAAAGCGTGAAGCCAGTGTCTTCACGATGGCCGCGCCCGTCGGCGTAAGCAACTCTGCCTGCAAGCCGGAAGAATACACAGGCGCTTCCGCCAACAGCTCCACCGTTGCTGGAGCAGGCACCGGAAAAGTTCCGTGCGCGCACTTCACCGTCCCCCCGCCCACGTTCAAGGGTGAACAGATAATCTCATCCACTCCGAGCGCTTCCGCCCCCACGGCCGCGCAGACGATATCCACCATCGCGTCTATGGCACCCACCTCGTGGAAATGCACGCGCTCGATGGAAGTATGGTGAATCTTCGCCTCAGCCCGTCCCAGCGCCTCGAAGATGGCGATGGCGGTCTTCTGTGCAGTCTCGGAAATCGCCGCCGCAGAAATGATCTCGCGAATCTCGGTCAGCCCCCGGCCATGAGAATCCTCGTGCGAGTGCTGATGCCGCTCCCAGTACTGCTCGCGCGGCATATCCTTTTCCCCATCGACCCAAACATCGACCTTGGTCGCCGAAATCCCGCTGCGCACCACCCGTGAAACCTCCAGCCGCGCTCCCACCCCGAGCGCCGCCACGGTCTCTTCCAGCACCTGCGGCGGAATTCCCGCATCCACGAGCGCGCCGAGGAACATATCACCGCTCATGCCGGAAAAGCACTCAAGGTAGGCTATGCGCATAGAAGAATTCCATTCATCACGGAGGCGCCGAGACACGGAGAAAACCCAATCAAGATCTCTTGGATTTGTATTGCTTCGCCTCTCCGGGTGAGCAAATTCGGCTGATTTGCCATCATAGGGAACCGTGCATCCTGCGTCAAACCAGCGTTCACCACGCACTCTGCTAAAATCACTACTCTCTTCCACAGTTTAGAGGGATACCTTGTATCGTCATTTGCGCGACCGCCTAGCTGCCGCGGTAGTCCCATTTGTGCTCCGCACGTATAACATCGGGATCCACGGTTTCGCCGTCGAGGAACCGCCCAAAATCGAGTTTGGCGAGTATGCGTTCCCGCTGGCCTTCGAGTTAGCCAGGAAACTCCGCAAAGCGCCGCGCAAGATCGCAGAGGAGATTGTTGCCGGAATCGGTCCCATTGAGGGTTTCGAGAGATTGGAAGTCGCTGGAGCAGGCTACATCAACGCGCACGTGGATCGCGCCGAGTTCGCCGCTGCGCTGGTCAGAGATGCGTTGCCGAAACCCAAAATATCGCAACCGGAGGTGCCTGATCGGCGGGGAAAGATTCTGGTCGAGCACACCAGCATCAATCCCAACAAGGCGGCCCACATCGGCCACCTGCGCAACGCGATTCTCGGCGATACGTTTGTCCGCCTACTGCGCGAAGCGGACCGCAAAGTCGATGTCCAGAACTACATCGACAACACCGGCGTGCAGGTCGCCGACGTAGTCGTGGGTTTCACGCATATCGAGAAGAAGTCCCGCGATGAAATCGAAGCCCTCGCCCACCGGCCCCGCTTCGACTACTACTGCTGGGATCTCTATGCCCGGGTTTCGCAGTGGTACGAGCAGGACAAGCAAAA
>PMHI01000762.1:0-3808 GCA_003156615.1 Acidobacteriaceae bacterium | reverse complement strand
CTGCGCCGCCATCTCGAAACCATGGACCGTCTGGAGATCGAGTACGATTTTCTTCCCCGCGAGAGCGAAATCCTGCACCTCCACTTCTGGGACGCGGCCTTCGCCAAGCTGAAAGATGCGGGGGTCCTCACCTACGAAAACGCAGGCAAAAACAAGGGCTGCTGGGTGATGCGCCGGGCCGGAACGGTCTCAACCACAGAGGATGGAGGGAACCCGAAGGAGGCTGAGCAGATCTCAGAGGAGGACCAGAAAGTGATCGTCCGCTCCAACGGCACCGTAGGCTACGTCGGCAAAGACATCGCCTACCACATGTGGAAGTTCGGCTTGCTCGGGCGCGATTTTGGCTACCGCAAGTTCTACCGCTATCCGGACCAGCACCACTGCTGGATTTCTTCCACGCAAGGCGAGAAAGATCATCCTCACTTCGGCGGCGTTGCCGAAATCTATAACGTAATCGATGCCCGCCAGTCGGAGGCGCAAAACACGGTCATCGAAGCGCTGCGGGGTCTCGGCCATAACGAGGCCGCCGACCACTACACGCATTTTTCGTATGAGATGGTGGCACTCACGCCTCGTTGCGCCGCCGAACTTGGCTACGCGCTGAGTGACGAAGACAAGACCCGTTCCTACATCGAAGTCAGTGGCCGCAGGGGTTTCGGCGTGAAAGCCGATGACCTGCTCGACCAACTCATCGCTTCCGCCAAGAGCGAGGTCGACTCCCGCCATCCCCAACTTACCGACGCTGAACGCCTATCCATCGCTACGCAAATCGCCATCGGCGCTCTGCGCTACTTCATGCTGAAGTTCACCAAGCAGTCGGTGATCGCCTTCGACTTCAAAGAAGCGCTCAGCTTCGAAGGCGAAACCGGCCCCTACGCGCAATATGCCGTAGTCCGCGCGACCAGCATCTTCAAGAAGGCGGCAATTGATGCCGACACTTTCTCCAGAGACCTTGCCAGCACCGTCTCTGCCGAGACCCTGGCCAAATTTCTCGCAGGGGATAACGCGAATGAGTTCTGGGAACTCTGGCTGGTATCGGCAAAGACCTCATATCTTGTGGACCAATGTATCGCGACTACAGAACCGGCCTACCTCGCCAAGCACGCTTTCCGACTGGCGCAACTCTTCAACACCTTCTATCACCGCCATCCCATCCTCAGCGAGCCCGATGAGGGGCGAAAACAATTCCTGCTTGCTACGGTCGCGGTCGTTCGGCGCGAATTGATTCGTACTCTCGCCGTCATGGGCATCACCGTGCCCCCGGTTATGTAGGCCAGACGGACTGGCCAATCGTCGATTTCTGATTGTTGATGGAACACCTAAATCATCAATCATCAATCATCAACCAAACCTGCTAAGGTGAGTTTTTTCCCCACTAACTCCGCCTGCTCTTCCGGGAGGGTGAACATGTCTTCGCTTTGCGCTCGCCGCAGTTGTGCGGCGCGGCCCAGTGTCTTCTTGCTGCTGGTTCTATCCGGCACTCTGACCCTGGCGCAAAATCCGTCGCCAGATCAGAAACAGGTTCCGCAGCCAGACCGGCAGACCGGCCCGTCTCAGCCGGTTCGCCGTCCCCGCATCGGTCTCGCCCTCAGCGGCGGCGGTGCGCTCGGCCTGGCCGAAATCGGAGTGATCCAGTGGCTGGAGCAGAATCATATTCCGGTGGACCGCGTCGCCGGTACCAGCCTGGGCAGCATCGTTGGCGCTATGTACGCGACGGGCATGTCGCCCGCGGAAATCCAAAAGTTCGCCGAAGGCATTGATTGGGGCGACGTGCTGGCCCCCGAGCCTACCTATCAGCAACTTAGCTATCGCCGTAAGCAGGATCGTCGAAACTACCAGATCGAAGCCGCGCTCGGCCTGAAGCACGGCCTGAAGGGTCCCAACGGGTTCAATCCCGGCCACGGTGTTGGCCTGCTGCTTGATCGCATCGCCTTCCCCGCGTCTGGCATCGCCAGCTTCGACGACTTGCCCATCCCGTTCCGCTCGGTCGCTACGGATATGCTGACCGGTGACCGCGTGGTGCTGCATGATGGTTCTCTTGCCACCGCGGTGCGTGCCAGCATGGCGATTCCAGGCGTCTTCACGCCCGTGGAAGTCGGTGGCCGAGTGCTGGCGGATGGCGGGATGGTCGAAAATATTCCTGTCGACGTGGTGCGCGAAATGGGTGCCGACACAGTCATTGCCGTCTATCTCCGCGTCCCCCTCGGGGAACGCGAACAACTGGAAACGCTGACCGGCGTGCTCTCCCGCGCACTTGACGTGATGCTGCTACAGAATGAGCGCCGCTCCCTGGCTCTGGCCAACGCTACGATCACCGTGGACACCGGGAACTTCTCGATGGACGACTATGATCGCCTTCAGGACCTCATTCGCCTTGGTTATCAGAGCGCAGCCAGCCAGTCTGCAGTATTGCTGCCTTTTGCCCTTAAAGACGACGCAACGTGGCAGCAATACCTCGCCGCACGTTCCGCCCGCAAACGCGTTCCACCTAAGCAAGTGCAATCGGTGGAAGTCGAAGGAGGAGACTCGGACACCGACGATAGGCTCGAACAAACGTTGAAGTCAGACACACAGGGCCCGCTTGATCTGCCAAAACTCGAAACCCAACTGACGCGCGTCGCTGGAGAAGGCGAGTTCGACCGCCTGGGCTATGAAGGCTTTACCCAAGATGGCGTGCCCGCACTGCGAGTGACTGCTCATGAGAAGACCTACGGTCCGCCCTTTGTGGATCTGGCCGTCAACGTCGATGGCTCCGGCGTGGCGGCCTTCGACTTTTCCGCCGGCGCCCGCATCACTTTCATGGACGTCGAACATCATGGCGGCGAGTGGCGCAATGACCTCCTGCTCGGCTCCAGCAACCTGGCCGCCACGGAGTTTTATCAGCCGCTTGGCGCCACCCATCTCTTCGTGGCGCCCTACGCCTTCGCTTCCAAGTTGCCCCGCAACGAATTTACTGGCGAGACCCGTGTCGCGGTCTTCGGTGACGAAAGAGCGGGCGGCGGTTTCGATTTCGGCTATAACATCGGCGAGCGCAGCGAACTCCGCTGGGGATACGAGATCTTCAGCGGCAAACTGGCGTCGCTAATTGGCAGCGCAGGCCTTGCTTCAGTCAGCGGCAGCACTGGAGAATTCCGCACGCGCTACGTGTGGGACGGCCAGGATAATCCCTCGGTTCCCGGCCGCGGCACGCGCATCGTCGCCAACCTTTCACGCGTGCTGCAGAGCCCGGGTCTTGTCCATCCCATTGATCAACTCGACGTGCAAACCTCCACCTTCATTCCGACGGGCCCCAGGACCTCGCTCTTTTTTCTGGCCTCGGGTGGAACCACGTTCCACGGCACCGCAGGTCCATTCCAAATATTTACGCTCGGTGGAGCGTTCCGCCTCGGCGCCTACCTTCCGCAGGAATTTGTCGGCAACCACTACGCCTACTCCTCACTGGGATTCCGACGCGAACTTTACCACCTGCCGCAGTTCGTCGGAGGAAAGATCTACTGGGGGGGATGGTACGAAGCCGGTACGGCTTTTAACGATCCCAGTACGGTGGTGGTCCGCGGCACGTTCAATCTCGGGGTAATCGCCGAAACGATCGTCGGGCCCATCGCGCTGGCGGGCAGCGTCAGCCCCACGGGAGAGAGTCGGGTTAACTTCTCCATTGGGCGGCTGTTTTGAATCTGTTCTCTGCGTCGGCGGTTATGTCAAACTAATGCTTACACGCCGCCTGGGAGTTCTGGCAATTTGAGGTCACGCCGATGTGCAGAAATATAAAAACTCTGTTTAACTTCGATCCGCCGGTCAATGACGAAGA
>PMHI01000411.1:12630-13748 GCA_003156615.1 Acidobacteriaceae bacterium | reverse complement strand
CAGCCATAGCTCGCTCGGTGGGCGAAACAGTAGCGCAACGCGCTTTTTCGTTGTTAGGTGGCAGCATTGTGGAGCAGATCCTGGCCAGCTCGGGAATCCCTGCCGGGATAGAAGAGACCATGCCTGCCATGGTTGAGTTCAGTACACATCAGCCGATGGCCGGACCCCAGCCTCCGCAAGGACCGCAGCNNGACCGCAGCCTCCGCAAGGGCCGGGAGTGCGGGAACCGGTCCGGGGACCGCAGCCTCCGCAAGGGCCGGGAGTGCGAGATCCCCAAGGTGCGCCGCAACCGCCCGGCACTCTCCGACCATTAAGCGTACCCGTGCAGCAAGGGGCGCAACAAAGCCACCTTGACTCACGCGGCGGCGTCGGCGTTTTGGACGCGCCTGCGATCGTGCGGGCACAATCCGTCGTCCTGGACGAGTTCCTGGCGCCACAAGAGCTCGACGAACTGGTCAACTACGCGCTCGAGCACGAGGCAGAGTTCCAGAGCAGCGCGGTAGTTTCGCCCAGTGGCGATCCAGGAGTGATCGCTTACGACCATCGTCGTTCGCGGGTGCTTATGGACTTGGGAAAGCATGAGCAAATCATCCTGGAGCGAATCCGGTGTGTGCTGCCCCAAGTGTTGGATCTGATTGGGATCGAAGAGTTTCCGGTCACGGACGTGGAGGCTCAGATCACGGCCAGCAATGACGGCGACTTTTTCGGCGCGCACTGCGATGACGCGCAGGAAACGATCGCGTCTCGCCGCCTTACGTTCGTTTACTTCTTCCATCGCGAGCCGCGCCAGTTCGAAGGCGGGGAGTTGCGCCTGCACGATTCGCGTGGGAGCGAGCGGCATCTCAGCACGGGCAGTTATCAGACGATCGTGCCGCAGCAGAACCAAATCGTGTTTTTCCCGTGCTCGCGGTTGCACGAGATAACCCCAGTGGAGTGCCTGTCACAAGCTTTCGTTGACAGCCGCTTCACCCTAAACGGATGGCTGCACAACTAAAAGACACGGCATGGCTTGAATGGATTAGAAGCCTGATGGGGGTGGGGTCGCGGCAAACCCACACGGCGACGCTGCCCCCGGGCCAATTCCACTGTCTGCTCGACGAGTTGCCGTTGCACTTGAT
>PMHI01000411.1:0-12596 GCA_003156615.1 Acidobacteriaceae bacterium | reverse complement strand
CGGTGGCCTGGGTGCGTAACCCAGCCACCAGTTCTCTGCACCCGTTTTGGCTGGGCCCACGGCTGGAAGCGGCGGTTTCGCGGCTTCGTGCTGGGGAACCCGTACTCGCCTCCATTCCGGCCGACTTGCGCTTTTTGTTGGCAGGGGCTGGCATTCTGACTGCGGAGAATCAGGCCGAGCGGTGTCTCGCGGAGTGGGCTGAAATCGTCAAGAAAGGCGCCCATTTCTTTCGAGAAAACGGATATGTGCCCCTCGGCCACTTGATTCATCCTTTCAATCTTGCGGCTTTACGCCGCTACTACCGGCATGCCATCCGGCGGGGCGCCATTCGACTCGGCGACGAGCAAAGTTCGCGGCGATACGTAGCCCACAATGAGAGTGTCGCCCGCTTCTTCCACCACCAGATTACGAACGCCGTCAGCGCTATCGTGGGAGAAGCGATCAAGCCGTCTTATGTTTATCTGGGATCCTACTTGAGCGGCGCCGAACTGAAGAAACACACCGACCGGAAGCAGTGCGAGTTCAGCGTTACCTTATGTCTGGATTTTTCTCCCGAGCCGGATCTGGCAACATCGTGGCCGATTCGCCTGGATACTCTGGAGGGCACGGTCAAGGTTTATCAGGCGCTGGGCGACGGCTTGGTCTACCAGGGAACGAAGATGCCTCATTACCGCCATCGCCTGGCCGAGGGGCATACGTCGACGTCCATTTTTTTTCATTACGTGCCGGCGAATTTCTCTGGTTCCTTGGAATAGGCAGGCAGCTCGGCACGCTGGCTGGGTTAGCGCAGTCCCGAAATCAAATAAAGCACGGAGAAGACTTGGTAGTAGCTGTAGGCGAAGCGCGAGCCATCGTAGGTAACAATCACCGGAGCTATGGTCACTACACCTGCAGTGGTCCCGGGCTGCAATTCCTGGACGAGAGTCTTCGCACCAGAAGCCAAGTTGACCTGGTACACCTTCGTCGGGATCTGGTCAGGAAGATACCCATAAACTGAGGAGACGTCTTCTGACCACCGGATCGGAATAAAACCCCGTTCGAGATTGGGGATGGGACGCGCCGCCCCGCCGGCGGTAGGATAGACGGCGACTCCGGCGGCGTCGTCGACTCGAAGAATGTATTGGCCGTCAGGTGAAATCAACCCACCGGTAATCCCTTCCGGGGTGATCGGTGTTGGCTTACCGCCCTCTAAATCCACCAGATAGGTGCGCACACCGTGGCCGGGTTCCTTGGCGTTAAGGGTGATGTGTTTCCCGTCTCCCAGGAAATGAGCAACGCCGTTGTCAATCTGCTCCAGTCCGGCTATGGCAACCGAGCGAGCTTGACCAGGGCCGAGGGGGACGAGCGTCACCTTTCCTGGGCTACCTTTGAGAATGGAAATGGCCCATTTGCCGTCGGGGGAAAGTTTACCGGCGCTTCCTTCGCCCAGTTTCACCGGCGGTGTACCGTCGATTTTGCGAATGGCAAGTGAATAGCCGGCTCCCGCGGCTTCACTGGAATCCTCGAACAGGACCGACTGCCCATCGCGCGAAATGTCTTTGGCAATGTCCCAATCGTGCCAGGAAAGATCCACGGTTTTGCCGTCTCGAGCGGTCGTGGCCATGGCAACACGTTCGGCATGAAGGCTCACCAGTACTCGGCCATCCGGCGCCACATCCTCCAAGGTCATACCTGCAGGCAGGTCCAGGATCTTCCGAATCCGCGCAGACAAATTGACCGCGCGCAGGTCGCGGTTATAGCCCTTTTCGACTGCAGTAAACCAGACTTCATTCCCGTCGTGGCTCCAGGCCAAGCCGTCCTCCGACTCCCACTCGGGCGAAAGCACGGTCAGATGGCCGCTGAGATCTATGTAGCAAACGGACCCGCGATCATCCCACAGTACAGGATGGTCCATAAAGGCGATCTTGTCGCCTTGAGGAGAAAAACGCAGGTGGCTGATCCAGCCCTTGCTTTGGTATAAAGCGTGCCCAATCGGATACTCAATTCGGTCACGGCCCTGGGCACGGTGGACCACGGCCAGCTCACCCTCTCGATCCCAGTCTGCCCATGAAACGTCTTCGAGGAGCTCTCGTGGAGAACCTCCGGCAAGAGGTGCGCGGGCAAGCATGCCTCCTTCCGGTTCCATATGTGCCCGGTGAGCGGCATGGAGTGCCACTGCGAGTTCGCCGGTACGAGAGATCGCGAGCAGGCTTGCGTCCCGCACGTTGAGGGGCTGAGCTAACAACGAATCCCCCACGGTTGAGAAAAGCTGCAGCGGCTTGCCGTTCCAGGACGCACCGTAGACGATCTCCCGAAAGTCGGGCGTAAAGCGGGCCGAGTATACCGTGCCCTCTTCAAAGGTCAGACGCTGGTAAGACGGAGAGAGCGTTTTCTGTTGCCACTGCTTGCCGAGGAGCAGCAGCGTCGCAGCCAGTAGCACTCCGGCGAGCGCCCAAGGGACGATCCTCAGCTGCGGCCGGCGGGCCCGGAGCCGGATTGTGCCAGAAGCGTTGGCAAGAGTGTCCAGTGCAAACGCCAGATCGCGTGCTGATTGAAAGCGATTCTCCGGCTCCTTCTCGAGACAATGGCGCACGATTTGCTGAAACGATGTCGGGACGCTAGCCTGGTCCAGATTGATTGCGGGAGGATTCTCCCGGAGCACGGCGGTGATTGTGTCTACCTCGGTTTCGCCGCGAAAGGCTCGCCGGCCGGTCAACATTTCGTAAAGAATCGCGCCCACTCCGAAGATATCGCTGCGGTGGTCCACGGTCTTGCCCCGCAGTTGCTCGGGCGACATGTAGGCGACGGTACCGATGACCGCGCCGCTCTTGGTCACCGTGGTCATCTCCTCCACGGAGCGAGCGGATTCGTCCGGTCTAGATTGCAGTTTTGCGACTCCGAAGTCGAGAATTTTGACTCGGCCGTCGCTGGTTACAAATAGGTTCTCCGGCTTCAGGTCACGATGAACGATGCGGTGATCGTGCGCCGCGATGAGGCCCTGCACAATGTGCAGCGCGTAGTCGATGGCCAGGGGTACCGGCAAGGCTCCTTCGGCGAGCCTTTTGCGCATGGTTTCGCCCTCTAACAATTCACAAACGATGTAGGGAGACCCCTCGTCTAAGCCAACGTCATAAATGGCGACAATGTTCGGATGATTCAGCGCCGCGGCGGCGCGGGCTTCCAGTTCGAACCGGCGGAGATGATCGGGGTTGGCGCTCGAAGCCGGCCGGATCAGTTTCAGAGCTACATCGCGCCCCAGCCTTTCATCGCGGGCGCGGAAAACCTCGCCCATGGCTCCAGAGCCGATTTTCTCGACGATACGGTAGTGACCTATGACTTGGCCAGTCATGGCGAGAACGCCCCGATGGCATGTTAGGGGTGCATGTCCATCGCAGTCAACAACCGAATAAGGCCACTGCGCCTGCCCGATCGGGCAAGGTTGTGCCGGTCCATTCGGGCCGGTTGTTTTGCGGGCTATTGTTTTGCGGGGAAGGTTCGCGACCGGCGAATCGTATCGTGCTATAATCCATTTTCGCCTGCATACTTCGAGGCAATCTGTGATCTTTTTGCGGGCGAATCCCGCGATCAACCGAAGATATCGAATAGAGGTCTAGCCATGTCCGGCCATTCAAAATGGGCCACCATTAAGCACAAGAAGGGCGCGCTGGACGCCAAGCGCGGCAAGATATTTACTCGTCTCATCAAAGAAATCAGCATTGCCGCGAAGAACGGTGGCGGCGACCCTGATTCCAACCCGCGCTTACGCGGCGCGATCGTCGCCGCCAAGGCCGAGAACATGCCTGCCGATAACATCAAGCGGGCCATTCAGCGGGGCACGGGGGAACTGCCCGGGGCAACCTACGAGGAGTTTTCACTCGAGGGTTATGGCCCAGGTGGCGTGGCGATTCTGCTCGAAATCAATACCGACAACCGCAACCGTACGGTCAGCGAAATCCGCCACNNAAGAAGGGCGACATTGTCATTCCGAAGAGTGCCGCCAAAGAGGACGACCTGATGAACATCGTTCTCGAAGCCGGCGGCGAAGATCTGAACGATGATGGCGAAAACTGGGAAATACTCACGGAGCCCTCCGCTTTCGAAACCGTGCTCGAAGCCGTGAAGAAAGCTGGAATCGAGCCGGCGTCGTCGAGCGTTGCCATGATTCCTCAAAACTACATCAAGCTGGAAGGTCAAGCGGCCAACACCATGATCCGCCTCATGGAGGCGCTCGAAGACCAGGATGATGTGCAGAACGTGCACTCCAACTTCGATATTGACCAGAAGTTGCTCGAAGAAGTGGCCGGCTAACTGCGCCGGAAGATTCGCCGGAGAGCCGCCCTGCGGGCGGCTTTTATTCTGCGCGAAGGCGAGGCCGAAGAAGTTTTCAACACAACCGTGGAAAATTCTGTGGAAAAACACGAAAGTATCTTCGTAAGTGACTCAGCGAGAGATGGTTCAGCACTTTGCACCGGAGCGAGTGCTGGCCTTTTCGTGCTACAACCTCTGGCGCGCACCTCGCGCCCTTCACGGTGTCCAACTCCGAGCTGACCGTGAAACTCAGACTCGACAAAATTCTCGTTGATCGCGGACTGNNAGTTGAGGAGGACGCCGTGATCCGCCTGCTCGGCGAAGACTTGAAGTATGTAAGCCGCGGCGGACTCAAACTGGAGCGCGCCCTCGAGCACTGGCGCATTGATATCGAAGGTAAGGTGTGTCTCGATGTCGGCGCTTCCACCGGTGGGTTCACCGATTGCTTGCTGCAGCAGGGTGCCGCCCGCGTGATCGCGGTAGATACCGGCTACGGACAAATGGATTTCAAACTCCGCCAGGATCCCCGGGTTCGACTCCTCGAAAAGACAAACGCCCGGTACCTGACGCACGAGGTCATCGCTGAAACAGTAGACCTCATCGTGATCGACGTGGCATTCATTTCTGCAACCCTGGTGCTCCCCCCGGCAGTAAACGCAGCCTTCCCGCAGGCCCTCGAAGAGCGCCGTGGCCGGCCGGTGATCGTCCTGGTTAAACCACAATTCGAGGCGGGAAGGGAATTCGTTGGTAAGGGAGGAATCGTGCGCGACGAGGCCGCTCAGTGGGCGGCGGTAGAAAAAGTGAGAAGGGCTTTGCTGGATTTGGCCTGCTCGAGCACCGAGGTAATCGAATCGCCGATTCTCGGTGCGGAAGGGAACCGCGAATTCCTTCTTCGAGGAATCTTCTAACCTCCCGTGTTCCGGAGTCGAAGAGCCTGCGGGCTAAAAGTTCCCTCCGAATTCGGTACAATCTGTCTTTCACTCATCCCACATGCCAAGCTCATCCTCAGCTTCTCGATCGAAAGTCGCGGCCATCGTCTCGCGTCCGGCGCGGCCGGAGGTTGCCTGCATCTTTCCAGAACTGCTGGCATGGCTCCAGGCGCACGGTTACCAGGTTATCGTCGATCCTGAGACCGCCAAGTATTCTAACGGCCACGAGGCGGTGCCGCGCTCACAAATGTCCTCGCGGCCTTTGGACCTGGTTGTAGTGTTGGGCGGCGATGGGACGCTACTCTCGGCGGTCCGAGACACGGCTGCAACGGATGCTCCCCTGCTCGGAGTGAACCTGGGTTCGCTCGGCTTCCTCACCGACGTTCCGCTCGCCTCGCTCTTTCCCATGCTGGATCAGATCGCCGAGGGGCACGCCGCCGTGGAACAACGTTCTCTTATGCGGTGTGAGTTGCTGCGCGGCGAAGAGATACTGGGAAGTTACAACGCTTTCAACGACGTGGTGGTCAACAAGACTGCGCTGGCTCGCCTCAATCACTACGACCTTTTTGTCGACAAAGCCTTCGTCTCCAGCTACCGTGCTGACGGAATGATCGTGGCCACGCCCACGGGTTCGACCGCCTACTCTCTCTCCGCGGGCGGTCCCGTGCTCATGCCCGCCGTCAATGCTTTTGTAATTACTCCAGTGGCGCCGCACTCGCTCACGCACCGCCCCCTGGTTGTGCCCGATTCGTCTGTGGTTGAACTGCGACTGCGCAGCGACGAAGAAGTGGCGTATCTCAGCCTGGACGGCCAGCCTGGACTCGACCTGAAGGATGGAGACCGGGTCCGATGCCGCAGATCCGAACACAAAGTGAGCCTGTTCCGCACCGAGACTGATTTCTTCCACGTCCTCCGCACCAAACTGAAATGGGGAGAAGGATAAAGCTAAGGGGCACTGCGCGGAATAGCCGCTCCGGCTACAACTCCGCGGAATACAGTTCCCGTACTTTCTCGCGCCGCCGGATGAGCTTGACGGACTTCCCACTCACCAGCACCTCGGCCGCCCGCGGACGCGTGTTGTAGTTCGAAGCCAAGACCATCCCGTAAGCCCCGGCATCAAGAATTGCAACTAAGTCGCCCTCTTCTACGCGGGGCAGCTCTCGATCGCGCGCAAAGAAGTCGCCGGACTCGCAAACCGGGCCCACCACATCGACAGATTCTCTTTTGGCTGTTAAGTCTTTGGATTGAACCACGGGAACGATTTCGTGGTAGGCATCATAGAGCGCAGGCCGGATGAGATCGTTCATGGCTGCATCCACCACCAGAAAACGCTTGCCATCGTTTTCCTTTCTGTAAACAACAGAAGTGACCAGCACTCCGGCAGGCCCCACAATCGCGCGGCCTGGTTCGAGCAGCAAATGCACATTCAGCCCGCGCAGCGGATTGGTTACTGCGTGCGCGAAACCCGCCACATACTCGGCGAACTGCAATCCCGGTTCTTGATAGGCAATCCCCAGCCCACCTCCGGTATCGACGTAATCCAGCGTGTGCCCATCGGCGCGCAACTCACGAACAAAGTCGGCCACTCGAGCCACTGCTTCCGCGAAAGGCGCGACATCCGTAATCTGTGAACCGATATGAACGCTCACGCCGGCAACTTTCAGATACCGCGCTCCGGAGGCCAGGGCGTAGAGAGCGCGCGCGCTGGCGATAGGTACTCCAAACTTGTGTTTATGCAAACCCGTGGAGATGTAAGGATGAGTATCGGCCGCCACGTCTGGATTTATGCGCAGAGCCAGGCGCGCAACCTTGCGCAATCGCGCGGCGCACTCGGCCAGAGCCCACAGTTCCGACTCGCTCTCCACATTGAAGAGCAGAATCCCGGCCTTCAACGCCGCCGTTATCTCGTCACGAGATTTTCCGACGCCTGAAAACACGACCTTGCGGGCGGCGCGCCGGTCGACGGCCAGCACCCGTTCCAGTTCTCCCCCCGAAACCACATCAAAGCCGCATCCCTGCCGCGCCAGCAGNNACGTCGCGAAATGCTTTCTCAAAAGCCGCCAAACGGGCCTGGATCGTGGTTGCCGAATAAACGTAGAGAGGCGTTCCGTAGCGCTCCGCCAGTTTGGTGAGCGGAACATCGTCGCAATGCAACACCAAGTCCGCCGCACGGCGCAATAACCCCTTCCGCCGTTCCCGAAGAACGAATCCCGGCGGCCGCTCGGAGGCGAACAGAGGTCCCGCAACTTCGCTTCGCCGCGTCATTTTCGCTTGGAAGAGCTGTGCCCGGCGACGCCCTTGACCTTGATCGCGACTACCGTTTGATCGTCGAAGGTCTCGACCCCGGCCGAATGCTCAGCCGCCGCTTTGAACAGAGAATCGACCACGCAATCCGCCGACGTGCCGCCGCATTCCGCGATGATTTTCTCCACCCGTCCCCTGCCAAACAGTTCTCCGCTCCGGTTGCGCGCGTCCAGGATGCCGTCACTGAAGAACACAAACATGTCTCCGGGCTTCATCTTGAATCGGAACTCATCGTAATCCGCCTCGTCGAAAAGACCCAGCGGCAAACCTGTCGCCTCGATCACTTGATTCTTCCCCTCGTGCACGTAAACCGGCCGCGGCAAGCCCGAATTGGCCACCAGAAGGACGCGATGCGCATCATCCCAGACCGCGTAAATCAGGGATACGAATTGTGCTTCAATCGGCCGCTCCGCCAGCGACAAATTCACCGCTGAGAGCATCTCGGCGGGGCCCGGCTCAATGGGCGCGTGCGAGCGCAGGATTCCGCTTACCAGCGCGGCATAGATGGCGGCAGGCGCTCCCTTCCCGCTGACATCCCCAATCACAATTCCCAACCGNNATGTGCCGGCTTCGGCAGCGTCTGGGGAAGCAACCGCATTTGTAATTCGCGGGCCAGCGCCAAATCCCGCTCCAGCCGGCGTTCCTGCCGCGCGATTTCCTCATACAAGCGCGCGTTTTCGACGGCAATCGCCACCTGCGCGGCCAGCGTCATCATGGTGCGTCGGTGCTCGTCGGTAAAAAAGCCGCGGCGCGTGTGCTCCAGATCGAGCACTCCAATTACTTTGTTCTTGTAGATCAGGGGTACGGCCAATTCCGATCGTGTTTCCGGGTTGCCCTCGATGTAGCGAGGGTCTTTGCTCACGTCGGGCACCAGCACTGCCTGCCGGTGTTCCGCCGCATACCCAACCAATCCTTGCCCGAGCGCAACATCTTGCTTCAGGTGAACATTCTCGTTGAAGCGCAATGAGAAACGGTGCTGCAGCTTCTCCCCGGAGGAATCCAGGAGCAGGATGCTGAACATCTGAAAATCAATCAACCTCTGCAGAAGCTCCGCGATCCGGCCNNGCCTGCTTGGTTGTGCGCGTGTAGAGTTGCGCGTTCTCGATGCCAACCGCCATGCGCGACGCGATCAGGCTCAACAGGCGGCTGTGCTCTTCGTTGAAATAGCCTGGATGCCGCGCTTCCAGGTCGATGACTCCAATCACCCGGTTCTTGTAGATGAGGGGCACAGCCAATTCCGAGCGCACGTTGGGCACAGCAGCGATGTAGCGGGGATCCTCGGTCACGTCATCGACCAGAATGGTCTGCCGCAAGTGGGCGGCCTGTCCAGTCACTCCTACGCCCACCTTGACCCGCGCCCGCTCGGCAAACTCCGGGGGATATCCCACCTGGAATCGAATGCGCAGCTCCTGGGTTTTCTCGTTCAGAAGGAGTATGGCGAAGATTTCATAGTCGATGACTTTACGCACGACCTCCGCAACCCGGCGCAGAGTCGTATCCAGATCGAGCGACGTCGCCATGACGTCGGCGACCTCTAGCAACAGCGGATCAACCGCCACATGTTTTTCGTGCTTGCTCAGAACCGATTCCATTTTTTCTATGATAGCAGCCGCGCTTTCGGTCCCGAGTCCCTGGTACCGAGGAGCGAAAATAAAACCGCGGACGACCCGCTCGGTGCGCTGGCTGAAGGAAGAAGTGCGGTTGCTCGGTATTCGGTACTAGGTACTTGGGACTGCACTTCCGTCCCGGGGCACGATGCAGACGTCGGCTAGGTTGCGGTAGCGTTCGGCATAGTCGAGGCCGTAGCCCACGACGAACTCATCGGGGATGGTGAAGCCAACATAGTCGCCGCGCAGAGGAAGCTTGCGCCGGGAGGGCTTGTCGAGAAGAGCCGCGATCTTCAGGGATCGGGGCTGATGCGCCAAGAGCAGTTTCTTCAGGACCGTGAGCGTCAAGCCCGTGTCCAGAATGTCCTCCACGACAATTACGTTCTTATCCTTCATGGACTGGTCTACGTCCTTTGTCAGTTTCACCTCGCCGGTGGAGTCCCAGCCGCTCTTGAGTTCCTGAGTCGGGCTGGGACGGTTCCCGTAACTGGAGACGCCGATGAAGTCAAACGTTGCATCCAGCTTTATCTCTCGCGCCAGATCCGCCAGAAAAATCGCCGAGCCCTTCAATACCCCGACAAGGATCACCGGCTGGCCCAGGAAATCGCGCGTGATGTCTGCGCCAAGTTCGGCTACTCGTTTTGCGATCTCTTCCCGCGAAATCAACACCTGCAGTCCGGTCATGGCGTTTCATATTAAACTAAACGCGCAGCCCATGTTGGGCTGGATATCACTGCCGAAATATGTAACCGGAAGAGGCCACAAGTTGGCTAACCCGATGGTTGCATAATGATTGCTCGACCGAAGAGCAAGTCGGCCGGAGTTTTTTGTTTATGAATCTTAAAGGCATTCAACTTACCTGGCTGGGCCACGCGACATTTCGCATCGTTACTCCGGGCGGCCGGACCATCATTATCGATCCCTGGATCATGAATAACCCGGCGTGCCCGGCCGCGGAGAAGAAAGTAAAGAACGTCGATGTGCTCCTGTGCACTCACGGTCACGGCGACCATATTGGAGATGCGGTCGAGATCATCAAGCAGCACAATCCCCAGGTTGTGGGAATCCCTGAGCTGTGCGGATGGCTGGAGAAAAAGGGCGCCCAGCGAATCGCCATGATGAACAAGGGCGGCACGCAAAAGGTCGGCGATATCAAAGTCACCATGGTGCACGCCGATCATTCCTGTGGCATCCAGGATGGCGACCAGCTCATTTACGGTGGCGAAGCTTGCGGCTATACGATCGAATTTGAAAACGGGGTCAAAATCTATCACGCGGGTGACACCAATGTTTTCGGAGACATGGCAATCATCCGCGAGCTTTACGCGCCTGAAATCGTCATGCTGCCCGTCGGCGACCACTTCACCATGGGGCCGCGCGAGGCCGCCTATGCCTGCAACCTGCTGAAGCCGAAAACAGTCATTCCCATGCATTTCGGCACGTTCCCCGTGCTCACAGGAAGTCCCGCCGACCTCGAGAAGTTGGCGCCCCATGTCGAAATCGTTACCATGACGCCCGGCGTCACTCTCAGCAAGTGAAGATCAGAAATTGATAACCGGCAACTGAACTCCCGAGGCAAACAAGTGGCCCAAAATAAGCTGAAACCACAAGACAGACCGCGCTGGCGCCATGACGGCGTGACCGCCGGCCCGGTCGACGATTACCTATACTCCATGCTTCCCAAACGCCATGAAGTGCTGACGGAGATGGAGGACTTCGCTTCCGTGCACGACGTCCCCATCGTCGGCCCTGCCGTGGCGCGCGTGCTTGAGCAACTTGCCCTGATGATCAATGCCAAGACCGTCTTCGAGTTGGGCTCAGCCATTGGATATTCGACCATCTGGTGGGCGCAAGCGGTCGGCGAAAAAGGCCGGGTCATCTATACGGACGGCGATCCCAAGAACGCCGAACGCGCCCGCCGCTACTTCGATCGCGCTGGCGTTTCGAGCCGCATCAAGCTCCACACGGGCGACGCCCTCGAAGTCCTTTCCGAGCAGAAGCAGCAGTACGACATCATTTTCAACGATGTCGACAAAGAAGACTACCCGCGCGTGCTGCGCCTAGTTCCGCCGCGGCTTCGCACGGGCGGCCTGTTCATAACCGACAACGTTTTGTGGAGCGGACAAGTCGCCCAGAACAATCCCACGGACCCGCGAACCAAGGCTATCCTCGAATTCAACCGCTTGCTTTACAATTCCGCGGATTTCTTTACTACGATCCTGCCGATTCGCGACGGCTTGGCGGTCGCGTTGAAAAAGTGATGGAAGCAGGATTCTATGGGCCGGTCGTCTCTCCGATCGGCCACGAGTAAGGGGAAGCTCAGATCGATTTTACTGGAATCGCCAGCAAATCCTCGACCAACCCGACTTCCTTCTGCAGAAACGGCTCGGCGTAGGTCACGCCGCCCAACATGCCGTAAAACCGCGCCATTGCGTCCACTCGCGCGCGAATCTCGTCGTGGGCAGGGAAGATGTCCTTACCCTCCTCCTGATCGCTGAACTGCGACTTGTAGGCCATGATGGAAGCGAACTTCTGTTCGAACTGCTCCCCGATCTCCACCACAAAAGTCGGGCGCACGTCGTAGTAAAGCGTGGCGTAGACAATTTTGAACGGACGATGAGGAGCAAGCGATTCGCCTTTATCCGCGCCGGAATTGGTTTGGCCGATCGCNNAGAATCACCACCCGTGGCCGAGTCTCGCGGATCACGCTCGCCACTTTCAGCCGATTCTCCCAGGTGTTTTCGACCCGGCCATCGGGAATGTCGAGCGCCCGCCGCCAGCCCACACCGAGAATTTTCGCCGCGTCCGCCGCCTCACGGGCGCGATCTTCCGCTGTTCCGCGCGTGCCCATTTCGCCTTGCGTCAGATCGAGAATGCCCGTCCGCTGCCCGCGCTGCGCGGCCTTCAGCAGCGTACCGCCGCAGGTCTGCTCCACATCGTCGCGGTGTGCCGCAATCGCCAGAATGTCGAAAGGAGTCGAGGACATGCTCGTCGAGATCGCCTTTTTCGTAACTGACCTCCGCTCCTACTTCTTCCGCTCCACCAGATACCGCGCCAACTCCTTCAGCGTCTCGGCTCGTTCGCCGAAGCTCTCCAACTCCAAAAGAGCCGCGTTCACGAGCGAATCCGCCTTGCCCACCGACTCTTCAATCCCGAACAGCGCTGGATAGGTCGCTTTCTGCGAGGCGGTATCTTTGCCCGCGGTCTTGCCCAGCTGCTCGGAGGTTTGGGTCACATCGAGCACGTCATCCACAATCTGAAAGGCCAGCCCGATCGACTGCCCAAAGGCCCGCAGCTTTGCCACCTCGTTGTTCTTGGCTTCGGCATAAAGCCCTCCACTGACCAGGCTTGCCGTGATCAGCGCGGCGGTCTTCGCGCGATGGATATACTCGAGCATATCCGCCGTAGGTTGCGTATGCTCGGCCTCCAGATCCACGACCTGTCCGCCAATCATGCCATCCAGCGTGCC
>PMHI01000327.1:12958-27143 GCA_003156615.1 Acidobacteriaceae bacterium | reverse complement strand
TCCCCATCGCTATACAGATACGAAGCCTGTGCCGACTGCAAGTCCGGCTCCTTGAACTTGTCGCTCGCCTTGAATGTCTTCTCAAAGACCGCGTTCGTAAGGAGGTTGCGCATCTTCAGGCGCACCAAGGTCTGGCCGCCACGAGCGGTAGGCGTGTTCACTTCTGCTTCCAGACACAAGTAGGGAGTGTTTACAAGCTCAAACAAAGTCTTACGTTTGACATTAATAGCATCAATTAACGCGGCCATGAAGTCCTTTGAAAGGAGGGCGGGGCACAAGCGCACGCCTCCCTGATCCCAGTTACTTTCCAGTATAGGGTGAAATGCTCCTCCGATGAGAAGGCTTTAGAGACATGGGGACGGGCAGAAGTTCACTCTGCCGACAGCCGGAGTTGGCTCGTCTCTCGACCCGTGGCAAGCAGATCGTGTTCGACAGCAGTCAGGAAATGCCAACCGAACATCCGGAGGTCGTCATTTCGGCGATTTATGATGTACGGCTGGCAGCTCACAAGAGTGGTGTTAAGTAGCATCCAGTACGCCGGATGGCCCTAAGCTGTCGAAATTTGGCGACTGCGCTCATTGACCTGTGGCCTGGCAACGCAGAACTTAGTTCGGCTTCCGTCTGAAGATCAGAAAATAATCCATGCCGTCACCTTTCACGAAATCCTGTGAATCGCGCAGTTCGTATCCGGCTTGGGCGGCTTCCCGAACGACCACATCATTACTGACGCCATGATTTTCTCCATTGCCATTGCGATCGATGATGCCAATCCTGGCTCCCGGTTTAAGCGATGAGCTCAGATTTCTGAGTAGCACAATCGGATGAGCNNACCTCGTGGTAGGTCTTGAGCAGCAGCACGGCATCGATGCTGTCGGGCGGGAGCTGCGGATCGTCGGGTGTGCTGAGGATCGTCTTTATGTTCTGGAGTTGCTCTTTTTTCGCGCGCTGGTCAATGTATTGAATTGCCTTCGGGTTGATGTCCACAGCATAAACTGTGCCCGAGGGGGCGACGCGGAGCGAGGCGCGCACTGTGAACCAACCCGATCCAGCTCCAATGTCGGCAACGTTTTTGCCGGGCTCAATGCCCAGCATATCCATGACGCGGTTGATCTGCAGGCGCTCATCACGCCCTGGGGCCTCGAAAATCGAGAAGTCGCCGGTGTAAGGCGTGCTGGTCTTGCGTTGTTCCGACGGCGCTGCGGACCCCGATTGGGCGCGAATAGCTGCTGGCACGCACAGACCTGCCAATAACACTAAGATCGGCCCGAGACATCGGAGTGCTCTGCCAATGGATTTGCAGTTCATTGTTCCCCCAAGTGCATCGGCTGACCCGTTAGTGATATAGCGATGTTATGACAACCATCGCCCAGCACCAGATCAAGATTAACCTTTTTGAATGCAAAGGCTATTCGCCAAATGGGAGAGTGTCTGCGGGGTACTTCTTTTCCAAGTCCTGCCATCTCCATTTGCCTTTCAAGTATCCGCCCAACAGGCACACAGGAAGCAAGATGAGGTCGATTACGACATTCTGCACAGAGAGCGGGTCAGTTTTGAACGCAAGCAAATCGAGCAGTGGCATCAAGATCAGCCAGAAGGCAAGGCTGTCCAACATCTGTCGCCAGATGAATCGACTTCTTCCTGCCGCCTTGCTCATGAGCCAAGATTGCCTCTCCAATTCGGCGTAACGTCCAGACATGCTGGAAAAATACTGCATCGCATACCGGCTGGTCAATATATCTTCTTACCTCCACGCCGTAAGGGCGTCAATCAAGATATTGGCCGGTTATCGACGATACTGCGTGGATGTTGCCCGCATCCGGCGCGCTGAGCACGATTGCCATGCCCGAGATTTGTCCGCGCTCGCTGATCTTGTCAGCCATGGTTGCGAAGAGGTTGGCACTGGCAGGAAACAGCGTGTTGAGGTCGGGAGAGGCAGTGATACGATACCCCTCCCTCCTCCAACCGGACATCCAGGTTTCCTGCGTCCCGGTGTCGCAGACTTAACCGTCAACTGGGGATGCCTGTTTACCCCAGAGTGGGCTTACGGGTTCCGCAGGAAGCCGTGATGCAGGTTGTTTTCGTCAATATACTGTCCGGTGATCGCCCCAAACAGGTTGGGGGTCGCAGGAAGGGTGCCCTGGCCAGAGGCCGTTCCCGCCCCCGGAGCGTCGAAGGTGGTGATGGCGCCGAACGAACTGCGCACGAAGCCGTGATTCACGCCGCTCGAGTCGACGTATTGTCCTGTAATCTCCCCCGCCAGGTCGATGCCCTCAGGTAGGGTGCCTTGGCCGGAGCCAGTGCCCGCCTCCGGAATGTTGAATGTGGTGATGGCGCCGAACCGGCCGCGCACGAAGCCGTGATTCACGCCGCTCGAATCAATGTAGTTTCCCGTGATCCGCCCCCGGTCGTTGATGCTTGCGGCTTCGGTGCCCTGGCCGGAGCCCATGCCTGCGCCCCTGACATTGTATTCGGTGATGGTGCCGTTCGCAGCGCGCACGTAGCCGTGAGCCGCGCCGCTCGCGTCAAAGTAAGTTCCCGTGACCTCCCCCTCCAGGTTCAGGGCGGTTGCTACTGCGGTACCCGTGGATGCGGAGCCCGTGGGATCGAATGAGGCGAAGGTGCGGTAAGGCGGAGCGGTGACGAAGCCGTGAGATACACCGCTTGCGTCAATGTAGTATCCGGCGATCTCCCCTTTCTGGTTGATGTTGCCCGCGAAAGTGCCTTGTCCGGAGCCTTGCCCGGCGTCCGGATCGGTCAAAATGGCGAAGGTCTTGAACGGAGCAGCAGTCACGAAGCCGTGAGCCACGTTACTTGCGTCAACGTAGTAACCTGCCATCACTCCGCACGCGTTGATGCTGAAAGTGATAGTGCCCTGGAACGCGCCTGCGCCCGCGCCGGGAGCATTAAATGTGGTGAATGTGCGGCGCGAAGCACAGCCCGAAACACACTGGAAACCGTGAAACACGTTGTCTGAGTCAAGGAACGATCCCACGACAGTCCCCTGCGGATTGATGCCGAAGCCCCCGGTGCCCTGGCCGGCGCCTGTGCCCGCGCCCGGAGCACTAAATGTGGTGATGTGCTGAGCGCTTGCTAAACCACATGCAAGAAGTGCGACACTTACTACCTTCCAAAGCTGCAATCGATTCATAACTCCTCCTGTATTGATTTGAAGTGTCATGCTGGAACTCCTTAGAAGCAGCGGCTAGTGTTTTGTTGTTCTGTTATTGCCTTGGAGACGGAAGACATTACTGCCGCCAGCTCCGCTTACTTGCGACACCGCTGAGGTCCCTCCCGCGTTGCCTTCCAGCTAGACAGGAGAAGTTTCTCGTTTTAGCTCAGAGCTGTTGACATCAGATTCGTCCCTTTTTCTGTCCAACCGACCAGTCGGTTTTGTTCGTATCAAACAAAAACTTCAAGGCCGAGGCTGTCCAAATAGCCGTACGTGCAGAGGCGCGATCTCGGCGATTCATGCCGCCCGCCTACTTGGCGCAGTCCAACAGTTAATGTGCTATTCAGAGCAGAAGCATGCGGTGTTCAGTCCATGGCGTGTACGAATGCATTTGAGCTGCCATCAACTTCCGCTCCAGGCGCCGAACCTCAGCTTTAGTTACGGCATGAATGAAATCAGATATTTGAAATCACATTCGGTAGCAGATTTGATTGCGGAAAGCCAACGCACATCTACAAGAAACGGGACTTTGGCAACGACGATTCTATGGGAAAAAGGATACTGCTAGCATTACGCAACCGGTTGTTTATTGCAACTAGTTGCACTCCTGATAATGTAGGTAAAGAGAAGTCTAATGGCCTCTAGGTCCTGGCTGCGACGGCCTCTGAAATGGAAGAAGTTGGCGGAAACTACGCCCCATTACCCGCAACACAACTAGTTATCATATGCAACCAGTTGTACAATTATTGGGGCAGGCAATGCCCAAACGGAGTGGAGGCAGAGTGCACAAGGATCACAGGTCAGGGTGCGTTATCAACCTGACGGTCGAGATATTTGGCGACCAGTGGAGTCTGCTCGTCATCCGCGACATCATTTTCATGAACCGACGGCATTTTCGCGAGCTCCTGACCAAATCTGTGGAAGGGATTGCGTCGAATATTCTGGCCGATCGTCTTCAAAGGCTTGTCCAGCAAGGGATCCTCGTCAAGTCTCGGGACGCCAGCCATAAACAGAAAGCCATTTACAGTCTCACCGAAAGAGGCATCGAATTGCTCCCTCTTCTGATGGAGATAATTGCATGGGGGCACAAGTGTTTGCCGGCCTCCAGGCTAAGGGGTCTCGCTCAGATCCTGGAAGAAGGAGGACCGAAGCTGAGGGCAGAATTTATGTCTGAACTTCGCGAAACGCATCTTCCGAAGTCAGGCGCCAAGAAAAAGGTCCGCTCTCGGACAAAATTCACTCGTATCTCCGCAATGCAGAAGCTTCAGGTAGCCTACGAAACGGAACTGGCCTTTGGCGTCCAGCCTCGCTCTGGTTTGTGACTGACGCGAACCATCGAAGCTTTGAAATTTATGTCTGCCCAGTAGGTCTGAAATCCTCATCCTACCCCGTATTGTGCAGACCGGCCGCGATTCCGTTGATGGTTGCGCCCAGCGGATACTCCAACTCCGAAGCCTGTGCTCCCAGCTGTTTGCGCCTTAAGAGTTCCACCTGAATCAGGCTCATGGGATCGACGTAGGGATTCCGCAGGCGGATCGAGCGGGCCAGCACGCGATTGCGGCTTAATAGTTCCTGCTGTCCGGTGACGCGGAGAATCATGCGGCGCGAGCGCAGAAATTCTTCTTCGAGCATGGAGAAAACGCGATTGCGAAGCGCCGCGTTTTTGACCAGTCCGGAATAATTATGCGCGATCCCCAGATCGGCTTTCGCCATCCCCAGTTCCACATTCCGCAGAAGTTCCGAGAAGACCGGGAAGCCGCGCGCAATCTGGCGGAGGAGTTGCTCGTGTCCGGGACCGCTTTTTGCGAATTGTTCCAGGGCATGACCGATGCCAAACCAGGCCGGAACGGCATGGCGACTCTGCATCCAGCCGAAGACCCAGGGGATGGCGCGCAAATCTTCGAGTCTCCTCCCCCTGGCGCGACGGGACGGTCGCGATCCGATGCGCGCCGTGTCCAGCTCGTTGACTGGAGTCGCCTGCTCGAAATATTCCAGGACATCGGGATTGTCGGCGATCTCCCTGCGGTAAAGGCGGTACGCTTCTTGCGACATCTCTTCGATGGCTTCTTCCCAGCGAGTGGGCGGCTGGGATTGATCTCCCTGGGATTGTTGGTTCTGGTGGTTGTGCCGTGTCAGCGTTTCCAGACTTGCCGCGATCATGAGTTCCAGATTCCATTCGGCAAGGACCGGGTCGGCGTATTTCCAGTTGAGAACCTCGCCTTGCTCAGTGATGCGAATCTGGCCCGAAAAACAGCTCGGCGGCTGCGCCAGGATGGCGGCATGAGTGGGACCACCGCCGCGGCCCACAGTTCCACCGCGACCATGGAAGAGGCGAAGCTTCACTCCACATTCCTGCGCGGCGCGATGCAACTCGCGATGAGTTTTATAGAGTTCCCATGTGCTCGTTAGCATGCCGCCGTCCTTGTTGGAGTCAGAGTAGCCGAGCATCACCTCCTGCCAGCGTCCCCAGGAATCGAGCAGCGGCTGATACTCGGGATTACTCCATAGCCGGCGCATGACAGCGCCGGCGGCGCGGAGGGCGTCAATAGATTCAAAAAGCGGAACCGGCATCAAGCCAGGATCGTCGCCGGAGACGGGCACTTGAACGTCGACGGAATTCGCCAAGCGGATCACCGCCATTACATCATTTTCCGATTCCGCGCCACTGATGATGTAATGACAAATCGAGTGGGCGGGATAAATGCGTTTCAGCTGTGCGATTGTGCGGAACGTTTCAAGCAATTCCCGCGTCTCGGACGACCGGGCATCGCTCTTTAGTTCCGGGCCGAGTTCCTTGATGGCCTGCGCGTGCACGCGGGCGTGCTGGCGAATGTCGAGCGTGTGCAGGTGGAAGCCGAACGTACGCACCTTCCGCAACAGCGAAGAGACGTAAGTCCCGGCCAGTCGCTCGCCTCGGTTGGACTGGAGACTATCCCTTACCAGCAAGAGATCGTTCTCAAATTCTCCGGCGTTGCGATACGCCGCGGGAGCGCCGCCGGCCTTCCGGCTCTGCTGAAGTTTGTGAAAGATGTAGGAGAGAAAACGGCGGTAACTTTCTGTTGTGTTGTCGGGACCCCAAGCCAGGTGGACGGCCGGAATCGTGCGTTCGTAGACTTGCAGATGCGAGAGCAGTTCTTTCGAAACGCCGGTTTGCCGGCGCGAAGAGCTTAGACGGTCGCTGAGGGACTCAACGTCATTCAGGTATTCGCGGAGAATGAGGGCGCGTGCGGCCTCGAGCGCGGTGCGGATGCAATCTGGTTTGACCAGCGGGTTGCCATCGCGGTCACCGCCAATCCAGGATCCGAACTGCACCAGGTTAGGCAACGTGTTTTCGTCGTATTCGAGACCGTAGACATCCTGGAAAGATTCCGCGATCTCGGCGTAGATCTTTGGAAGCGTTTCGAACAACGAAAGTCGGAAGTACCGCAGGCCCATACGAATTTCATCGTTCACGGTAGGTTTCGCCAAGCGTACTTCATCGGTCTGCCAGAGTGAAGTAACCTCCGCGCGGATATTGTTTTCGCAATCCTTGGCCTCCTCGTCCGTCAGCGGAAGGCGATCGAGGCGTTCCAGTTGTTGCGCGATGCGGCGGCGCTTTAGCAGAACGGTCTGCCGCGCGACCTCGGTGGGATGCGCTGTGAAGACTGGGGTGATCGCGATCCGGTTGATCGCGGCGGCAGCATCCTCGGCCGAAATTCCACTTTCTTTCAGGCGCAGCAACGTTCCGCGAAATGATCCCTTGAGGGGAGGACGTTTGCGGTCCAATTTGCCGGCGCGGCGCCGACGCTTGCGGTGATTGGTCTCGGCGAGATTGGTAAGTTCGAAATATGTCGCGAAGGCCTTCGTGACCTGGTAGGCACGTACCAAGTCCATCCGCGAGATAATCTCTTGTGCCTTAAGCATCAACTTAGGCGCGGCAGTTTGCTCCGGATGGCGACGCACCGTTTCGCGGTGCTCGATCAGCAATCGCCGCAACTCTTCCACCGATTCGAATAACTCCCGACCGGACTGCTCCACAAGTACCTGTCCGAGGATCGCGCCCAGAGAGCGCACGTCGCGGCGCAGCGGATTGTCTTTCGCGGGCTCGTCGGAGTGCGCCGTGAGTTCCGCCAAGCGGGCGTGCTGGTCGTCAGCTTTCCAAAGCGACTTCGGCTTGTGCCTGTTCAATGCCATCTGGGGGACGGGGACAGAATAAACGACGCGGCAGGGAGCGTGGGGTGAAAAGCGTGAGTATTGCCCGATCACGCAGAGCTGTCATCCTGAGCGGAGAGATTGGTTCGCGAAGCGCGGACCATCCTTGGAGACAAAGCATCCTTAACCCGCTTAGGGTGGCAGGACGTGGGAGGAAGTTCCCTTTGGGTTTTGGAGTTGAGTGAGAACTCCCTGAATCGTAGAGGGCTGCCGAGTATTCCTCAACGCAATCACGAAAACCCAGCGGTGCGCCCGCCAGAAATGCGCGCAATCATTCTTTACCCCCTAAGTGCGCTGCTTGAGGATCAACTCGGCCGGAGGTCGGTTCTGGCGATGCCAGAGGCTTGCTGCAAACGCGGCGCAGCGGCAACCGCTTCTACTTCGGTCGGTACACCCCCGACTCGCATTGCTACTTGAGTGCGATCGTCCTTTTCCGCCGTCTGTGTGGTTAGCCGCCAAACCTACGCCAACAGAAGGACGGACAAACACAGGAGACCCGCTAATTCCGCCCATGGACCGTGCTTTGATGAGATACTCGTCCGCGAACCCTAGGTCGGTTTGTATCGGTTCTGACGATATCATCGCCAAAGAACACGTGCCGTCCTATGGGCATTACCCGATCACTGTCTCCACGGCTACGTGGAGGCCGGAATTACCACCCGAGTGGCGGATTTAGCCTGTACCCAGCGTCTCATCCCTTCACTGCCGAGCGGATTTTTGGGTTACCCGAGACGGCGGCTTTCAGCGCCTCATCGGTTTCGATCAGATCCAGGACTTTTCTTGTCATCTCCTCATCAATATCGGGCGCCTTGCGGATCTCTACTGGGTAGCGCACCAGCAGTTCCAGGCCCGCATCGGCGAACTGAAGACGAGCCTCTGGACGCGGCACCTCCACCTGAATATCGACATGGCGCTGGATGGNNTGATTTCCGTCCGGCGCAATCATGACCACGACTTCGTGCCAGGCGTACTCAGTTCCTGGAATCTGCTTGAAGAGCGGTGTGCCCGTCTGAAAAAGAACGGAATTTGAGAACACAACGATACGTCCCGTAGGATAGAAATCCAGTCCCGTACCCGCCAGTTCTATCAGGTACAGCCTCACCAGACCGATATCGACAACGTCGCCGGTGATGCCTGCAACGCTGATTCGGTCGCCGACCCGGATGCCATACCGGCCGATGATAAAGAAATACGCGGCAACGGAAAGAAGAACGGCCTGCAACCCTACGGCGATGCCAGCGGTGATGAATCCGGCAAATGTGGCCAGAGAACTGAACTCGCTGACAAAGCCCACGGTCAGGACAATCACAATTAAGAAACCGATTACTACCCGGCGCAGGACCAGAAACTGCCTTCGGCGGCGAGGTTCACTTACATACCGGAACGTGATACGGCGCCAGATTTCCGAGAGAACCAGAATCACCACCAGCGCCAGGACAATTCCACCCACTCGGAGGAGTACGGAGCGAAGAACGTATTTCGATTCGCGGGCAATCGAATTACGCCATTCCTCGAAATTCGTCTTGCTGTCATCGAACACGATGATTTCCTGGCTGAGTGGAAGAAGAGCACCGGAGAGCTGTTTAAACCGCTCGGTAAGATCCCGGAAGTCTTGCCGTTCCGTTTGAAGCTGCTGCGGATCGGTGGCTGGCGGCTGATTGGCCAGGTTCTGACTCTGCTGAATGGTTGCCCGCAACGCGTCTTGGAGCGGGGTCCGCAACTTGTCCGCCACCTCGCGCGCGTAGTTGGTTTCGTTGATGATTCCATCGATCCGGTGCACGACGCTCATGTAGTCATACAGCGTCATCGCCTCGCTGATCAGACCGCCGGAGTTGGCAAGCGAGGGTTTAGCTGGCGTAGGCGCACTAACCGTCTTTTGAGAGCTCGTGCTCGAACCCAAAACCTCGGGGATTGATCGGGCCAGTTGATTGATACTGCCCTCGAGCCCACCGGCGATCTCGCCGTTCGTTTCGACGAACGTCGCCATTTTTTGAATGGCATCGAGGAGAGCCTTCTGTAGTTCCAATTCGCCCTGAAAGGCGTCTCGCTGTGAAATGAGGTTGCCTCGCCGGGCGGCTGGTGTTTTAGCAATCTGCGCGTTTAGATTTTCGATCTGCGATTGCAATTGATCGATCTGGGAAGAAGTCTTTGCCTGCATCTGGGCCAATTTCTGCTGCTCGGTCGTTTCGCCGGACGGCTGGGGTGCACCGCTGGTTTTCTGCTGGGCCCTGATCAGCTCGGCTTCGGCCTTCGCGGACTGAAATGCGAGCCGCACGACCTCAGCTTCGAGACTCTGCACATTATCCTGATAGATGGCGTCGCTGGACAATCCGACAGACTGAACGCCTGTAGTGGAATGACGGTACCAACTGATGACCTGGTTCAGGTGATGCAGCACGGCCGCGCCATCGAGTTGCATCGGCGGCAAGTTATTCGGTGAGGGTTGTGGACTCTGTTGCCCCGGAGTCTTCAGCGGCTGGGGCGGCGTCGAATTTTGCGCCAACGAAACCACTCCGCCAATTAGGGATAGCGCGACGCTTGCAACGGTCAACCTAACGGTGCGACGCGAGCGAGCGGTCGGACGATACTTGATTTTTGCCAGCATATTACTCCAGGTTCGCGAAATTACGCCAATAAATCAAATGGCGGGTTGGGGAATCGAATGCACCATGCGGATTCAGAAAACGCTTAACTGGTTTCAATTGTAATGATTCGATGCGTTCCTCTTTTGACGCAGTTTGTCCTGTATGCGACGCGGACATTTTGGTCCGCAGAGTTTGCGCGCACTATGTCAATCACCACAACGCCATCAGGCAATGTTCATGCGAATGTCGATCGAGTAAGGTGACGTCGTGGTCCTTTCGGTACACACGGCAGTCACTGATCCCGCAGAGGGCAATGACCTATTAACCGGCCAGCCTCAGGAAGGGCGATGATCAGCCCGCCTATTAAACATCGTTGCGCGTTCGAGCATAGAATCGCTTAGCTTTGGAACGATTGCCACAGAGTTGCATGTCGCACCATCGTCGAGAGTGGTTCCTGCTTCGATCCAGGAAGAACCATCGGCAGGTTTTCTCGCTGCATTCGCGAACGTTGCAAATGTCCGGGGAGGTAATCAGAACCACTGCGGCATCTACGAACTGCCGAAGGGGTCCATCAGGTCTCTCCGTAATGTCACGAAAGCTGCGAACAAACCTGCATTTGTGCCACACGACCTCGTCCGCTGCTCGAGCCTCGGAGAGAAACCCGTTGAGCGCTCGTAAATCCGATTCGTCGGGACTGCGACCATGCACCGCAGACAGAATTAAGAAGTAGAGAGCTTCATGAATCTCGACGACCTCTTCGAGAACGCGTTGTGAGTCAAACTCACTCACGCCGTCCAAAAGTTTGCGCATCTGAGCCGCTGTAATAACTTTCGACTGACGGCAAAACGCAAGGAAACGTTCATAGCTGGGAGCAAGCAGGGTTTCCCGCAGGATCAAGTTGGAGGCACGCGGGTCGTGAGCGCCGGAGAGCTGTTGCATCTGATCAGCCTCGAATTCCAGCGCCGACTGTGAACCATCGTGACTCAACGTTCTTCAAACACGTATTCGTGCTGCGCGTCTCTGATGGTCAACGTTCGCCTGGCTCCCGAGCCAACCACGAACTCAAAGCCCAACTCACCCGGTACGGTGGTGATGAAGGAAATTGTGCCATCGGGATTTTTGCGACTGGCGACTTCGCTTTTCCACTCGCCAAAATCAAAGATCGTGGAAGCGCCTGAGGTGCTGACGGTGATTTCGCCGAGCGATGCATTGGTGTAGTGTTTGGCGAGCTTGGCACTCTCATTCGCATCGGCCGGGATCGTCATCAATTTGCGCTCGGCAGCCAGGTCGGCATAGAAGCTCTTCGCGTCGGCATTGAGTAGCGCCTCGGCTTCAGGATGTCCATCGAAGAGAACCTCTAGCAATTTGCGGCGGATGCGGTCGCGAAGCAGCCATCCGGGATCAGCGTTTGTCAGGATAACCAGACCCACGTTTTGCTGCGGCAGCCACATCATGTCGCTGTGATATCCGACCAGGTCGCCACCGTGATGAACGACGGGCACTCCATAAGTGGTGTCGACCATCAGGCCCATGCCATAGGTGACGTCCTTACCGATGCTGACCTGTGGAGCGCGCCGTTCGAGCAACGGTTCTTTCGAAATGTAGGTTGTTCCATCGGGAAGCTTGCCCTCGGCAAGTTCCATGGAGACGTACTTCAGCATATCGTTCACGCTGCTCCACGCGCCTCCGGCGGGGCGCGCGGGAATGATGGCATCATTAATGGCTGTGACCGCCTTGGCAGTTTTTCCGTCGGCGTCAGGCGAATGCGAGCCGGCATGATTGCCGGAGAAGGCGCGCTTGAAGTCGAAGGTCGTCTCCTTCATCTGCAACGGATCGAAAACATACGATTGGATGGCGCTGTCGTAAGCGGCGCCTAATTCCATGTCGGGATGGATGACATGAGCTCCGGTATATCCGGCGGCCGCGGCCATCAGATTGGAATACTGGAAGAGTTCACCAAATTTCGATGTCGGCTGCATGGTGCCAAGCAGAGCCATCGTGCTCTCGGGCGTCATCTTGCCGTAGTCGAAGATCCATTCCAAATCCTGGCGCGGCATTCCGGTGCAGGCGCAGATCAGGTGCTTGACGAGCACGCTGTGCGTGGTTTCGGCGTCGCCAAGCTTGAAGCTCGGGAATAGTTTGATGACGGGGGTGTCCCAGGTGATCCGGTGCTCGGCGACGAGTTTGGCGAGGAGCAGAGTCGTCATCGCCTTCGTATTCGAGGCGATCATGAACAGCGTGTCACCGTCTGGCTTCTCCGTACCGCCCAACTCCTTAACACCGAAACCACCAGCAAATACGACCTTGCCATCCTGCACCAAGCCGAGAGCGACTCCGGGCACTCCCAAGACTTTTTGTCCCTGCTCAGCGAAACGGCCGAGTTCCGCAATGCGCGCCGAGTCTAGCGTGTTGGCTTTCTTTCCAGAAAACGATTCGCGGCTATAGCCTTTGGGCAGCAATCGGCTGAAAATGAGGGCGAGCTGTCCGCCGCGCTTCCCCGCGACCGCATCTGACACATCTTCAATGACGACGGTCCAGTTCGATCCGGAGTAAGAGACGACGGCATCTACTCCGCGCTTCTCATTGGGCGAGGTCTGGTAGTCGTAGAGGCGGCGACGGCTCCAGCCATCGCGGTCGGGCAGATCGTTGGTGACTTTAAGCGGCCATTTTGCGTCGGGCTTGTACACACGCCACGCCGCGGCTAATGCCTCGTCCTGCGTCTTGGCTTGTACGTCGACGAGCACGACCCAGGAGTCTCCTTCGGGCGCTTCGAGAATGGTCGCCGGTCCTTCGACGCGAATGGACCAATCTTTCGGCGCGATGAAGGCACTGCCGAGTACGGTGGTCTTCGGGGTATCGGCGGAGAGCTTTTCAGGCACTTGCGCGCTGGCCGAGTTGATGGCCGGCTGGATTGATGCGCGTAGAGGTTGTTCGAGAAGCAGGGCGGAAGCGAAAACCAAAAGAGAGCAGACGAGGAGGTTTTTCATGGCGCGGCAATTCTAAACCTGCGGTTAGCCCCCAAGGCAAGTTTTATTCAAGGAGGACCGCAGGCGAGCCCGACGGAAAACCTGCCCGGAAGACGGGAGGATTTTGAGATCGCGGTAGGGTCATGTGCTGATCGCCCCCCCCGCGCGGACCCGGATGGGCGCTTGTTAGGGCATCGGCGGTTCTTATCGTGGATGACTGGCGGCAAAGCGAACCGCGGGATAAGGATGGAGTATGTGCGGTTTGGGGAGCCAGCGGGCAGCCAGAGCGAGGGTTACGCTTCCAGGAAATCGGGCGTTTCTGGCTACGGCGGCGAAGTGTCCGCTACCAATGCCCGATTAGCCGATCCCGGAATACGCCCAGGCGGTTGATGCTTCCCGGTACCGCGTAGCAGTTGAAGTGGCCCTGCACAATCGACTTGAGCCATTTGCCGGTTTGGCGCACAGGATCGTGCATACGACTTCGTTTATGACAAGATCGATCCGACACCGTGGCCGCCTTTCGGCTGCCACTGTGCCAGAATCAATCTGCCCCCAACCTCTCAGCTTTGACTCAGAAGGTCGCCCACCGTTGTGTGCTGGTTGACACGGTATCCGTGGAGTAAGCCCTTGATTTCGATCAGAAGGTTTCCAGACTGGTCGTACTGCTGGATGGTGAAGGTCCCTTTGAAGGTTATCCCGTCCGGATTCAAGAAGATGTCCTGACGGATGTCGGCAAACCCCTGCGGGTTGTTGGGATCGGTTGTCGGGTCGAAGGAGATGCCGAAGTGATTGAGCTTATAGTGCCACTCGCCAACCTTCTCCCACACACCCATACATACGTCTCCGGTTTGCGGGGCGCGCGATGAGACCTGGACCTCGGTGCCATCGCTGTGCCATTGGGAAAATGAGTTATCCACGAGAGCGCCGTCGGGTGGAAGGCCGGGGCCCACGTTGCCTTTGGCAATAAAAGCGACGTGCCACATTCCCACAATCGAAGCGTCGGAATCATGATCGGAAGCCAGCAGGAGCGCCGCTGAACCGAACGAAGATTGTCCATTCCAGGACTGCGGCGCAACCTTCACACCGTTGTTGGCATTTGCGCAGCCGGCCGACGCCATGGGAACCAGGAGAGATCCGAACGCCACCGTCGCCAGTATCGCCATCAAATTTCTAAGCAAAGTTTTCATTTACTGTCCTCTCTGACTTTTCATAGATTTTTCTTGCGCCGGTTGGATAGAAGTTGATCGGGGCTAACTCCTTCTGGCCAGTACAGC
>PMHI01000327.1:0-12924 GCA_003156615.1 Acidobacteriaceae bacterium | reverse complement strand
TATACTCTGGCGCTAACGTTTGGGTGTGCTTCTGTGGAGATTTCTCGCTCGCCTGCGTTACTTCGTTTCGGACCCTACGAAATTCGTCCATCTACCCAAGAGTTGTTCAAGCATGGGTTGCGAATAAAACTGCCCCCGCAGGCTTTTCAGGTGCTTCAAATCCTGCTGGAACGGCAAGGGCAGTTAGTCACCCGCGAGGAATTGCAGCGGGCATTGTGGCCGGGCGACACGTTCGTGGACTTCGACCACGGCCTTAACAACGCGGTCAGGAGAATTCGGGACGTATTAAGCGACTCGGCGGAGGCTCCGCGCTACATTGAGACTCTGCCGCGGCTTGGGTACCGGTTTGTGGGGCAGAAGCCGGAAGTTCCAGCCGTTACGACTACGGTGGTCGAGGCCAGAGCTGAGGAAAGCGGGAATGCTCCGGGCGTCGTGCAGTCTCGCGGTCCCGGGAACTCCCGTCGCAGCTGGGGCCTAGCTGTCGCGGCACTGGTACTTTTCCTGGCCGCGGCCGGATTGTCAGCGGTAAGGTTTCGCGACCGGCTGTTCGGCGTGGACCGTCCTCCTGAGATTCACTCCATTGCGGTACTGCCGCTGGCGAATCTTTCCGGCGATCCGTCGCAGGATTATTTCGCCGAAGGCATGACGGACGAACTGATCACTGCACTCGCTCAGAACCGTTCTTTGCGGGTGATTTCGCGAACCTCCGCCATGCAATACAAAGGTGCTAGCCGGCCGCTGAGCGAGATTGCACGGGCGCTCGGGGTGGATGGCATTCTGGAAGGTTCGGTGAGCCGCACGGCCAACCACGTGCACATTAATCTGCAATTGATCTACGCGCCTACGGACACGCACGTTTGGGCGAACAGCTACGACCGCGACCTGAATGGCGCTTTGGCACTACCCGAGGAACTTTCGCAAACCATAGCCAGTCAAGCGAAAATTGCTTCTACCCCTGCCGCACGGAAGCGCNNGAGAACTATGCGGAGAGCCGCAAGTATTTTGAGAAGGCTATTCAATTGCAACCCGACTACTCCCCGGCCTGGAGTGGTCTTGCCGACAGCCTCACGGCGCTGGGCGTCGTAGGCGTGGCTCCCGCGCGGGAAATCACGGAGCCAGGCGAGTCCGCTGCCCGCAACGCGGTGAAAGTGGACGACTCTTTCGCCGCGGCGCACAACAGCATGGCGGCGGTCTACTTTTTCTTAAAGTGGGACTGGAATCGGGCCGAGGCTGAGTCGCGGCGTTCGCTGGAACTCGATGCAGACTATGCCGAGGGCCACCATCTGCACTCGTACATTCTTTTCGCCATGAATCGTGTAGAGGAGAGCCTGGAAGAGCAACAAAAAAGCACTCAAATCGATCCCTTCGAGCGGCCTTGGGCGCTGGGAAACGCCTATTTGATGATGCGGCAGTATGACGCGGCAATCACTGAACTCCGTATGCGCGTCGAGGCGCAGTCCCAGAACGTGTCGGTCCGCTACATTCTTTCCGACGCCTACGACTTCAAAGGCATGGAACAGGAATCCGTCCGCGAACTCGAAGAGGCAACCCGGTTGGATAAAGGCGAAAGCGCCGCAGCCGGCATTCGTCAGACCTATGAGCGCGGCGGCAGAAAGGCGATTAAGGAATCTTTGCTAAACGACCTGAGAACCCGCTCTCGCCGAGAATATGTCTCACCGTTCGAGTTTGCCCAGGCCTATGCATCCCTCGGGAAGAAAGACGAGGCGCTGGATGAACTGGAAAATGCTTATCGGGAGCACTCCCCGCTAATGGTGTACCTGCAGCATCCCAGCTTTGACACTTTGCATGCCGAACCACGCTATCACGCCTTGGTCGCAAAAATGGGGATGCCGCCAGCCTATTGATGACGTTCGGGATGAGAACGGCTTCTGTACCGAAATGACGGAACCTCTGGGACGGTCTTTTTCCGTCGCCAAGTGCCAGCGGGACAGTCGGCACTACAACCTTCGTTTGCCCAAGCCAACATCGGGTTTGAATCCCAGTCGGCTATAACGCATGACAACCAGGCTCGTTTGCCTTCATTAAAAAGCTCCTAGAAGCGCTGCTGTGATTTCTCGCGACGCCGTCGCTGTCAATCGGACCGCAGAGCCTTCATGGGGTCGATGGAAGCGGCACGCCGGGCGGGCAGCAACGAAGCCGCCAGGGCTAATAACACGACGAAGACTGCGGCCAGCGTCAGCACCAGCGGATCGAAGGGGCTGACATCGAACACGAGCGATTGCAGCAAATGCGAGGCCGCGGCGGCGCCCAGCAATCCCACCGCGCAACCTGCGACTGCAAGCTTGGCGGCGGCGGTGAAGACCAGGCCCAGAATTCCCGACCGTTGCGAGCCCAGGGCGATGCGGATTGCCATTTCGTGGGTGCGGAGCGCAGCCGAGAACGCGATCACGCTGTAGATGCCGAGTGCCGCCAGCAAGACCGCAGCCATGGCGAAAGTGGAGATGAGGACCGTGTTGAAGCGGCGTTCGGCTTCACTAGTAGAAACGTTTTGCTCCATGGTTTGGACTTGAGTAAGCGGCAGATGGGAATCGATTGAGCGGACCGTGCTGCGGAGGACATTTTCCATCTGCTTCGGCTCCGTCCCCGTGCGTAGAGCGATGTAGCCTCCGTTGCCATTCAGGTCTGTCGGCGAGGCGAAGGCGCCTATCGACTTTTCAGCCTGGGCGATCGGCTGATACCACTGTTCCTTCGTGGGGTCGTCGGGCGATGACTCTTTCACGTCGGCGACTTCACCAACGATGGTCAGCCACGGCGTCGGCGTCTCCTGCATGCCGATGCGCAAGTGCTTGCCGACTGCATTTCCGCCGGGCCAGAAGTGCTCGGCGAGTTTATGGTTGACGATCGCCACGAGTTGCGTGTCGCCCGTGTCGGCGGGTGTGAACAAGCGGCCGGCGAGCACTGGAATTCCCATGGCTGGAAAATAATCGCCCTGCACCGTCACCGAGGTGGCAAGGTTCAGGCCCGCGCCCTTGTTTGGGACATAGCCTTCGGCGACGAACGAACTGTTGCTGTTATGGCCCCCAGCCGGTAGAAAGGACGTGAGCCCCACGGACTTCACGCCGGGAAGCTGCTGCACTCGCCGAACCAATTCGTCATTGAATTGATCCACGACGGCTTGAGTTGCATATCGCTCCCGGGGCAGAGAGTAGGAGGCCGCGAGAACATGGTCCGGGCGGAAGCCGAGATCAACCGCACGCATCTTCTCAAAACTTCGCAGCAGCAAACCGGAAGCCACCATGAGCACCAGAGCGATGGCGATTTCGCCCACTACCAGCGCTGAGCGCAGCCGGGCGTGGACGCTGCCGGCGGTGCCGGTGCGTCCACCCTCTTTGAGAGTGTCGTTTACGCTGGTCCGCAGGGCGGCGAAAGCCGGGGCCAGTCCGCAAACCAGGCCCGTTAAAGCAGCGAGTATGATTGCGAACGCCACGACTTGCCAATCGAGACTGATCTCATCGAGGCGAGGCAGCGTCTCAGGCAGCCGGCTCACGCCCACGCGCAACGCGAGCGCGGCGAGTGCCAGACCGAGCAGACCTCCGCCAAGGCTCAACACCAGGCTTTCGAGAATTGCCTGCCGCAGTAGTGCTCCGGCGCGCGCGCCCAGCGCCAGGCGCACGGCGATTTCGCGGCGGCGCTGGATGGCGCGGACCAGCAGTAGACCAGCAAGATTGGCGCACGCGATCAGCAGCACCACAGAGATCGCCAAGAACAACGTATGTACCAGTTGACGCGCCTGCGAAACGGTCTCTTCGTGCAGCGAGCGGACCGCCGCCCGTATGCGCAGACTCGTCATGAACGCGGGATAATTGCGCACGGTCTCCTGGGCCACGCGTTCCGCGTCACTCTCAGCCTGCACCGCGGTGATTCCAGGCTTGAGCCGTCCCACCATGCTGAAGTTCCACGAAGCTGCTCCCGTGGTGAGTTCCTGCTGGGTGAAGCTCATCGGAACCCATAGCTCGCTGCTGTTCAGGTGTCCCGGCACCAGTGGGAACTCAAAGTTTCGCGGCATTACGCCCACCACCACGTAAGGCCTGCGATCGAGCAGAATCTTGCTTCCGAGCGCGCTCGGATCGCCGTGCAGGCGATTCTGCCAGAGCGAGTAGCTGATTACCGCTACTTGCTCCTTTTGGTCATCTTCCCCCCGCGTAAAGAATCGCCCCATCAGAGGCTCGACCCCCAGCGCCGGAAACACCCCGTCTGAAAGTCGGGCTCCATTCACACGCGCGGGCTCGCCAACACCGGACAGTTCATAGCCGTTTTGCGTATACCCGCCCAGACTCTCGAAGCAGTGCGTGTCGCGCGTGTAGGCTTGAATGTCCGGAGCTGTGACCCCGGCTTCGCCATTGCCGCCCACATCGGCACCTTGCAGAATGTCTCCCAGCGACACCAACCTCTCGGGATGCGGAAAGGGCAGAGGCCGCAGCAGCACGCCTTCGACTACGGAGAAGATGGCGGTAGTGGCGCCGATGCCGAGCGCGAGCATCAGCACTGCCGTGGCCGTAAAGCCGGGGGATTTCAATAAATGGCGGACTGCGATCCGGAAGTCATGAAAAGGCATCGGCATCGCCTCGTTTCGAAGTGGGTTGNNACGTAAGTGATTGTTTCTGCAGGGTCTATGGATCCGCGAGGGAGGATCTGGAGATGAAAACGTCCGATGTCGGAAACTCACTGTCCGAGAGCGAACACAGTTTTACGATTGCGGCAGTCCGCTCCGTGCGACCGCCCAGCATCGAGTACCAGCACGAACAATTTGGAAAGATTTGCCAACTAGGTTTTCTCCCCGAGACGCAGCTTATCTTTGGCGTGAAGAAGGATGGGGATAGCGGATGCTAGAGCTGGGCCATGAAAATTGTCCAGTGGTCTCACGCGCAGGTGCGGACGCGGGGTCTACGGCAACCACCAGCATGTCGCTGTGATATCCGACCAGGTCGCCACCGTGATGAACGATGGGTACTCCATCGGATGTTAATTAACGCTTATCACTCATTGTCTTGCCAGATATCAGCCGCTTGGCGGTCCTGTCGTGAGTCCTTACTTTTCGCGATTTTCTCGCGATCCAGCACCATGCTGTCGAAGGCGTGGGGCAACGACTCGCAGCGGGAGTAGGGGCCGGGTTTATAGGCGCGCGACTTGATTCCGGCCTGCGAGAGCTCTGAGATGCCCCAGTCTTCACGATTGGTAATGTCCCAGAATTCGATCGCATCGTCGGCCTCGAAGTCAGGCTTGGACATTTCGTCAGGGTGGAAATGCCATTCGCAGATAACGTCAGTACGGTCCACGGCACGTGGCCATAGCGTGTGCGTCATTACGTAATCTGGATGGAGGCTTAGCAGCAGATTCGGAAAAATCGAGTAGTAATAAACTCTTTTGCGTTCGTCTGCGGTGAGTTTGGGAAGGTAGTCGCGCCGCAGATCGCCATCTCTGCTCATGGTCCTGGCGCCGCCCTGAAATTCCATTGAGCCGCCGATGTATCCGCGGTGGGGCTGATCGTTCTGGCCAGAGAGGTAATCGGTGATGGCGTTGAGCGCTGGATGCAGTATGGGACAATGCAGGCACTCGTTGTAGTTCAGCATGATCAGCTTCCAGTTGGCGTTCACTTCATACTCGATGCGCCGATGGGTACGCAGCTCAGCCATTTGCCAGTGCAGGAACTTCTGCGGCAAATCTTCCAACTGACCGGCCAGCGGGGCTGGCTGTGAGCTGAGGTTGATGAAGATGTGTCCGTCCCAGACGTCAATAAGAACCCGATTCAAGGCATAGTCTTCACGGCAGAAGCCGTCGTGGGCGTGGGGAGCGCCGATGAGGCTGCCGTCGAGTGCGTAGGTCCAACCGTGATAGCTGCACTGGATGCGTCCAGGGAAATGTCCTCCAGCGTTGGCGCAGATGCGGGTACCGCGATGCCGGCAAACGTTGAAAAAGGCCCGCAACGAGTGACTCGCGTCGCGAGTAATGATGATGCTTTCCCCCGCGAGCTCTCGCAGAAAATAGTCGCCTGGCACCTGGACCTGGTTCGCGCGCCCAGCGCAGATCCAAGTTTGGCAGTAGAAGCGTTCGAGTTCGTCGCGGAACAGTTCGGGGTCAGTGTAGTAGCGGGCAGGTAGAGTGGTCGCGACGGATGGGGCGTCAGAAGTCATTTCAGCACTTGATGGTTATGGCAAATAGCAGTCCAGGTCCAGTCTACTTTGTGCTCTTCGCTTTCAATTTGTCGTGGTCGTAGTATTCGTAAGCCGACATTGGTTTGTCTCCGCCTTTTTTCCAGATGCGAGAGTCATCGGGCAGTTTGTTGAGCGCGCGCGCCATTTCCCGGATGTGTGCGGCCACCGTGCCGCAACACGCGCCGATGTAGTTGATGCCCAGGTCGCGAGCTCGCACCGCATAATCCGCCATTTCCTTACGGGTCAGTTGCAGCGGGTCCAACCCATAGGGAAACTCAGGAAGGCTGGTGAAGTCAGGCTTTTCTTTCGGCGTGCGATAGGCAACCGGCTGACAGGCCAGATATCCTGAGACGGCTTGGCGCATTTGTTCCATCGGGCCCAGAATGTGCTCGGGTGGGCGAAGGCAGTTCATGCCGACGATATCGGCCCCGGCGTCAAACAAAGACTTGGCCGCATCAGCGGCGCTCTTGCTTTCGGCGGTCTCATCTTTGTTCTCGAAGCAGATTGTAACCATTGCAGGCAAACCCATTTTCTTAATGCGCTCGACGGCAATCAACGCTTCACCCAGCCAGGAAAAAGTCTCACCAATGATGAAGTCAACTCCTTCATCGACCTGCACGGCGAGTTGTTCGTCGAAAGTCTTACGGACGCGGTCCGCGGCCGCCGGACTTCCCGGTTCGTACATCCACGTCAGACTGAGGTTCCCGGCCACCAGGCATTGATCTCCCCCAACCTCGCGCGCGATGCGGACGGCCGCACGATTTAAGTCTTCCAGCCGGTTCTCCAGGCCAACGGTCGCCAGTTTGTCGCGACTTGCATAAAAAGTGAGCGCCTGGAGCACTTCTGCGCCCGCCTCGCGAAATTCCACGTGCAGTTCCCGCAGCGCGTCCGGATACGTCAGCGCGACCTCGGGTGTGAAAGGCCCGGCGCGCACCCAGCCGCGCTTTTCGAGTTCCAGTAGATACCCGCCATCGCCCAGGACAGGGCCATCTTTCAGCCGTTCGAGAATGCCTTTTTTCTTCATGCTTGTTGTTCTCCGTGCCCTACAATCGTCCTTTCTTCCAATCGCGAAGCGCCTGGTGCGCGGCGTTGCGCCCGGGCGCTCCAGTGACGCCGCCTCCCGGATGCGTGCCCGCGCCGCAAAGGTAGAGTCCGGCGATGGGCGTGCGATACTGCGACCAGCCAGGGACGGGCCGCATAAAGAAGAGCTGATCGAGCCGCAAATCGCCGTGAAAAATGTTGCCTTCGGTTAGGCCGTAAGTGCGTTCCAGATCGAGCGGAGAGAGCACCTGCCGCGCCAGAATGGATGCGGGCACGTTCGGAGCATATTCAGCGATCTTCTTCACGACGCGATCGCCGAGCAGGTCACGCATCTCGTCCCAATTCCCTTTCCGCAGATGGTACGGCACATACTGCACGAAGCAAGTGAGAATATGTTTGCCCGGAGGAGCAAGCGAATCGTCCGCATTCGAAGAGACCACGCAGTCGACCCACAGTTCTTCTGGAATTTCGCCGGATTTAGCGATGTCATAGCAGCGCTCGGCAAATTCCAGTGACGGAACCAGTGTATAGAAGGTTCGCTCCAGGGGCATAGCCAGAGGCGAGGTGCCGGTAAACCGCGGCTCTTCGCTCAACACCATGTTGACCTTCGCGCACGGACCCGCCATCTTGATTCCGCGCACCGCAAACAAAAACTCTTCGGGCAAGTCCTTGGCGTCCAGCAGTCCGAGAAAAGTGCGCTTTGGATCGGCGTTTGAGAGTACCATCCGCGCCCGCAATTCTGTGCCGTCTTCGAGCACAATACTCGCCGCCCGGCCATTGCGTACGTCGATGTGCGCTACCGGCGCCAAAGTGCGAATCTCGACTCCGAGTTTTTTCCCGGCCGCCGCCAGGGCCTGCGTAATCGATCCCATGCCGCCGATGACGTGCCCATAAAAACCTTGCAGTTCGTGCTCTCCACCGCTGAGCAAATGAAACAGCAGACCCATCGCCGACCCCGGCTGATATGGTCCACCGTGCTTCCCGTATACGTTGTTGGCGAGAAACAGAGTCTTCATTTTCTCCGACTCATAGTTATGGTCTAGGAACTCGCCGAGACTGCCGGTGAGAAAGGAGACGAGTTGCGCAATCTCGCACTTCGAAATGCCACGAAAGCGTTTGCCCACCCGGAACAAGTCCAACCAGCCCTTCACGCTCGATGTGTCGATTTCCGGCGGAGGTTCCAGAAAAAAAGGCTGCAAGTAACGTGCAAGCTTCTTCAGTTGATCATCCACCTCCACAAACCGGGCCGCGTCCCGGGTCGAGATCCTGGAAAATTCCTGCCGGGCTCGCTCACGGTCGACCCACCAGGGCACTACGTCGCCATCTGGAAAGGGCACCTGAATCGCGGGATCACACGGGATCATGCGCAGGCCATGGTCGGCAAGGCGCAACTCAGAAATGATTTCCGGGCGCAGCATGCTGGCGATATACGAGGTGGTGGAAACGCGACAGCCCGGTGCGATTTCCTCAGTGACGCAACAGCCGCCCACGATTTCCCTACGTTCGAGGACGAGCGTAGATAGACCGGCGCGAGCCAGGTAAGCCGCGGCAGTGAGGCCGTTGTGCCCTCCACCGATCACAATGGCGTCATAACTTGCTTGCATTCAGACTCCGATCTGATTGTTTTTCCCCTTCCGCGCGGCGGCATAATACAAAATCGCTCCCATGCCCACGAGTATGGCGCTTAGTCCGACGATCTTCACCGTCGCAAGCACCTTGTGGGCCTCCTCGGCTGGCGGGAGTACCGCGAGTGCAAGCGTGAGCAGGGTTGTAAACAACCCTACGCACGCGACCAATTTGGCGACCGGCCTGCCGCCGGGTACGCAGATCACCTCCGGTCCCGCTTTCTCCCGCTGGACGCGGAACATGGCCGCGAAAAGAAATCCGTACGGAATGAAGTAGGTAATGATTCCCATGCTTACGAGCACGTCGTACGCGCCTCGAACATTGGTCCCCGCCTGCCCCAGGAACACAAACAAAACACCGCAGAGCAACTGGAGTAGCAATGCAACATAAGGAGTGCCCCAACGCGGATGGAGTCTTCCGAACACAGAAGGCAGAAGGCGATCCATCCCTGCAGCGAATGGGAGGCGGGCCACGGCAGCCAGGTAGGCCCCGGCAGCTCCAAGGTTGCTGATGACAATCAGCGCGGCGGCAAATGGAATCACTCCGAACCAGCCAAGTCGATCCGCGGTGCGCGCCACCGCTTGCATCAGTCCCTGTAACCCGCTGACCCCATTCTGGGGTAACGCTAGCAGCACAGAAACCGTGCCAATGATGTAGCAGAACGTAACAATCAAACCACCGAGCAACAGAGCGCGCGGTATCGTGCGGCGAGGATTCTTGACCTCCTCGCTCATAAAGGAAGCGGTTTCACATCCGCCGAGAGCGTAGGTCAGAGTGGCCCAGAAAACTATGTCCTTCAGGTGTGCTCCCGGAACCAGGCTGGAGCCGCTAAACCGTGTTGCCGAACCAAAACGGTGCCAGCCAACCAGCCCCATAACGATGACGATCACGACAGGTAACCACATCCCGAACGCGCCTACATTGTGAAGCCACTTGCCAATATCGAGGCCGACCAAGTTCAGCAACGTCACCAGAACCAACGCAGCTACTGAGAACCAAATATAAAGGTTCGCGTTGTCGGCCAGGTACGTCCACTTCCGCGGACGTATATATAGGGCGTTACTGGCGGCGAAGTAGAGCACCGCCGGAAAATAGGGGAGGTTGCTCGTCCAATAGGTCCAGGCGGACATGAAACCTGCAAAACCCCCGAACGCCTGCTTGGTCCAAATGTACAGGCCGCCTTCCTGGGGATACCTCGATGAGAGTTCAAGCACGGACAAAGCCAGTGGCAGGTAAAAGCAGAGCCACGCGCCGATCCAGATCACGATGGCGCTCGGGCCCCCACTCGCTGCAGTGGCGATCCAGCGCAAGCTGATCCCGGTCACAACATAAAACAAAACCAGATCGGCAAATCCCATGACCCGCCGAGGACGCGGCCGTGCGTCTTCTGACAGCGGGACAATGGCTGANNTGGAGCTCCGCACGCCAGACCCCCACGTATTCAACACCTCGACCTCGCGCAGCGCAACAGGGAAGACTAGCCTTCTCGGTGCGCAGGAAGTTGACTTGTGGCGCTTTCAGGTGGACCACACCAGGCCAATGTCGATCTTCGAACATCAGATTTTTGCGAACTGGACGCCGGGACCTACCGGAATCTCTCAGGGACAAGCGATTGATCTGCTGATAGGTGGCGGAACGGTTCTGCTTCCCGACGGAAGGACCGCTCAGATCATGCGTACAATCCGACGGGCAATTATTCGGTACAACCGGGCCATAGATACGTTTTCTAGGCGAGGATGCCTTTATAGGAGCGTTGCGGAATGCAATTTTGCAATACAACCAAGAGAAATGACGTTTGTTCAACTACCAACTTCCCCAAACGCCAATTCATTGATGAGTTAAACTCGCCTCCGCGAAGATGGGAGCAATTCCCGTACAGGCCAAGCGGTTTGCAATCGCAAACGGCGAGGCTGGAGAGCGCGCGCCCGGTTGAATCTTTCAAGATGCTACTGTAGTTGGTGGGATTCGGCACCGATCGCCCTGAGCGAAGGAGTGCAGAATCCACAGAACAGATTACGCAGAACTGGTCTTGACGAAAGGAACCTGGCAGCCCTCCTTATGCATGCTGTGCAGCCTTCAAATTGTTGTAGGTTCTTCGCTCCTCTTTGGTCGTATCCGCCATACTCGATACTGCCGCGCGAGCGTTGCATCGTCGATTTGGCAGTCGCCTGCAGCCAATGCGAACAACTCGCTCAAAAAAGGCTTGAGACATCTGCCCGTTTGAAGATCACCGACTGTATTCTGACCCGTTATGAAAATCTATACTCCACATGATTCTTCAACCGCTTACCACAACTGAGTTCTCCTATTTTCTGACCAACTTTGGCCGGTTTGGTAGAATCCAGCATCCAACTTGCGGAGTGCCATATCTATGACGAAAATCAGCAGATTCCCTCGCCCCGTTCTCCTGGCGGCTACCACCGTCGCACTCGCGCTTGGCATCGCGGCATGCAATAACAACAACCCAGCCCCGGCCCCGGCTCCGGACAACAGCGCCCAAACTCAGCCGGCGCAGCCCGATCAATCGCAACCCGCTCAGCAGCAAGATCCGGCAGCCGCCTCTAACCTGGCTCCGGCGAGCGATACTCAGGCCACCGCGAGCAATGATCAATATTCGAACGATAATTATGACGACGACGATACCGGCTACGGGCAACCCAACGTCGAAGCCTCCCAACCTCCGCCCGAGCTGCCCGAATATTCTCAACCGGATTGCCCTGGCGACGGGTACCTGTGGACGCCGGGGTATTGGGGCTATTCTTCGCAAGGCTATTACTGGGTGCCCGGTGCGTGGACACAGCCGCCCGAGGTGGGCCTGTTGTGGACGCCCGGCTACTGGGGATTCTCCGGTGGGAGATACCGCTACCGCTATGGATATTGGGGTCGGCACATCGGCTATTACGGCGGCATTAATTACGGATTCGGCTATGTCGGCGCCGGCTACCAAGGGGGGTACTGGAACGGAAATCGTTTCGACTACAACCGCTCCGTCAACAACGTAACCAATGTCATGAGCGTTCAAGTCTACAACCGCACCGTGACGAATACGGTCACTATCAACAACACCATCGTCAACGTCACCAACAGCCGCAGCAGCTTCAACGGGCCCGGGGGCATCACTCGCCAGCCTTTGCCGGCTGAAGTTGCCGCGACCCGCGAGCAGCGCATTCCGCCCATGACAACGCAGCTGCAGGTGCAAAAGGCGGCGGCACAAAACAAACAGCAGTTCGCCTCCGTCAATCACGGCAAACCGGCCGAGGTTGCTGTGGCAAAGCCCGTGGCCATAGGAAAACCAATCGCGCCGGTAAGACCTGCCCGCGCCGCAGCACCCGCTAAGCCTGCTGCTCAACCCAACCGCGCTGAGTCTCCTGCGCCGGCTCGTAATGCCGCGCCCGTGGGAAGGCCAGGTCAGCCGCCGTCAGCCAAGCCTGGAGAACCTGCTGCTAGACCAGGACAGCCCGCGGCCAAGCTCGCTCCCACAAAACCTGAAGCCAGGGCTCCGGCCAAGCCCGCTCCCGCAACCCCCGAGCATCGAACTGAACCTTCGAAACCCGAAAATCGTCCGGAAGCGATGAAACCCGCCCCGGCTCCAAACAAGCCGGCTGCGAATAAGCCGGCTGCGAAACCCGAGGCTAAACCCGCCGCTCCACCCGCCAGAAAGGAACCTGCAACGAAAGAACCACCCAAAAAGGAACCCCCAAAAGACAAGGAGAAGCCGCAATGACGAAGAAGTATCATCACCGCTGAGGAGAAATTCGTCTCCGGATAAGAGTCGAGCCAAAGCAGCAGCTTGACCTGTCATATTTGAGATCAGGGTGAGTTCAAGTCCGATCGAAGGATTCCTATAAATGCCGCCGTCCACTGAACCCTTGTCGAGCCGTGGCGATGGAAGTGCAGTCTTTTCTCCGAGTCCGAGGCGACAACTAGTCGTGAGCACCACTTACTCCTCGATCAGCTCACCCCACTCATTGACCGAAATATGCGGCACATGCCGCAAAGGAACATTCAGTTTGTAGCGTGCATGCCTGCGCTCCCCTTCCCTGATGAGCGCGCCTTTCTCCGTCAGGTCCGCAAGGTCACGTGT
>PMHI01000462.1 GCA_003156615.1 Acidobacteriaceae bacterium | reverse complement strand
CTCGGGCTCAATCCGAGCGCAGGCTGTTGCCACCATCTCATTTCAATTCTCCTTAGTGGCGGGCCACATCATTCGTGCCGCCGAACTATCGGTTCATTCGCTTCGTAGTGCCTGCATCGGTTCGACGGATGCAGCGCGTCGAGCCGGAATGATGGCTGCGGCTATCGAAACTATGACGACACCCAGCGTGGCAACAACGAAGCTTAGTGGATCATGGGGAGAGAGTTGGTAAAGCATGGAAGCCATCCACCTTGATGTCAGCCACGCAAGCGGCAGACCAATCGCAAGGCCGACGGCAACCAGATAAATGCTTTCTCGGAGAATCATCCAGAGCATCCGTCCGCGCGTTCCACCTAATGCCATCCGAAGTCCGATCTCCATTACGCGGCAGTTCACACGATATGCGAGCGTCCCGTAGAGTCCGACAGCCACAAGTATCACGGCCAGTCCTCCAAAAAACCCGCCCAAACGCGCGAAGAGCGCGGGCATTTCATAACTTTTGTGAAACTGTGCTTCGAGCAGCATCGGATCTTGAACCGGCGCGTCGGGATCAAACTCACTTACGATGCGCCGAATCTCAGGAAGCAGGGCCATCGGATTGCCCGGCGCTCGCACTTCAACGTCCATGGACCCGATTGCAGGATCTTGCTGAACGGAGTACCACGCCATCGCCCTTGGCTCTTCGCCGGCGTATTGGTACTTATTGTCTCGCACCATGCCGACAATCGTGACTCGTTCCTTTCCATCGCCCAGTGTGTGCCCGATCGGTGAACCACCCTGCAAAAATCGTTCGGCGAACGTCTGATTCACTACTGCGACCGGCAGCGAGGTGCTCGTGTCGACGGCCGTAATGCCACGTCCGGCCAGAACCGGGATGCCGAGCGTCTTAAAGAAACCCGGCCCGACGACATTGACGTACAGAATTCCGCGTCCGTTGTCGTACGGATACTGACGCCCGTCGAACTTGAGGAGATTGGCACCTACCCAACCTGCTCCCGGCCGATGCTGCACAACCGTTACAGAAAGCACGCCTGGAAGCGTGCGCACACGTTCTATCAACTGCATATAGAAAGCAAGCATTTGTGTGTTGGGACGACTGCCCACTGGATGCGTACCGAACGCGAGTACGCTTTCTGCGCGCATACCCAGATCTACGTGTTGGTAGTTACGCAGCGTCCGGACCAGCAGCCCTGCGCCGAATAACAGTGTCACGCACAATGCCATTTGGGCCGCGATGAGAATTCTCCCCCTNNGGATGATTTCAGCACAAATGACACAGGGGTGTTGGCAGCAGTTCTCAGTGGCGCCAGCCCAAACAGGAGAGCAACCGCCACAGTGACCACGAGCGTGAAAATAAGCACTGTCGCGTCTGGCGCCAAGCTCACTTCGATTCCTGACCATTTGCCCAACAGGCGCCTCGCCAGTATCGCGAAGCCCCAGCCCAATGCTGCACCGGCGACTGTTAGGACCAAGCTTTCCGCAAGCAGTTGGCGAAAAAGAGGCCCTCGGCTTGCGCCTAAGGCAAGCCTCATGGAGAATTCTTTCTCGCGGGCTGCATTTCTAGCCGCCAACAGCGTGAGCAGGTTCACGCACGCGATCACGAGCACCAGAGCTACCATGCCCATGAGGATGTGCAACGGCTGCCGATAATCCTCTGCCGCAAGACCCAGGCCACGCGCCGAAACTATCTGCAGTTCTATCGGCTCACTTGCACGTTGCACTTCTTTTCCTACGGTTTCCCATGCCGCATGTGCGAACAGCGGATTCATTCGAGCGAGCGCCTGACTCTGCGTGACACCTGATCGCAGGCGCGCAATCAGCATCAGATTCCACCAATTTGGGGTCCCGTACAGCGAATGTTCTGCAGACGATTCACCCCATGCACTCAGTTCGGGACGATTCTGCAGCGGCAACCACACGTCTGTTTTTACGCCACCTGACTCGACACCGAAGAAGCGGGGAGCCGCCACGCCGATCACCGTCATAGGAACACCGTTAACATAAAGTGTCCTGCCGATCACATCCGGACTTCGGGAGAAGCGTCGCGTCCAATACTCAAAACTGAGCACGGCCACCGGAGAGTGTTTCTCCTCATCTATCGCCGCAAAACCTTGCCCCGTAGCCATGCCTACACCCAAGGCGGAGAAAAAGTTCCCACTTACTTCATCCGCTTCGATCTCCTCAGGTGCGTCGCCAAATCGCACAGCAGTCTTTCCCTGCGCAAGGGGCTCGTACGCAATCAGTTCGGAGAAAACGGTTTGATCCTGACGAAGGCGTTCGTACACATTAATCCCAAATGTGTATCGGCTATCGCCAGTTGTGCTCACAGTAGGCGGCTCGTGCTGATGAGTCAGGTAATACAGTTGCTGAGGCTCGCGCACCGGCAGCATGCGCAGCAGAACGGCGTTCATCACGCTGAAGATCGCAGTATTCGCACCGATACCAAGAGCAAGTGTGATGATCGCAGTCGCCGCGAATATGGGGCTCTTCAGCAAAACTCGCCATGCTAAGCCCAGGTCCCGCAAAAACCTTTCCATCGGCGCCCAGCCCCATGCCTCGTGTGTCTGCTCCTTGATTAGCGTCGTATTGCCGAAAGCACGCCGAGCCGCAAAGCGTGCTTCTTCGCGTGACAGGCCGCTTTCACGTTGCTCTTCCTCCTCCAGTTCCAGGTCAGAACGCAGTTCCCGCTCCAGATCCGCGCTGCGTTTCTTCAGTTGCCACCATTTCATCTCAGCCCTCCTCGGCTGCCGGCCGGATCACTGGTGGCGCAGCCACCGTCACTCGCTTCTCAGTGCCCGCATCGGGTCAATCCTCGCTGCCCGTCGCGCCGGCAGCGCACAGGCCGCCAACGCAATCGCGATCAGTGCCACCGAGGCCGATCCGAGCGTTACCGGGTCGAGCGCCGAAATCCCATAGAGCAGGCTTGCCAGGCTCCGCGCCGCCACCACCGTCCCCATGATTCCAATCGCAACACCGGCCAGCGCCATCCGCAGTCCCTGTGACGACACCAGCCACAACACCGCACTCCGCGGCGCGCCCAGCGCCAGCCGAATCCCGATCTCCTGCGTCCGCTGCGCCACGAGATACGCGATCACTCCATAAATTCCCATCATCGCAAGCACCAGCCCCATTCCCGCAAAACTCGCCAGAATCACGCTCGTGAGTCGCTTCACCGCCGTCAAGTCGCCGAGGTATTCGCTCATCGTCTCCACTTCCGACAGAGGAAGCTGCGGATCGAGCGCATGCACCTGTTGGGCCACAGCCTGCTCCACCGCTTCCGACCTCCCGCTCGACCGCACCAGCACATCCTTGAAGCCGGAATTCACTACTGGCGTCTGCCGGAATAACGCGATCAGCTGCGGCGCCACCGGGAGCCCCAGCCCCTGATCCCGGTTGTCGCGCATCACCCCGGCAATCGTCACCGTCTCGCGCTGACTCCCCATCCAGACATCCTGGGCGATTAAGCTCGCAGGTGCGCCCAGCTCGATCCGCTGCCCGATCGGATCCTCATCCGGAAAATATTGCTTCAAGAATGCCTGGTTCACAATTGCCACCGGCAGTGTTTGTTCTCCGTCCGACTCGGAAAAATCCCGTCCTTCCACCACCGGTATCCTCGCGGTCCGCAGATAATTCGCATCCACTACACCAAAAATCGTCGACGGAACGTCTTCCAGCCGCGACAGCGCCCGCCCCTCGATCGAAAACATCATCCGCCATCTGTCGCTCGGTGGATAGATCGTCGTCACCGACACATCCCCCACGCCAGGCACCGCGCGAATTCGTTCCGTCAGCCGGTCACAGAACTGCGTAATTGACTCCGCTGTCGGATATTGTGCCGGCGGAAGATACAAATGTCCGCGGATCAGATGATCCACCCGGAACCCGAGGTCCTGGTTCTGCAGCCGCTCCAGCGTCTGGATCAGCAGCCCCGCTCCCACCAGCAGCATCAGCGACAGCGCGATCTGCGCCGTCACCAGCACCTTCCGGAGTCCCCCGCGCGACGCTCCGGTGCTTGTACGACCCGCTTCCTTCAGCGCACCCGCCGCATCCACCCGCGTGCTGAGCAGCGCTGGCGCCATCCCGAAGAACAGGCACGTCCCCAGTCCCGCAGCCAGCGTAAACAACACCACTCGCCAGTCCAGCGTCAGCCCCAGCAACTGCGGAATCTTCCCCGGATCCGTCATCCGCAGCGCGCGCGTCGTTCCCCATGCCAGCGCCAGCCCGCAACCACTGCCCATCAACGACATCAGCAAGGTCTCCGTCAACACCTGCCGTACCAGTGCCGCGCGTCCCGCGCCCAGCGCTTTGCGCATTGCGAATTCCCGTTGCCGTGCCGTGTTTCGCGCCAGCAGCAGCGCGGCCAGGTTCGAGCATGCGATCAGCAGAATCAGTCCCACCGCGCCCGCCAGCAGCAACAACAGCGGTCGCAGATCGCCGGTCCGCATCGTCGCCAGCGGTGCTATCGCAACGCCAACTTCGCGATCTACGGGATGCGTTGTCGCTAGATTCTCCGCGATCCTCGCCAAATCCGCCTGCGCCTGGCCAATCGTCACGTTCGGCTTCAGCAGCCCCAGCGATCCATTTCCACGCCCGCCGCGCGAATGTTCATCCCACAGTCCCGGTCCTGGCACGAATGGCTCAAATACGGGCAATTGCGCCTGAGCTCGATGCAGCCATCCCGGAATCGTCGCCGGCAAAACCCCGATAATCGTGTACGGCTGATCATTGATGCTCAGCGTCCGCCCCAGGATCTTTGGATCACGCTGATAGTGGGTCTTCCAGAACGTCTCGGTGATCAGCGCCACGTGATTGCGACCTTCCAGCCCCTCTTCCGCCGTGAACAACCGTCCCAGCAGCGGCTGAACGCCCAGCGCCTCGAAGAATTCTGCCGGCGTCAAACCCACCAGCACCTCCGCCGGATCAGCCCCGCCCGGCGACGTGCTCACGTTCTTGGCCCATTGGTCGTAGATCGCCATCTTCTCGAAGGTGTGGCTCTGCGTGACAAAATCCCTGAAATCCGGCCCCGACATACCTACGGGCTTCCCATTCTTCGCGGACGTAATCTGGACTAGCCGATTTGCATTTGGGAATTCCAGCGGTCGCAGCAGCACCGCGTTCAGCACGCTGAATACCGACGCATTCGCCCCAATCGCCAGCGCCAGCACCAGCACCAGCACCGACGCAAAGCCTGGCGATCTACGCATCTGCCGGATCGCATAGCGAAGGTCCTGCGACAAATGTTCCAATGGTGCCCAACCCCATGCCTCGCGAGTTTTCTCTTTGATTAAGGTCCGATTGCCGAAAGCGCGCCGAGCCGCATAGCTGGCCTCTTCTGGTGACAAGCCGCGTTCCCGCTGCTCTTCCTCTTCCAGTTCTAGATCGGAACGCAACTCCCGCTCCAGGTCGGCGTCCCTCTTCTTCAGTTGCCACCATTTCATTTCAACTCTCCTCGACGGCGGGCCACATCACTCGCCCGACTGCTTCGGCCATCTGCCTCCATTGCGATTCTTCGACCAGAAGTTGCTTCCTGCCCTTATCTGTTAACCGGTAGTATTTGAATTCCCGATTGCGATCCGGGGCCGCCTCCCACTTGGAGACAACCCATCCTCTTCGCTCCCAGACGATGCAGGGCCGGATACAGTGAACCGTGCTGCATCTGCAGGAAATCATTCGTGGTCCGGTGAATGTGCTTACCGATCTGGTGACCGTGGGCAGGACCATAAAGGAGTGTCCGCAAAATAGGCATGTCCAGAGTGCCTTGAAGAAGCCCCGTCCGTTCTTGTGTCTGTTTCGCCATGGAAGACATCCTACCCTCGATCTGGAAAAGATGGTAGACACTCGACTATCAGTTGTCAAGGATGTAAGCAGAGCGTGAATTCTCAAATGGCGACTTCAGTCCTTAGCGCTTGCGCTCTTCGACCAGCATCATAATAGCCGCGGAGACGAACTGCTTGCCGACGGGGCCGGACTGGAAGATGGTCTCTGATTTAACGGGCACGTTCAGTTCGATGTTCGCGAGTCCGTACCCCTTTGCCAGGAGGATCGTGCCCCGGCTGTATACGCCGACGGCAACGCCCGGGATATGTTCGTGCCGCATCTCTACCGTGACGAAGGTGTCGATACCCATACCATTCCTTCGCCCGGCAACCTGGGCATCCCACCCCCAATAACAACGAAGTAGCAAAAAGCTTTTTTTCAGATGGCACACAATGCGTCGCCAACGCGTCGCTCCGTCGGTGGTGCTCAGTTCATTGATGGCGGGTGTCGGTGCTTCGCGTTAGTTTCGTATTTTCGCACCAGCTCCGCGAAGCGTTCTTCGGCACGTTTGCGGGCCGTGATGTCCGATGCACCGATCGCGATTCCGTTTTCCAGCCGCACCGTCTGCACGCGTATCCATTCGAAGAAAATACTCTCGTGCTGGATCTGCAGTTCCGCGATGTACGGAAAGCCGGTTTTTCGTCCACATGGATTCCTTCCGAATAATCCGTGATCCAGGCACAATCAGAAGAGCTTTGAACGCGGACCGCATCTACTCTTGGTTGAGGGCGGGTCAACATGGCCATTGAAAAATTCACCATCAACATATCGGACTCTTTGCTCGCGGATCTCAGCCGCAGGCTAGACGCCACGCGATGGCCAGACGAGCTTGAAAACGTTGGCTGGGAGTTGGGCTCAAGTCTCGGCTATATGAAATCGCTGGCCGATTATTGGCGGAACGGCTATAAGTGGCGGCGCCAAGAGGCAACGCTGAACCAGCTCCCTCAGTATCGAGTCGCACTCGATGGATTCCACATCCACTTTGTCCACGTCCGCAGCAAGCATCCAAAACCGGTGCCGCTCATCATCACCCATGGCTGGCCGGGAAGCTTCGTTGAAATGGTGAAGCTTATCCCGCTATTGACGGATCCCGAGGCGCACGGAGGAAGCGCTGAAGATGCCTTCGATGTGATCGTGCCCTCTTTACCGGGCTATGGTTTCTCAGACCGGCCTACGGAGCGTGGCATGAACCCGTTCAAGGTAGCAGCACTCTGGGCCCGATTGATGACGGAGCTCGGTTATGAGCGCTTCGCTGCCCAAGGAGGCGACTGGGGCTCAACCATCTCCACAGCCATTGGCCTCAACCATGCCCAGCGCATCATCGGCATTCACCTCAATTACATTGCCGGTCGTTTTCTCTTCGGCGGAACATTGAACCAAACCCCGGACGATGAAACGTCCAAATCCTACCTCGCCGAACTCCGTGCATGGACGGACATGGAAGGCGGCTACAGCCATCTTCAAGGGACGAAGCCACAAACGCTAGCTTATGCGCTGAACGACTCCCCGATAGGTCTTGCAGCCTGGATCTTCGAAAAGTTCCGAACCTGGAGCGACTGCAACGGTGAGCTGGAAGGTATCTTTACCAGGGATGAACTTTTGACCGATGTGATGATCTATTGGGTGACCGAGACCCTAAACTCTTCGGCCCGGCTCTATTATGAATCGCGAGAGCAGCCTCTTCAGCTTTCGACCGCAAATCGCGTCGAGGTTCCCGTGGCAGTGGCCGTCTTCCCCAAGGAGATTCCTATGCCGCCGCGCGCTCTCGCAGAGCGCGGGTTCAACATCCAGCGCTGGACTCTCATGCCCAGGGGCGGACACTTCGCGGCTATGGAGCAACCCGGTCTACTCGCACAAGATATCCGAGAATTCTTCCGCCCACTCCGCTAGGGCTTCGTGGTTCATGGACTATAGGCAACTCGGAGCTGCCCTTGGCCGAATATTCGCCTGCTCGGACCATTGAAGGCACGCATCACAACCTGGAACTTCCTGCCATTTCTGCTGAGCCGCGTCGGCGCCGCAGCCGTCTGGTTGGTGAATTCACTGATGGTCGCGTGGGCTGTAGGATTGGCGCTCTTGGCGCGGCTCTGGCGCGAACTTGCTCGATCCTGGCCGGTAAGCAGGCGGAGAAGGATCTGGGACTTATGTTGTCCA
>PMHI01000075.1 GCA_003156615.1 Acidobacteriaceae bacterium | reverse complement strand
CGGGTTAATCTGGCATGTGGCAGAGGAAAATATTGCCGAAGAGTTTGCGCAGCTTAAGCGTGAGAATCAAGAACTGAAAGCCGAGAACGAACGGCTGCGACGGCTGTTGGAAGAAGCTCTGCGAGCCAGTAAGCGACAAGCTGCCCCCTTTTCGCGGCACAACCCCAAAGCCCAACCCCGGAAACCGGGACGCAGAAGCGGCCAGGAGTATGGGCGTCGCTGTCGTCGGCCGATCCCGCAGCAAGTCGACGAAGTAATAGAAGTGCCGCTGCTCGCCCAGTGTCCGGGATGTGGAGGCGGTCTGGAGGAGTGCGGGACGGTTTCGCAGTTTCAGACAGAGATTCCGGAGCCGCGGGTGGAGCGGATTGAGTTTCGCATTCACGTGGGGCGCTGCGGGTGCTGCCGGCGACGAGTGCAAGGCCGGCATCCGCGGCAGACCTCGAATGCGATTGGCGGTGCGGCCTCGCAACTGGGGCCACGAGCGCTGGCGCTGGCCACGCTACTGAATAAAGGGTTGGGACTGCCCTACGGCAAATCGGCAACGGTCCTTGAACAAGCCTTCGGGCTGCGGGTGAGCCGAGGTGGACTCTGCCAGGCCATCGCCCGTGCGGCGGAGAAGACCGAGCCGACCTATCAAGCGCTGGTGGAGCAGGTTCGCGGTAGTCCCAGTGTGACCCCGGACGAGACGGGATGGAAAGTCGGCGGCCAGTTGTGGTGGATGTGGGTTTTCAGTACACCTCAAGTCACCGTCTACGCAATTCAGCCGGGGCGCGGATTCGAACAAGCAGCGCGGGTACTGGGCGCGGACTTTGCCGGCTTTCTGGTGCGTGATGGCTGGGCTGTCTATCGTCGGTTTCTGCATGCCCTGCACCAAAGCTGCCTGGCACATCTGTTACGACGCTGTCGGGAGATGATTCTGGTAGCGGGAAAGCGGGAGGCGGAATTCCCCCGTGGTATACAAGCCCTCTTGCAGCAAGCTCTCCAACTGCGCCATCGTCGTCAGCAAGAACAGATCAGTGACCACGGTGTAGCCGTGGCCCGGGGACAACTGGAAGCCAAGCTCGACCGCAGCTTGCAACGTTGCTATCGCTCGCCGCGGAATCGACGTCTGGCCAATCATCTTCTACGGGAGCGTGACGCCCTATTTACCTTCCTGAACTGTCCCGGCCTGGAAGCTACGAACTGGCGAGCGGAACAGGCCATCCGGCCGATGGTGGTGGCGCGCAAGGTATGGGGTGGAAATCGTACTCCACGAGGAGCGCAGACGCAAAGCATCTTGGTCAGCATTCTGCAGACCTGCCGCCAGCAACTCCGCCCTGTCTCGTCTTTCCTGCAGAAGCTGATCTGCTCCCCTCAGCCCAAGGTCATGGACTTGACCCTGCCAGCTGTCTCCAAGTAACTCTTGACAAGTTTCTGCGTAATGCTACGCTTCGTCCACTGGAAGTATCTGCGTGTTGGCAAAACTTCTACTTCTCGCCTTCTTCTTGGCAAACCTTCCCTGCGCTACCAATGCGCAATGTGTTCCTAAGCCCTATTCCGGGAAGCAAGAGGTTTTCTCTTCTGTTGTGCAGAACTTGAAGGGACCAGGCGTAAGCGTTGGTCCCGCCGGGATCGAGCTGTCCCTCGAAGAGCGGCCCGAGCGTGTGCTCGCGACTTTGCGCGATTACGAAGGAAGGTCATCCCCTTTAGAAACGAAACTCGAAGGTACGCTTCACGAGTCTGCTACTGGTTGCGACGTTTCTTTGTTAGGCCACAGCAAACGCGGGAAGGTGGAAATCCGCGGTACCATCACTGTCGCCAACTTCCGAGGGACCATTAGCCGCCAAATCGGAAAGGAAACGTTTTCGGAAAACGTGGTGCTCAGACGAAAACTTGGGGAACCGAACGATCACAAAGAGGTCGAAGACATTGATCCCTTTTTCAAACCGCTAAGTTCTGCAAAATGAACAACGCAAAAAAGTCGGCCGGGATTCTGCTAACCCGCTAAACAATTACCAGCCAAGATTATGACCGCTGGATTGTGGCTGTATCGACCGGCTAACGTTTCTATCTCAGGAAGCTCGGCCCGACACGGCAAACACCAGGTGGCCCAGAACGAGAGAACCACAACGTGTCCTTTCAAGTCTTCGGAGGTCAACGTCTGTCCAGATAGAGTTTCGATGTGAAAGGATCGATCTCGCGATCGAACACCGCAACGGACCTACTGGTTGTCCATCTCGGTAAAATGCTGAGTACCACAATCATTAAACAAAATAGGAACACCGACCCAACTGTGATTGCGTGCAGCACTCTGTGCTTCACAAGAAGCCAACCGACTATGGGACCTAAAGCGGTTGCTAATGCCCCTGCCACCACGAACGTAATCAAAAACGACGTTGCCGTCAGAGACATGCGCAAGCGGTTCATTATGAGACCAGGTAGAAGGCATCCCGCTCCTACGAGAACTGCCGGGGCGATGAAGACTCCGCGTCTTCTCACTCGATATAACGATGCGGCGAAGGACACGAGAGCTATGGACACTGCAAGGCTGCGGACATCTTGGCGGTGTCCACTGAGTAACAACGCCGCCTTCATNNCGAAGGCGGCGATGCCGCACAGGAAATCTGTAACAGCGGGCCCGAGAGGCTTCATACCGGTACCGCGTGAACGCATGCGACTCACCTCCTGGAAACGCACTAGCGAGGCCCAGCCTTGAAACAACATCTGATAGAGATACGCGATGCCCTCGTCCGTGGTTCCAGTAAATCCTGAGAAGGCGAGCTTGCGGCGATTAGTCCTTAGAAGGTCGGCAAGTGTTTACGAAAGTATTTCTTTACTTGGACGAAACCGACATCCCGCACAAGATGGTTACGGTTTGGGTCATCAAGAAATGGCAGGAATGCGGCCTAAGGGCTTGCGAAGTCGCA
>PMHI01000342.1 GCA_003156615.1 Acidobacteriaceae bacterium | reverse complement strand
AGGACAATCCAGCGGACGCCTTCCCGCCACGCGAGTTGTAGACTTCTCATTCCCTTGTATTCCTCCGAGTCTCCGTGCTGAATGCTGAATGCTGAATGCTGGATGCATGTCCGATCACTCTATTGACGAACAGTTCCTCGGCCGCGCGCTTGACCTCGCGCGCGAAGGCATCGGGTTGGCCTCGCCCAATCCCTATGTTGGTGCCGTGATCGTCGACCCGCAGGGTAGCATCGTGGGCACGGGTGTTTACACCTACGATGGCGTGAAGCACGCCGAAGTGACCGCCCTCGAGCAAGCCGGCGACAAGGCTCGCGGGGGCACGCTCTACATCAATCTCGAACCACACTCGCACCAAGGCCGCACACCCCCATGCACCGACGCTTTGATCGCTGCCGGGATTGGCCGCGTGGTCGCGTGCATGCCCGATCCCAATCCCAAGGTGAGTGGGCGAGGCTTTGAAAAGCTGTGTGCGGCGGGCGTCCAGGTGGAAGTTGGGCGACTGGAGGGGGAAGCCCGCCGTCTGAACGAGGCTTTCGCCCGTTACATTCGCCACGACGTTCCCCTGGTGACCCTGAAGGCCGCGATGACGCTTGATGGCAAGATCGCTCCGCCACGAGCAGGGGTGGCGAAGGGTGCGGGGGAAGCTCCTGCCGGCGGATGGATCACCGGCAAGGCTTCGCGCGCCCACGTCCAGCAACAGCGCCACCAAAGCGATGCAATTTTGGTAGGCCTGGGAACGATTTTGGCTGACGATCCCCTGCTCACGGATCGCAGCGGCAGGCCGCGGCGGCGCCCGTTGCTACGCGTGATTCTCGATTCGCATCTGGGACTGCCGCTGGACTCGCGCATCGTACAAAACGTCGCGACTGGGGGCGCGTTCGGAAACGATGTGCTGGTTTTCTGTTCCTCTCCCGATGAAAAGAAAAAAGGTGAACTGCTGGCCAGCGGCATTCGGATCGAGCAGGTCACACCGGCAGCACCAGATGGCCACCCCGACATGCATGCGATTTTGCGCCGCTTCGGGCAACTCGAAATCACCAGTGTGATGATCGAAGGTGGATCGGCGGTGAACGGGACGGCGCTGGCGTCGGGAGTGGTCGACAAGGTTTTCCTGTACTACGCTCCAAAGATCATGGCGGGTACGGAATCAGTTCCATTCGCTGCCGGTGCGGGCTTCCACCAACTGGATGCGGCGCCGCGCGTAAACCATCTTCACCTCCATCGTTTCGGAGAGGACTTGGCCGTGGAAGGGTACTTGCGCGATCCCTACGAGGAGTGACGTCACCCCTGAGGCGTGGAGAAAACCAAGTCAAGAATAATCCTTCTCTGTGCCTCCCCGCCCCGTTGGTAGGTTTATGATGTTTTGTTACCCATCGAGGTCCTCATGTTCACTGGCATCATTGAAGAAGTCGGGCGCGTCGCTCGCATCGAACAACGCGGCGAGAATCGCCGCATCACCATTGCGGCCGAGAATGTAGGCAAGGAATTGAAACCCGGCGACAGCGTCGCGGTGAGCGGAGTCTGCCTCACCGCGCTCGACATCAAGCCAGGCTCGTTCTGTGCCGATTTGGCTCCCGAGACCTGGATGCGCACGTCGTTTTCGCGCATTGAAGAGGGTGCTCGGGTCAACCTGGAGCTGCCGATGAAAGCCGATGGCCGCTTCGGCGGGCACATTGTGCAGGGCCACGTGGATGGCGTCGGCACCCTCATCGCTTTGGAGCGAATTGCCGACTCGGAAAACTGGTGGCTGCGCCTCGAGTTGCCCAGCGAGGTAGAGAAGTACACCGTATACAAAGGCTCTCTCTCGATCGAAGGCATCAGTCTCACCGTGGCGGAGCTGGAGGGCGGCGTCTGCACCATCGCCATCATTCCGCACACCGTGGAGATGACAAACCTCAACTCGCTCAAGCCTGGCGATCCGGTCAATCTCGAAGCTGATCTGATTGCAAAGTATGTAGAAAAGATGATGACCGGCGAACCGGCAGAGAGTACGCTCACCGTGGAAGAGTTGGTGCGGCAAGGCTTTTGAGCGAGTGGGCTATCGAGTTACGCCTCGACGTATGGCCTCTGTCAAGGAAGAAAGCTGCGACCCGTCTGGCCTGGGGTTGTGTAGCGACTGCACCCATGCCCGGCGAATCCGATCGGACCGGGCTTCGACGTTCCTGCAGTGCCAGCTTTCGTTTACCGATCAGCGTTTTAAGAAATATCCCCGGCTTCCGGTTCTGAACTGCAGCGGCTACCGAAAACTGGAGGGGCCCCCGCCTCGTCCGTAGAGATCTTGCTTCGAACACCTGCCCGCCGTCGGCAAGACGTAGCGTGCTGCGTCTCTTCAGAAAGCTTTCAAAGCGTCACGCTTCCAGCTTCAACTCGTCCAGTTCGAGGAACTCCTGCACGATAGGCTCCTTGGACTTTTCCATCTCCGCATAAGTGCCAAAGAAAATCGCTTTGGCTTCGTACAGGAAGACGACCCGGTCGGCCAAGTCTTTGGCCAGACGCATGTCATGAGTGACGACGATACTGGTCAGGTTCAGTTGCAGCTTGAGCCGCCTGATGAGATCGCCGAGCAGTTGCGCCATCAGGGGATCGACCATGGTGGTGGGCTCGTCGTAGAGGATGCATTCCGGCCGCGCCGCCAGCGCTCGCGCAATGGCCACCGAGCGCTTCATGCCGGTCGACAGATCCGAGGGCAGCAAGTCGCGCATCTCCTGGACTCCCACCATCTTCAGCAATCCGTCGACGATCTCGTAAATCTGCTCTTCCGACAAACCCCCGCTTTCGCGCAAGGGAAACGCCACGTTTTCGCCGACCGTGAGGGAATCAAACAGCGCTCCGTTCTGAAAGACCATGGTGACCTTCTTTCGGATCGCCACCATCTGTTCTTCGGAAAAGTCTGTGACGTCTTCGCCGGCGACAATCACTCGCCCGGAATCCGCCTTGAGAAACCCCATGAGCAGTTGCAGCGAAACCGATTTGCCCACTCCACTGCGCCCCAGGATGCAGACGGTTTCGCCGGGCATGACGTTGAAGCTGACGCGATCAAGCACGACGTTTTCGCCGAACGCTTTGGAAACCTGGCGGAACTCGATGTAAGGGTGCTGCACGGGTTCGGGCATCGTTTGGCTCTCGAGAATTAGTTTAGTGCAACGATGGTCAGGCCCTGCGCTTCTCGGCCTCTAATTCCTCAGGCGTGTTCAGGTTGCGGAAAAGAGCGCGCGAGAATCCGGCGCCTTCCAACTCTTCTCGCCCGATTACTCGGGTTCGAACCGCATCGAACAACCAGTCAATCCTGTTTCGTCCGACCCGCAAAGCGTTCTCCGCGGCGTCGGTGAATTCCCGGCGGTAAATGCCGCACAGCGGCTGCCAGCCCGCATTGTCACGTGGAACCACCGCAGCCGCCTCCGGCGTACCCCGCGCCTGACTGATCAAATAGTACAAAAAAGTCCACGAGACAAATGGCATGTCCACGGCCAGCATCAGATTGAGTTCCGTCAGCGAAGACTGCAACGCAGCGTGAATTCCGCCCAGCGGTCCACAATCGCGGAATACATCTTCCACCACCGGGGCAAATGGGCTGAACTTCTCCGGACTTCCCACGATGCGCACCTCGGGGGTGACCGAGCGTGCCAGGTCGAGCGCCCGCGCCAGCAGTGTGCGGCCATCGTAGTCCACAAACGCCTTGTCTGTGCCCATGCGCGTGCTCTTGCCACCAGCCAAGATGAAGACGGTCAGGTCGGGCACAGAGCCATTTCCCATGCCGCGATCATACACTTTGCCCCCACGGACGACCTTTTTCCGTAATCCTATCTTCCACCTCCCGAAGACTTCCTCCCCCCTGCTAACCTCTTGCAGCAGCTCGGTTTGGCGGGTAACACATAACCGATACGTACGTAACTACCCCAAGAGAACCTCCCTGGGAGATGATGAGCTCTGGGGGCAAGTCCGGAAGTAACCATCATGCCGCAGAAAATCATGGACGTTCTCATGCTTGGGCGTTGCTCTCATGAGTTCTCCTGGCCAAGGCGCGGCGCCGATGGAGACTACTATCAAGTTTGCCTTTTCTGCGCAGNNGGGAGAAGCGGCCGTCCTGGACCCCCCGTGCCCGCCGGCTGAAGCTGGATGCGGCGCTCCGTTACCGCGTCAATGGCTCGAGTACCTGGTACGAGGGCAGAATCGAAAACCTCAGCCAGAGCGGGTTGTTATTTCGTGGTCCGCGGCAGTTGCCGGTGAATGCTTTGATCGAAATGGTGTTTGAGATGCCCAAAGAAATTTCCGGGCAGAAGAACTGCGACGTGCTCTGCCAGGGGCGTGTAGTGCGCTCCGCAGAGCCTCAAGGGAAAGAAGCCCAAGATCAGGATCGAGATACGGGAAACCGCACCAGCCGGTTAGCCGCTTCGATCGTCGACTACAAGTTCATCCGCTAGAAAATCCGGGCTTGGGGGGATTCGC
>PMHI01000360.1:9576-11243 GCA_003156615.1 Acidobacteriaceae bacterium | reverse complement strand
AAGGATGCCGCTAGGCTCGCGCGTGATCTCAACGATCTTCTGCAGCAGCCCGACTATGAGGCTTACGAGCATAGCGGCCTTGACACCCTTGCCGCTGACGTCACCGATGACGACAAGAAGAGATTCATCGGTGCCCGGGAACAGCCGGAAGAAATCGCCGCCAACTTCCTGTGCCGGTATGTAAACAGCCTGAATTGCGAAGCCAGGTGTCGAACCGAGTCGTTGGGGCAGCATCACCTCTTGCATGTTGCGGGCGGCCTCCAACTCCGCTTGAGCCCGCTCCTGCTCACGGCTGGTTTTGTGGAAGCGATGCAAGAGCACAGCGGCGATGCTCAGAACGAACAGCAGGCCATCAATTTGGCCAATATTGACGGGAATTGGACCTAATTGGAAACTAGGAACGAAATCCGCGTCGGTGTCCCGTAGCCTGAGTTCATAAAGCAGCCACGCCAGACTATTCAAGATTCCATTGAGATTAACGAGAAGGAGAGGAATGACAAGGAATCCGGCTTCTTTAAGTCCGCGAATATACCGCCAAAACAGGAGAACAGGGATTACAAAGGCATAGGGTAGCCCCCAGAGCAACACAGTCAAGTCAGAGGCACCCAGACTGATTAAACCGGCGAAATACGCCGCAACGACCAGAGGGAGCCCCAACAGCGATAGCTGATATGTGCGCAACCAGAGTGGAATAGACTGACGTAGAAATGCAAAAACGAACTGTAGCAGCAATACTTCACTAATAGCCATCAAGCCGACGTCGAGATACTTTATGGCTTGAATCGAGATGGGGGATATCGACTGGAAATCGTTGACGAAGATCCAACCGGCTATCGAGGCGAAGTAGGCCGTTATCCAGAGGTACTCGCTCTGCTTACGCTGAGTTCGGTAGAGAACGAGCAAGCCGGCTGCGAGGAGAGTCGACAGGAACCCTACGCTAAAATCCGGCAACCACTCATAGCGCATTTGGCTTTGCCACGCACGGTATTCGTCATTTATGGCATGCGTAGTGCCCAGCACCAAGCCGCGCTCCCCAACAATTCCGCCCCAGATATAACGCGACTCCCATCGCCACCAACACAGGAAGCGGATAGCAATGGTGATGTCACCGCTTGCAGCCGAAGGAGGAATTTCGAAAACGCGGACCAAAGCTCCATCCACTCTCTCGTCAGGCGGTAACCGGCCAAAACGTCCGCCGAACTGGCCATTGACGTAGACTTCGTATGGAAAGGCCGAATAGCCGAACAAGAGACTCAAGGGAGCATGCTGAAGCGGTAATCTCACATGCAGGCGGTACCAAAAGAAGTCGCGAGGCCGGCTTACTCCTTGGTCTTGCCACGACTGTTGCGTGGAGATGATGCGCCAATGTGAGTCATCGAAATCCGGGCGGGACCACCGGGAGTCGTCGCCTGGTTGGAAGGCCCAATCGCCCGAGAGGTTGATTGAGTCTCCCAGATCTGCGGCGTCCACATAGGCTCTCGGATGCACGCCACTGGCGACTTGCCCATGGCTTGCTAACGATACCAGCAACATCAGCGCCGTCGAAGCGAAAAGCCGCGAACCTACGCGCATGTGCCGAATCATAACTTCCAGGCTGGATTTTCAGGAACCTTATTTCTCACAGACGTTAGAGTCAAGGGTGCGAAATAAGTTACACGATGAAAGGC
>PMHI01000360.1:2001-9514 GCA_003156615.1 Acidobacteriaceae bacterium | reverse complement strand
AAGAACTTGGCCGCGGACCCCGGTAAGGCATCTACAAGCGAGTTGAATTCGGACGTGCGGGCAAAGCAGGTCACAAGAACTCCAGCCGCCGAGGCGATTCGGTTGCGGGCATACGGGATTTATGTCGAGCGGGGTGGAATTCATGGATTTGACACGGACGATTGGCTCCAGGCGGAGCTAGAGTTGTCGGCTCCCAACACTTAAGAGACGGGCCAAACACCCAACAGGCGAGTACAGGAAAGAAACGAGGTTCTATTATGAGTTTGACAATCAATGTTCGTGAAGCCACAAATGCAACGATATTGCAGGTAGCGGGACGCTTAAGTTTAGGAGCTTTCGGGCCATCCTTTCGAGACACCGTTCGTGGACTGCTCGACAGCCTGCGTAAGAATATCGTTCTCGATCTTAGCGGAGTAACGTACTTCGACAGCTTTGGTCTCGGCCAGCTGATCGCGAGCAACGTCGAAGCCACTTCTCAGGGTGGTGCGATCAAGTTATTGAACTTGAACAAAAAAAACACAGGATCTAATGTTGCTTACAAAGCTCTACACAGTGTTTGCGATTTATACGGATGAATCAACAGCGCTCATGAGCTTCGATGTCGCACCATCTCACAGTTAGGTTTCGAGTCGAACGATATTTGCCTTTTCGGAACGTCAAAAGTCTAGGCATTCGACGATCGTCGCAAGGAAGACCCTCGGATCAAAGCCGCGCTCTTTCGCACGCCGCTCGCATTCATCAGGGGGGTGTCTCCTTGATTCTTCTCGTCGATTGTCTTGAATCTATTTACCGCAACTTGGCGGCATGTGCTTTGCATCGGCAATAAGTCAGAAAGACACTTCAGAAGGTACCAATGCATCCCTCATCTTCAGGCGGGCGCGGGAGAGCCTCGTCTTCACACTGGCTTCGCTAATGCCGAGCACTTGCGCCGTTTCGGCGATACTGAGTTGCTGCACGTCCCGCAATACGAACACGGTACGATATTTTTCAGGGAGTGAATTGAGAGCTTTAATAAGTGCCTCGCGAAGCTCTTTCTGTTCCAACGCTTCTGATGGTATTTCTCGCCAGTCGGCGAGGTCTTTCGGAACATAGTCGCCATCCTCAGAACACCGGCCCTCGTCCAACGATTCATAAAGATGGCGGCGATCCTTTCGCAACCTCATCTTCGCTTCGTTGAGAGTGATCTGAATCAGCCACGTGCTGAACTTCGCTTCTTGTCGAAAACTATGTAGCCCCTTAAATGCTTTGAGGACTGCCTCCTGAACGATATCTTCGGCGTCGGCCTCGTTCCTGACCAGCGACAAGGCAGCGAGAAATATCGCGCGTTCGTAAGGTCGCACAAGCTCGTAGAAGGACTCGCTCTCTCCGTTTAGCACGCGATCGATCAGGCATGATTCCCCGGAATTCGTTTTAGTAACGTTGGCTCCGCGAGCCTTCCGGGACCAGGTTTGATTCTCAACCGGCAGAGCTTTCTCAGAGGTTGTGATCATCGTGGGTACCTCTTCTTCAATTGTTGGCTGATGAACGGCGAGCAATTGTTGGGTGATGAATTGAGAGCAGTTGATTTGGGAGACTTGCCTCTGGTGAAGGTCGCGTAGCAGACCGGCTCCCTCCAGGTCAGTAAACCAAAGCTTTTTGAGGTCCAGAGTTATAGTCTTGTTGCTCAAGAGAGCGGTATTGCTCAATTGCCGCAGTTCTTCTACCCAGGGGCCGATGAGCTTACCTTCCAATAGGAAATGGATCGAGACGTCTGAGTCGCTGGTGACCGAAATTCTGAGCACTGGGGATGTTTCCTCCGAAGACTCCTTTGCTAGGGCAAGCGAAACGCCACAGACAACAGCGCAAGAAGAAAAGGCTATGTGATTGCTTAGGCAAGGATTGGAGGATCACAAGCTTGAATTAGCGTTCGGAGAATCCACGAACACTCGTGGGAGCGGCTAGTTGGAGGTTCGTGGCTGCGATATTTCGTGGGGGCGCCGTGACAAAGAACGCCCGATACCAAGCCGCTTCATGCGGCTGCGGAGAGTATTGGGGTGCAGGCCTAGAAGTTTGGCAGCTCCATCAGGGCCTTCGATCACCCATTCTGTTTTTGCTAGGACTTCAAGGATGTGCCGCTTTTCCACCTGTTGCAATGAGAGGTGGGCATTAAGTTCTCCCTCGGACTTGGGCTTATCAGAAGAAGTTCCATCCCCAACCTCATTTGCGGGTTCTGGGTCATCGTTGGAAAAAGGCAAGAGGTCGCGGCCCAGCCGCAGAATGGGTCCTTGTGACAACACAACCGCACGTTCGATAACGTTCTGCAGCTCGCGAATGTTACCCGGCCAGTCATACTGCGTGAGCGCGTCGATAGTCTCCTGTGCAATGGCAACGCCCTGCTTGCCTAGTTGCCTCGCGAACCGTTCAACAAAAAAGCTAGTCAAGAGAGGGATGTCTGATCGGCGTTGTCGCAAAGGTGGGACCGAGACGGGAAGAACATTGAGACGATAATATAGGTCGGCACGAAAGCGTCCTTCCTGGACGGCCTTCTCCAAGTCGCGGTTGCTCGCCGCGATGATCCTGACGTTCACGCGGAGGGTTCGGCTGCTGCCCAGCGGCTCGAATTCGTGCTCTTGTAAGACTCGCAACAGCTTGACCTGCGTATCAAGGGGCAACTCGCTGACCTCGTCCAAGAACAGAGTCCCTCCATCCGCGAGCTCGAATCTACCCATCCGGCGTTCCAAGGCACCAGTGAATGCGCCCTTCATGTGTCCAAATAGTTCACTCTCGACAAGGCCGGTGGGGATCGCTCCGCAATTCAGTTTCACGAGCGGGCGCCCCTTGCGCTTGCTGTGGCTGTGTATGGCACGGGCAAACAACTCCTTGCCACAACCGGTCTCGCCTAATATAAGAACCGTCGAGTCAGTGGGGGCAACAGTCTCAACCTGTTGCAGCACTTTAATAAGGGCCCGACTGTTCCCCACGACCTCTTCAAAATTGTGTTCTTTGCTGATTTCTTCCTGGAGATAGACATTTTCCGCTTCGAGCTTATGCTGCAATTCTTTCACCTGCACAAGAGCAGCCTGCAGCTGCGCTTCCGCGCGCTGCCGCTTCAGTTCAGCCGCAGCCCTCGCCGCAAAAATCTTGAGCACGTCGATGGCGCGGGGATCGTGTTTCATCGGCTTATCATCAAGGGCGGCGATATGCCCTATGACACATCCCATTCCATCTAGCATCGGCACTCCCAGGTAGCTCTCGACGTGCCAGTCCTCCAAACCTTTANNTATCCAGAGGAAACAGAACCTGCATTCCTTTCTCGTAGTGACACACTTCGCCGTGCAGAACCTTCATGCAAGGAGTATCCGCGATATCAAACTCAAAGTTCTTCCCCAACTGATCGGTATCCCAGAAGGCAAGCGTCTTTGCGCGCTTTTGGTCGTCGCACGATGCAATAAAGGCACAACGGACTCGAAATGCCGCTGCCATGTGGCGCACCAGCGACGCGAAGAAATCATCTCCGGTTACTGCGGCGGTGCCCACCACAATCGATCTGAAGGTCTCTTCGGCGCTGTGACGCTCGGTGACATTGCGCACCAGACCAATGATTCCGACAATGCGACCTTGTGTGTCACGGTGGGGAGCGAAGGTACAAGATTCCCAAACATCTTGGCCTTCGGCCGAATGCTTTGGAATCAGAGCATCAGGAACTTGAATGACTTCTCCCTGCAATGCTCGTTTCAGAGCCGCTTCAATGCCGCTGGGAATAAGGCGAGGGAAAACGTCAGTGGCAACCTTACCCAATACTTCCTCTGCGCGCTTACCCGTGAGTCGCTCCATATACGGATTCCACAATTGATAACGCAACTCTGGGTCGTAGACGATAATGCCTTCCGCGGCGCCCTCCATGATCTCCTGATTGAACTGGATCGCCTGACGCAGAGCACCTTCATTTTTCTTGTGCTCGGTAATGTCTCGCGAGAGCGCGAGGAGGCGTTCTGGTCTTCCATTCGCATCAAGAATGGGACTGACCACAACGTCCCACCATCGGGGCTGGCCGGTTATTCGAGTCGCGAAATACCCGGCACAGCGTCCCGTTCCCCCAGCTACAGCTTCCTTTACAGCGGCTCTTGCCGCCTCTCTGTCTTCCCCTTCCCAGAAATCAATCCAGGAACTGTCCGGAGACAAGTCGGCGTCGCAGATTTCTAACGCCTGCATGCCCGCCTGGTTCATGAACAGTATCCGGCCTTCGAGATCGAGGATCTTGATGCAGTCCCGGCTACAAATGATCAGCCGACTCTTAAACTCCTCACTGGCTCGTAAGGATTCTGAAGCAAGTTGCTGTTCCGCCGCCATTTGCTCCAGTTCGGCCTTTACGCGCTGAAGCTCCGACTGCGCTGCATGAAGAAGTTCTTGTTCATCGTTGGATGCAGCACCTGGGAGTTCAGGGTTTTGCCGCGGCGAACTGGAGCCTGTCACCGGTGTTCTTGGGAAGCTCATGCGCTTTGAGTCTTGGTTTCAGTTAGAGGAACCAAACGAAATTATCCCACACATTGGTGCAAGGGGTGGCTCCAGTACCTAAGAACGCCCCCTCATCGTTTGATTCGAGATTCCCGGAAAAGTGACACACGGATCCTGCCGACTTCAGCCTCGAGGCGAGTTCTGCAGCGTCCCGTTTCTAGAACCGTAACTTTTTCTCGTCTGCAAAATCTTACGACTACACTCGGGATCGATTTGCTAGGGAATGTGGAGACTTGGCATGTTTAGTTTGGATGTTGGCTTGAGAGCTCATGAGGACATAGTTCCGAACGAATTCCCATCCACAGATTGGCCTGCTCTGGGGTCTGGGGTGGGGACGACATCGTGGATATCACGGCAGAGACCCCATTCACGGGCTGGGGCCATTCCAAGCCATTGCCACCCGCGACAGAGGGCATGACGTTTACTACTTGACGGTCTGCTGCCCCGGCTTCGCTTTCGCGGATCCTCCTGGCGGACGACATGACATCTTTCGAATCTCAACCAATCGAGCGTTAATAGTTATGCTGCGGGAGACTATGTCACTTTTAGGGCCGAGTAGCATCCCACGGACATGGGCGGCGCGGCATGTCTGCAGGGTTTCGGGACGGTTGGGGCAGCAAGAGGCAGTGAGACGATGTCTGCTGTAGCCCTGCGAACAGGCCTTCCCCGGACCAGTCTTCGAGTCGGCGGAGAAACATTGGCTGGCACCAAATCTCAGGTTAACCCGCTCGAATCGGAACTGATCCAACGCGTGCTCGGGGGGCAGCACGAAGTCTTTCGCGAACTCGTGCGTCCTTGCGAACGTGCAGTATTCATGGCTACTCAAGCCATTCTGAAGAATGAGGCCGATGCAGAGGATGCGGCCCAGGAGGCTATTCTCAAGGCATTTACCAATCTTGCCAAGTTTCGTGGCGACTCGAAATTTAGCACCTGGCTGGTGCGTATCGCCACTAACGAAGCCCTCATGAAGTTGAGAAAGGAACGCCGCCAGAAACTGCACGATTCATTGGACGACGGGCGCAAGGATGAGAAAGGGAATTATGTTCCTCGAGACTTCGCCGACTGGCGTGAGATTCCCTCTGAGGCATTGCAAACAGAAGAGCTGCGGCAAGCGCTATCCCGGGTACTAGCCTCCCTGACGCCCAAGCACAGGGAGGTGCTTGTGCTGAGAGATGTGCAAAACTTCACAATAGAAGAAACCGTCAAGCTGCTCGGCATCGGGAAGAGCGCGGTGAAAACACGCCTCCTGCGTGCCCGCCTTCAGATGCGCGATGCCCTTGCCCCGGGTATGGATGGGAGTTGGAGCACAGGCCGGAGAGAATACAAACAGGTGAGACCATGGTGATGGAAATCAGTTGCGAAGAAGTCTGGCGAGAAGTTTCAAATTACTTGGACGACGAGATCACTCCGGAATTGCGCGCCAGGATGCTGGAACATTTCAAAGGCTGCAAATATTGTACGGCAGTACTCGAGGGGACTCGTAATGTAGTGCAGTTAGTTGGCGACGCCAAGGCGTTTTTGTTGCCTGCAGGGTTCAGCGATCGCTTATATCAGAAACTTGACCGCAAACTGTCCGAAGATGGCCGGTTATGAAGGGGGGAGATTCGTAACCCTATGAACGACGTCTACGAGATAAATGTCGCNNACGGCGTTCGCGGACGAGTTTACGGACATGAGTTCCGGAACGCCAAGCTTCTTTGGCGCCGATGCGAAGTCTATATTTCGAATGCGCATGACGAGCCTTTTTAAGCAACATCAAGCCACTCTTATCGTCACCATCATCGCTATTCGTGTATTTTCCAATGCGGCTTTTGATTACGGCTGGCATCGCCTCACTTTGACTCCGAGGGAAGGTGGCGAGTCGACAACCACCCGAAAGAGGTATTTCGAGACTTGGCAGAAAACCTCCAGCGGAGAGTGGAAGATCAATCTCTATATTGACAATGTGGACGTGGCCCCCATGATGCCGGGCGCAGACATTCTTGTCCAATGACCTTTTGGACAGTAATACAGTAATACATTGATAAGCGGTCAGACAGCAGCCAAATGCGCTGTAACTTTTTCTGCGAGGAAGTTATCACATGCACGGCTGCTCTCAAGTTCATGCCTCGTTTTGACAGTGACACTGAACCCAGGTGGAGAATCCTTGAAATCATGTTGACTAACGCGATCGTGAGTTTCATCCTGGTCGATCCATGCTGCGTTTCTGCCGTGAATCGTGGCCGCCACCCTATTGTCGATCCCAGCCAGCACTTTGTGACCAAAGACGAATGAAACAGTTCATCCGGCGAAGCTTTCTGGGAATGCTGGCTGGAGCAGTGGCTAGCGTGCCACTAGTGGCCACCCTCGGCCATCCTCGGTGGAGCCTCATCTTGGGCGTTGCCGTGGGCGCAGCCTATGCCGCCATTTCGCGTCCTACCCGCGGCGCCTATGTGGACAACTTAATGGCCGCGGGTGCACTGGGTGTGCCACTGTGGGGCTTGATCAGCGTGATCGCGTTCCCATTGGTTTCCGGGCGGATGCCGCAGTGGAGTGCAGAGCAGATGCGAGCACACTTTCCAGCTCTGGTTGGCTGGGTGCTGTACAGCGCCTCGCTCGGCCTCATCACCCAATGCTTCAGTGATGTCGCAGAGCATGTGCTCAGCCCGGAGCCAGAGTCCCGGTTGCAGGTGCCGCCTGTAACAAAACGGATCGTGATCCTGGGCGGAGGATTCGGCGGCATGCGGACGGCAGAGTGTTTGGAAGAACGACTCCGTGCGGACCGCTCGGTCTTCATCACCCTGGTGAGCGACACAAACGCTCTTCTTTTTACTCCTATGCTCGCGGAAGTGGCGGGGAGCAGCCTCGAACCCAGCCATATAAGCGCACCATTGCGTAGCAGCCTGCATAGGACGGAATTCATTCGCGGATCCGTCGGGACGATTGATATCGAGCAGCGCCGGGTGATTCTGCGCGCGGATCGCGGCACAGATCCGCCACGGGAAATCCAGTTCGACCATCTGGTCCTGGCACTAGGCTC
>PMHI01000360.1:0-1981 GCA_003156615.1 Acidobacteriaceae bacterium | reverse complement strand
CTCAATGACTTCGCCCACGGCATTCTTGCCGATTATCCGAACCTGCAGTCCGAGGAGTTGAGCATCGTGCTGGTGCATGCGGGCGATCGTATCCTGCCTGAGTTGAGCGAATCCCTGGCCCGGTATGCTCAGCAAAAGATGGAAGCTCGTGGCGTCCGCTTCCGATTGGATACTCGTCTCACAGATGCGCAACGTGGGGTGGTTATTCTTAGCGACAGCGAGATTCGCGCGATGACTCTCGTNNAGAGACAAGCGCGGCGCCGTCATCGTGGATGGCACCCTTGCCGTGAAGAATCACAAAGGTCTCTGGGCGCTCGGCGACTGTGCATCGGCGAGCAATGGGAAGACCGGTAAAATGTGCCCACCCACGGCCCAATTTGCAATTCGCCAGGCGGAAGTGTTGGCTAAGAATATCCACGCCCAATTGGAAGGGCGCCAACCCCGAACTTTCCACTTCAATTCTCTGGGAGCGCTGTGCGTTGTCGGCCACCAGACNNAAAATTCGTGTGCTGATGGATTGGACCGCGGAGCTTTTCTTTCCCCGAGATATTGTCCAGACCATTGATCTGCGATAAACGTCCTCCGGTAGGAGATCTTAATCATGGCAACCTTAGAGTCTTCGATTCGAGCGGAAGTCACAAGCGGGGTTGCCGGCCAGGTTTGGATTGAGACTCTGATAGGACTGGGGTTGGGTGCGGCGGGCGGAGCTCTGCGGAGCGTGATCCTGGCAATCCCGCTTACGCATGGCGTGTTGCTTGGCGGTCTTTTTGGGTTTGCTTTTGGCCTGTTCTTCGCCAAGCGCGCAACCAGCGCCGGTGCTGGATTGATCTGGGGTGTGGCCTCCGCGCTGCTTCTGTGGATGCTGGTCCCTGCCGGGATTTTGCCTGTGTTGAAGGGAAACGAGCGTTCCATGGGAATGTTGAACGATGCCCGAGCACAGTTTCCGGAGCTTGTAGCCTATTTGCTCTGCCTGGGGATGCCCGTGGGCGTTGGCCTAGGCATTCGGGGCGGACTTCGCTCAAGAGGGGGGCAGCCACCGTTCCGTATGGGTCGCGCCATCGTTGCCGGTGGGCTAGCCGGAACCTTTGGGGGCTTGATTTTCGGTCGCTGGATGTCCGAGGGCGATTTCTTCCCCCTGCTTGCCGGGGTCGGCGAACTTCACTCCCGTACCGCAAANNTTCCAGCGTGACATCCGCGGGTACGGCTCTTCGATGGGCTGGGGACTCGGCTACGGGATCTTCTGTTGGTTTCTCGGGCCGCTAACTCTTCTACCCATTGCCGCCCGGGTACCGCTCGACTGGTCGGCGGAGCACGGTAGTGAACTCTTCGGTTCGCTTGTTGGGCATATCCTCTATGGGTTGATCCTGGGCGTCGCGTATGCCACCTTGGACCGCGTGTGGGTTCGGCTGTTCATTCAGAGCGATCCGCTTAATCGGGAAGCCGAAGGACCCGGCATTCATATCCTGCATTCGGTCGGCTGGGGAACTCTGGCTGGCCTCGTGGGAGGTTTGATCTCGAGCCCTGTCATGCTTGCCACCGGAATACTGCCGAAAATTGCAGGACTGGGCAGCGGCTTTTCCCTTTTTGGGGGTCTGTTGATCCATCTGTTCATCAGCGCCTTGATCGGCATGAGTTATGGACTGCTATTTCGAAATGAGGCTTCGAGTCTCGGTCTGGGCTTGGGGTGGGGCTGGCTGTTTGGTCTGATCTGGTGGTATCTCGGACCCATGACCTTTTTGCCTCTTATGCTTACCGGTGTCTGCGACTGGAGCACCGATGCAGCTTCGGCGCTTTTGCCGTCCCTCGTGGGCCACTTGATTTATGGCGCTGTGACTGCCTTGACCTTTCTTTTGCTTGAGCGCCGATACACCCGCTGGCTTGTCCTCGATCCGAAATTTGCGGCCCGCGAACTGCGCCGGATCCGTCCGGTAGGAACTCCGGCGCCGCCGTTGTGGTTTTTCGCTCTGGTCCTGGGAGTACT
>PMHI01000181.1:202-3277 GCA_003156615.1 Acidobacteriaceae bacterium | reverse complement strand
TCTACCAGCGCGATCCCGATCCCGATCGGATAGGCAACGGCCATTCCAGCCAGATCGAGCGCCGCCATGAACAGGATGTTAGCTAGGTTCCAAATGGCGCCGCCCAATAGGGCCCATTCAAAAGAGCCTGCCGTTCCCTGCCCGAGGTCGGCCAGCAGAGGTCTCCCTCCCGTCCCGAATGAGCCGAAAGTAAGTCCGACGATCAACGGCAGAAGAACGTAGCCGAGTCCCTGATCCCAGTAAAACAGGGAGAAAGAATAAGAGCGCGGTTCCATTTTGAGTGTGTTTGCCCACGATCCCCAGCAGATCATCGTCAAGACACAAAGGGCTATGGCAAGTGGGTACGAATGAACAATCATCATTGGACCTGCTCCAAGTTCCTTTCCATCCAACCGGGAAGAACAACCTCAGCAATCGATCAGTGTCGGTCGTCTGGACAAAACATTCCGGCGAGCATCTTGGCCGATCTTGCTCATACCGAGAGAAGCAAATGATTGAAAGCTTTCAAACCAAGGAGTGTAGGCCGCACTTTAATCTTTGTCAACCAGCCTAGGCCCATGAGTGCAAATCTGTCGTGTTCTCGGTGCCAGGATGAACTGGAAGGCAGTGAGGTCGCCTAGAGCCTGTAGCTGCTTGGGGCAAGTTATAAGCGGGCGACCGAAGTTGCTGAGGTTGTGCGCGAAGACTGGTTCTGACTGTCGCAGCGATAGCGTTGGGCCGTGGCCTTTGAGGGTGCCGTTCATTTGCCCGATCTGGTCATCATACAGGGGTGATTGTGTCGGGTAAGCCGCTCGTCGCCGCAGCGCAAGAGACAATAGAACCTCTGCGCTTCTTGGGGCAACATAGCGAACTGTATGCCATTGTCGGTGAGCACGGTAAGGACCAGCGACGATTAATGCTTCCGGAAAAGCTGGGACTAGACGCCTAGGACGCAACCGACGACCAATGAGGTTTCTCGCGCTTGACAGCAATCGGAAATGAGGGTAGTTTTNNCAACTGCGAGCTGTACCCTACGCGGCTCCAGGCTGGTGCTCCCTACGTTGCGCAATGTCTTCCAGAGCCAGGAACGTCGGCTCACAGAGAGCTCGCAAAGGGCCTCTGCGTCCGGTCATCTTTACGTTAAGGAGGCCAGGTTATGTTGAAAACCTTGAGTGTTTTGCACACGCCGGATCTTTTGCACGTTCTGGCATCAATGGGTCACGGTGATGAGATCGCGCTCGTGGATAGCAATTACCCAGCGGTATCAAACGCCAAGCGGCTCGTACGTCTCGATGGATCAAGTCTGCCGGCAGCCCTCGAAGCTTGCATGCAATTGCTCCCGCTCGACACTTTTGTCGAAAAACCCGCGTTTCGCATGATACAGGTACATGCGCCCGAAGAAATTCCGGGGGTGCAACAGGAATGCCAGAAAATCATCGACAAGTGTGAGGGCCGACACGTTCAGCTTGAGGGTATTTCGCGGGAAGAGTTCTACGAACGTGCAAAACAGGCATTCGCAATTGTCTACACCAGTGAGCCACGCGGCTATGGATGCCTTCTTCTAAAAAAGGGCGTGATCTTTTAACGGAATTCGCTCTTCGGCCGGCGGTATGGGTTGCCGCCCCCCAATTGGTGGCTAACGCCAGGTGTCTTAAAGAAATGAGGAGAGAGATGCGCACAGTAATAGGGATTCTGTCTACATTCGCCATGGCTCTTGGCGCCACCCCTGCATCGGCCGTGCTCCCACCGGCAGATAGGGATACGATCAAGGTCAGCGCCAGTTGGAACGAGATCGTAAGAGTGTCTGCGACTACTCCAACGACACAACATCTAGCTAGCGCTTATACATTGCGGAGCCATCCACTCAATAAGCCGTTGCTCAAGGCGTTGCGGGATTTGCATACCGACGATACACGGCTGCAGTTATGGTTCACGATCCCGAGACAAACGGTTGCGGAGCTGAAGGAGCCGACGGCCAAAGAGACCTTCTGGGATTTCAAGTATATTGACCCGCTCTTCAGCGATTTCTTCGCAAATACTTCCGGCAGGCGCAATGTCAATGTTGGCACAATCCCACGCTGGATGTTCAACGTGCCCGATATCGAGATTCCCAGCGACCCGGGGGCTTCGTTTCATTCCTATACTCAAGGTACGACAGGGGCATTGCTCAAGGACCCCACCGGGTTGCAGTTTGCCGAATATCAAGCACGCATCTACAGTTGGTACACGCAGGGCGGCTTCACCGACGAGATCGGCAAGTACCACCGGTCCGGTCACCACTATACGATCGATTACTGGGGCATATTGAACGAGCCAAATTGGGAGAACAAATTCACCGTAGAAGAATATACGAAGATATACGATGCAGTAGCTACGGCAATTCGCAAGATCGATCCGAATGTTCAGTTCTTAGGGCCGGAAATCGCAGGTGCTGAACTTCCTTGGGCCCGCTACTTCTTGAACCCAAGAAATCACACCTCGAACGCGCCGCCGGTGCAGTGGTTTAGTTTCCAGAATTATGTGGAATCCAATAATGATCCTACGACTTGGCACGTCAACTTCTTCACCGCACCTCCAAAGAGCGATACCGACGCCGCGGCGGCGCTGGCCTTTGCCGATAGGATTCGGCAGGTAATAAAGATACGCGACGAGCTTTCACCGAATACGTCGATTGCTATCGACGAACTTGGTACCTTCGATCAGATCAAGCCAGGCGCGAACTATTGCAACGAGACCGAATCCTATCAGGCGTATACGCCCCTGTATTGGGTCGCGATTGGCGCGAACTGGGCGGTCAACTTCATTACCGCGGAAAACTTGGGCATCCCAATCATCAGCATGTCGCAAATGCTCGGCTATCCGACTTAATGCCTTTCGATCTCCATGGTCAATTGGGATACCGCGCACCCCAATGCGCATTACTGGGTTTTGAAGCTCATCAATAGTAGCTTCGTGCCGGGAGACAGACTCGTCCCCACGCAATCCTCTTCGCCAGATGTTGTCGCACAAGCTTCCATCACATCGTCCGGTCCCAAGGTCCTGCTAGTGAATACGAGCAATGAACCAATTACGGTCAACATTGGAAGCGCTCACAAT
>PMHI01000181.1:0-192 GCA_003156615.1 Acidobacteriaceae bacterium | reverse complement strand
TTGCCGTTGCCGTGGTCTCGCAAATGGGCAATTGATAGCGGGCGGAATCAAGGGCGGCTGAGCCCAAAGAGCTACTGATCTGAAACGCTCAACTTCATGTAGAGGGGCAACGGTAAACAAAACAACTTGACATGAACCACGCTGGTGGAGTAATGTTCGCTCCACATTTGAAACGATTCATTCTTTGAAAAT
>PMHI01000008.1 GCA_003156615.1 Acidobacteriaceae bacterium | reverse complement strand
CGCCACGGCGGTGGGCTGTTATATCTCAGACCTGCACTGACTCGCTGAGCTGCGGAATGATCGGCCATCACGGCTCGATGTTGATTCCGTCCAGATACACAAACGTCCCTCGGCCGAAAGCGTCCGGGGGCTGGCCTAAGACGGAGATTCTTACCCTGTGCTTACCGGCCGATGGGAACGTCTGGCTGAAGATTCCCACTCCCCAAATGTCATCGGCCGAATAAGTATCGATGACCACGTCGGACTGTCCGTCGATGGAAATTCCAGCCTTGCCGCCATCGTCGCCCAACTTGGTGAACCAGACGAACTTGGATCCTTCGAATTCGAACTCCAGGCTTGCGCCTTTCTCATTGCTGCGGCTGATCGTGCCGAGATATGCGGGTTGAAGGTAGGCTTGCCGCTGCCAACTCCCCTGGAAATTGATTCCTGGATCCACATCGTCCAGTACAACGGCTCGCTTTCCGCTGGGCCCTTCCGCTCGGACCAACCCTGAGCGCAGCCCTGCGCCGTTGACCGTTCGCACTTCATAGGTAGCGGCAGGATCGGCTCCTGCGGAATGATCAAAGTAGTAATTGCCCTTCGCCACCTTGTCCACAAGCACGGAGTCACGAAGCACCTCGTAGTAGGACACCCAATGGTCATCCTGACCAGACCGCCATGAGAGCTCAACCCCGGGGTAACTCATGTTTGTCGCCCGCGCTTTCAGCACATTACTCGGGGCCGAGGGTGGGATGGTGTCAAGCCGATTGCCAGGATGAAAGGGCAGGTTCAAATAAATGAGTTCGCCCGGAAGCATGCTTTCCACCCGGATGCCGTTGCTTATGAGGTCCGCGCCAGAGCGCGTCTCGCTCTCCGATGACTCCTGATATGAGACCAAATAGGATTCGTCCGCCAGCAAGCCCTTGGGCTTAATCGTGACTGGGCCCGGAGCCGGCCGCTTTGGAATAATGATTCCCCGCTTTCCGTCCTGGCTCAATCGTTCAAAATAAATAACCGGATCATCTCCGGCGACCGGTGGACGGAATACATGAGACCAGCGGCCGGNNTCATAAAATGGTAGATGTCGATCATCTGCCGCATGCCCTCGAGCTTCTGAGGGTCCCAGGTGTCGCCGGCATTGTCGAAAGCCATGGTGAGCTGGCCGCGGTAGGTTGCTTTCTCGAACTTGTCGACCTCGTAAAAGTCGCCATTGGCGCCGGTTTTGTCGGGCGGCAGAAACAGAGACGCCCAGTAGTTACTGAGAATCCCGACTCCGCCGTCGCTGAAGGAAATCGAGGACGCGTAGCGGGCATAGTCGTAACCAACTTCGTTCCCTCCGCCGTTGCACGCTTGGAAAGCGTCGTCTGGGTGCTGGTCGAGAAAATTGCGGAGCAGTTGCCGAAAACCCTGGTCCTGGCCGAGCAACACCGTGTCGTCCCCGCCATCCGCTGTAGGAATACCATCGGTGCGCCATTCGAATTTCCCATAACGTTGGTGAAACTGGTCGAGGGCTTCGGTGAGGTAGTCGACCACAGCTGGTTTGGACATGTCCAGAGTGCTATGGATCAACCAATCGGGATGAATGCGGCCAAGTTTGGAATCTGGATCCGCCATGTAAATCGGCGAATAAATCAGCTGGCCGATGTCGTGCTTGTGCAGGTAAATACCGGTTGCCCGGAAGTCCGGGCCACCCCAGTCTCCGGTACGGTCCCACCAGCAGCAATCGCGATGGTAGACATCGGCGCCGGTCTCGCTGATGTAGTCCGCGGTGCGGAAGATCTTGCGGTAGGTCGAAGCGCTGTCGGCATCGAGCAGGGTCAGAGTTAGCGGTCCCTCGCCTATCCATCTTGTGTTACGGAGATCCGGCCATCCCGTGCCCTTCCACCACCAACCTGCCTGGCGAATCGCGCCAAACCATCCCTCGCGTGTGTAATCCCATAGGTAGCGATACTGCCAGTCCAGAACTGCGTTGCCGGCTTCGTCCAGGTCCCCGTTGAACAGCCCGACAAACGCCATCGGCGTGGTCAGCGATTCGCCTGGCTTCAGATTTTGGTTGTGGCCCGCTACGCGGAATTTCACTTTCAGGGAACCATCCGGACGTTCGCTATAGGTGGAAGCCCAATGGCCAAAGTAGTCCCAGCCGAGGAATACACCCTCGCTGTTCGCCGGGTTCGCGATCGCCGCCCACGGTGCATAGGCGGAACTTCCTCCGCCCCAGTAGGCGCGCCCGGCCCCAGGTTTCGCCGTATTGCCAATGTTGCTTACCGTGGCCCTGATCCGAACTCTGCCCGCGCGCGAAGCCGTCCACACCAGCACCGCATCCTGCTTCAGGGATGGAGTCATTTCGCCGCGGCCCAGGTATACCGAGTCGGCGGCATGATCGCCGGACCGCTGCCATCGCTGGCTGGCCTCGTCATAAACCAAGTCGGCCAGTTGCAGCGAGGGATCGGATTGATGCGTCGTAGGCAGCGCCTCATGGAAGCGCGCCAGATCAGGATTGCTGATCCTGGCTTCCTCCCGAAACTGGTATCGCCAGCCATTCTTGCCCTGCTCGCCGCTGAATTCTTCTGAGGCGCGGTGAGATTCTCCGTTGGAGTAAACGAGGGTGGGGTCAAAGGCGGTGAGGTCTGAACCTGTCGTGCCGAATCGATTTACGNNGGTCCCCAGCAGCCACATCCGCCTCGGCATCCACAGGCACTTTGGCATCCGCATTCGGCACGTATTCCCACTTCTTGTGCAGCCAATCCTTGGCCGGCCAAATCTGGTCCTCATTGTGTACGACCCGGGCAATTACGCCATCGCCCAGGAAATTGCCCTTTTCTGACCCATTGAAGGGATCAAAGGAATCAAACTCTCGCGCCACTCCGGGCTGCAATTGCTCGGTTCTTAACGTCCAACTGCCTGGGCGATTTTCTCCACCGGTCATCCAATACAGCTTCTGAGATTCCGGCAGCCCAATCTTTGTGACAAAGCTGAGAAATCGAGGCTCGCGGACTCGAAATGCTTTCTTTCCCACGTTCTTGAATTGAACCCATTCGCGGATAATCGATGTTCCCGGATACACCACGTAAGTCTTGGTTACCTGTAAGTCTCCGTGGCGCAAACCAATCTCGAGTTTGATTTCTCCGCTGGCGAGAATACTGTCACTGGCGCTCACGAGTCGCAAGGCACCCAAACGGCTCGACACGTTCTTATCGTCAGCCACGCCGCCAAGTTCCTCAGAGAAAGTGCCAGAGGGCAATAATTCCCGTGCGCTGGTCTTATCTTGGAAGCTGCTGGTGAACAATGATCCGTGCGCAAAAGTGATGGTCCTCTCCACTTTCGCTGTGCCGAGTGTCCAGGTATTCCCTTTCCTTGAAACGTATCCGTCTTTACTATTGCTAGCATTTGCCCGAGGGCAGACCATCGTCACGAGCACGGCAAGAAGCATAGAAGTCTTTGCCCGTACCAAGAAATGCCGTGACATGGATTCTCCCGATTGAAAATTGAAAGATGAATAGATTTTCGACGCAAGCGCTGGCGCGGCAGCGCGATTCAATGGCTCACACGGCAAGGCCGGTGCGCCTTTTTGCGAGGTTGGGCTCCCGCTTCCGAGATACTACGAGCTCCGCGGCCCGTGTCAACCGATTTCAACCTATTGAACGTTGGCCACCGATTCATTCTTCCAGTGGTATAACTTCCCCGTCAGTACATGACTGATTCTTGCGTCCCTGAGAATCGGACACCCGTCCAGATTTTCTAGGCAATCGGTTCAGCGTCCAGGCGGGCGATGATCCCTTTCACTGCCGGCGACGGCGAGGGGAAGCGATCGAGCACCCTGGGGTCATGACCGGGAATGATGTGCGTGGGAGAATCCGCGAGCGCGCGGACCGTCTCAAAGCCCCGCAACATGTCCCCGACACTGTAAAGGAGGGGATAGGGGTTCGAGCGATCCAGGTTGGCGTAGAAATGGGCGGCGTCGGAGGCCAGCACCATCCAGCCTCGACGGGTATGCACGCGCACGATCTGCAATCCGTCAGTGTGGCCGCCGACATGGTGCACAGTAATGCCCGGCGCGATCTCGGCGGTCTGGTCCAGGAAGACCACGCGCTTCTCATACACCGCCCCGATCAGCGCTTGAATGTGGCCCAGGGTATAGGCGTCCCGAAGCACGTCGTGCAACATGTTTCGGCCGGTGGCATAAGCCACCTCGCGATCTTGAATGAAAAACCGCGCCGACGGAAAGCGCTCCAGATTTCCGCAATGGTCATAGTGCAGGTGAGTGATGATAACGTCCTTAACATCTTTTGGCTGGATACCGATTTGTTCGAGCGACGCGACGGGACAGCGAAGGTGTTCGCGGCCTCGGGCTTTGGCTTCCACGGCGTCGAAGCCCACATCCACCATGATGCAACGCTCGACATTGACGATCGCCCAGAGGTAGTAGTCGATGGGCATGGGGGCATCGTGAGGATCGGCGACCAGGAAATTACGGTTGCGCGTGCTGTCGCGCCGGGCGTATTTGATGGCATAGATCTCGTATTCAGAAGTTGCTTTGGGCACGGTGGGTCTCGCACGGCGGCCTCGGGCTCAGGCACTCCCAAGGCACTGGCCGAAGAAAGTTCGCGAGCCCCAATTAGTACTAACGTTCGGACGAATTAGTCAAGCAGACATCCGGAACCCGGAAGCGACCCCATGACGCAAACCAACAACGGACGGGCGACCTCGTATCCCCCCCGACTTTTGCGTTCCATGCTGTTCGTGCCCGCGACCTCCGAGCGATTTTTTGCTAAAGCGGTTGGCGGCGAGGCCGACGGCATTATTTTTGATTTGGAAGACAGCGTGGCGGAAAGGCAGAAGGATCGGGCCCGCAAGATCCTGGTGTCGGCGCTGAATGACCTCGACTTTGGCGCCAAAACCGTGGCCGTACGAATCAATGGAGTCGACTCCTGTCACATGCACAAAGATGTGATTGCTCTGGCGGAGCAATGTCCGCGCCTTCATTTCATGGTTCAGCCCATGGTTGAGGAGGCCTGGCATGTGCGATTCCTTTCGACCTTGCTCGATCAAGTCCGAGGTTCCGAAGGCACAAGCCAACGAATCGCCATCGAGGCAATCATCGAAACTCCCTTGGGGCTCGAGAATCTGCGGGAGATTGCCGTTTCCTCGCCTCGACTCGAAACCTTGAGTTTTGGCGCAGGAGACTATGCCGCGTCCATGCACATGAAAAATCACGTGGTCGGTGCTCCAGATCGATGCTACCGAATCAGCCCGTCCGTCGAGTTTGGTGAGTCCGGCAGTCCCGACCAATTCGGAGACATCTGGCACTACGCCATGGCCCGAATTTCGAACGCATGTAAGGCCTTCGGCCTGCGCGCCCGGGACAGCGCCTACGCCGACCTGACGAACGAGGCGGGCTTTCGCGCCGCCGCAATGCGGGCACGAGCGCTGGGCTTCGAGGGCAAATCGGCAATCCATCCATCCCAGGTTTCCATCTGTAATCAGGTCTTCTCGCCAAGTTTGGGGGAGCTAACCTGGGCTGAAAGCGTTATGAAAGAACTTGAGCGGGCCGCCGAGCGCGGCGACGGCGCAGTCAGTTTGAACGGCGAAATGGTCGACCAGGCACACGTGAAACTCGCCCGGAATATTCTGGCAGAGCACCGACTCGTGATACAGAAAGAGGCACAGAAAGGCAGCCGACCCGCATGAGCGAGGCGATGGCGTTGGCGGATCTACGGGTCCTCGATATTTCCACTTTCGTGAGCGCCCCATTCGCGGCCGCGTGCCTGGCTGAGTTCGGCGCCGAGGTGCTGAAGATCGAAAAGCCGGGCGAAGGTGACTCGCTTCGCCAACTCGGCACCCGGAGCGAGACCGGAGATTCTTATTTCTGGCTGAGCGAGGCCCGCAACAAAAAGTGCATAACCCTAGACCTGCGCAAACCCCGGGGCGCCGATCTTTTTCGACGCATGGTGAAGAAGGCGGATGTAGTGATCGAGAACTTTCGCCCCGGAACTCTGGAGAAGTGGGGCCTTGGCTTCGCCGATCTGCTGGCGCTCAATCAGGGGTTGGTCATGTTGCGGATCTCAGCCTACGGCGATAAAGGACCCAAGAGTCAATTGCCTGGCTTCGCCCGAATCGCTCAGGCCTACGCCGGACTAACCTACCTGGTCGGGCAGCCCGACACCCCGCCCTTGATCGCGGGCTCGACCACCCTGGCGGATTACATCAGCGGCCTGTACGGCGCCTACGGCGTTCTGATCGCCCTACGGGTGCGGGAACGGACCGGGCGCGGACAGTACATCGACATCGGCTTGCACGACGGGATATTTCGGTTTTTAGATGAAATCGCGTGCGTCTACGACAAGCGAGGAACGGTTCGCGAACGCATGGGCACGGAGACCCCAAGTTCCACACCCCACAGCCACTATCCCACCAAAGATGGGAAATGGGTGGCGATTGCCTGCACCAACGACAAAATGTTTGAGCGACTGGCCAGCGTAATGGAGCAGCCCGACCTAGCGCGCCCCGACCAATACGGCCCGAAGCCAAGAAGGCTTGAGGCGCGCGCGCACATCAATCAGTTGGTGTCGGACTGGACCTCAACCTTCGCNNAGGTGATCAGGCGCTGCTCGGAGGGCGACGTGCCCTGCGGCCCGGTCAACAGTATTGCCGAGATTTTTGCCGAAGAACAGTTTTGGGTGCGCGACACCTTAACCCGCATTCGCGACGACCGCATTGGCGATCTGGCAGTGCCCGGTGTCGTGCCCCGATTGTCCGAGACTCCGGGAAAAATTCGCCATCTCGGACGTGCCGTGGGAGAGAACAATGCGGAGGTATTCCGCGAGTGGCTGGAGATCGAAGAAAGTGAACTGGACGCCCTAAGAAGCGAAGGTGTGGTTTGAGAGGGGAGTTGGATTATGGAAACTGTCGAGTGTGTGGCCAGCCTGGGTTGCGAAATCGGGGAGAATCCACTGTGGCACGGCGCCACCCACAGACTGTACTTCGTCGATATTCCTAAGGGCACAGTCTATCGCTACGATGAAGCGAAGCGCAGGTGTGATGTTTTTTGCCGTACGCGCATCACCGGTGGGTTCACGTTCCAGGAAGACGGTTCCTTATTGCTGTTTCAAGACGGCCGTCTTGCCTCCCTCGCTCTCGACGGAACCGTCCGCGAAAGACTGAGCGGTCTCTGCCCCGGCAACGAAAGGTTCAACGATGTAATCGCAGATCCGGAGGGCAGAGTTTTTGCCGGCGCCATGGAAGGGAATGGGCGACTTTTCCGTTTCGATCCTGACGGCACGGTCACGGAGTTGTTCGATGGGATCGGAGTTCCGAACGGAATGGGGTTCACTCCCGACCTGCGGGGAATGTACTTTACCGACTCTCCGGCGCGAAAAATCTACCTTTTCGANNCCGGCGCGAAAAATCTACCTCTTCGATTACGAACGCGAAACGGGAAATTTGAGTAATCGCCGCGTCTTTGCCGAAATTCCGGTGAACGAGGGCTTGCCCGACGGCATGACAGTGGACGCGGACGGCTATGTTTGGAGCGCAATCTGGTTCGGCGGCCGATTGAAGCGCTACGCCCCTGACGGAAGCCTTGACCGTGATGTATTTCTGCCCGCGACACAAATCTCTTCCGTGACCTTTGGCGGACCGGATCTGACCGATATTTATGTCACGTCTACGGCGTCAACCACGGCAGATGTCTGGCGCCCCTCCGGCTGTGATGCTGGGCGGCACCGGGGTGGTGACGTGTACCGCGTGCGGGTTCCGGGCTTAAG
>PMHI01000403.1:8870-9132 GCA_003156615.1 Acidobacteriaceae bacterium | reverse complement strand
ACTCATGCAGATTGTTCTTGCCGAGAATCACCGCACCCGCCAGCCGCAACCGCCGCACCACTTCGGCATCTTCGCTAGGAACACGATTCTCGTAAAGACCGCTGGCTGCCGTCGTCCTCGTGCCCGCTGTATCGATCAGATCCTTCAACGCAATCGGAATCCCGTGCAGTGGCCCGCGCCATTCTCCGTGCGAGATTTCGATCTCCGCAGTCCGTGCCTCCACCAGCGCAGACTCGGCGGTCACCGTGATGAAGGCATTCAG
>PMHI01000403.1:0-8792 GCA_003156615.1 Acidobacteriaceae bacterium | reverse complement strand
AGGCCTATAATCAAAACCGTCAGTTCGTGTCCGGGAGGCAACAAATGGCGGAGATGACCATCGCCCCAGTCGCAACCCATGGTTTCTTTGTCGACGGCCGATGGATGGAAGACGGTGACATCGTCGATATCCGCGCCCCCTTCGATGGCAGCGTGATTGGGCGAGTCGTCCAGGCACGGCGCGAGCATGCCGAAGCAGCGATCGCCGCCGCCGTCAAGGCTTTCGGAACCACCCGCCGCCTGCCTGCCTTCGAGCGGCAGCGCGTGTTGCGGCGCGTGGCGGAGGCCATTGCCGAGCGTCGTGAAGAATTTTCCCGCACCCTGGCGCAGGAAGCCGGCAAGCCCATCAANNTACGGCGAGTATCTTCCCCTCGACTGGCAGGAGTTCACGGCCGCACGCTGGGGCATCGTGAAGCGTTTTCCACTCGGTCCCATTGCGGGAATCACGCCCTTCAATTTTCCCTTGAACCTGGTCGCGCACAAAGTAGCTCCGGCCATTGCAGCGGGCTGCTCGATGGTGCTGAAGCCTGCGCCACAAACTCCTCTGTGCTCCCTCTTGCTGGCGGAGTGCGTGCAGCAGGCGGGCTGGCCCGATGGCGGACTGAACGTGCTTCCACTTTCGAACGAAGATGCCAGTCTGCTGGTCACCGACGACCGCATCAAGCTGATCAGCTTTACCGGCAGTGCGCCCGTGGGTTGGGACATCAAACGCCGCGCCGGCAAGAAGAAAGTCGTGCTCGAACTCGGCGGCAATGCCGGCGCCGTCGTGCACAGCGATGCCGATCTCAACTATGCCGCGGACCGCTGCGTTTCCGGAGGGTTCGCCTACGCGGGTCAGACCTGCATTTCCGTGCAGCGCATTCTGGTGGAGCAGTCGGTCTATGGCAAGTTCACCGACCTTCTCGTCGAAGGCGTCAAAAAGCTGAAAGTCGGCGATCCCATGCAGGAATCGACCGACCTGGGTCCGCTGATCCGCGAGAGCGACGCCATCCGCGTCGCCAATTGGGCAGAGGAAGCGGTTCGCTCCGGAGCCCGCCTGCTCTGCGGCGGCCGCCGCCGGGGGTCCCTGGTTGATCCGATCGTGCTGACCGGCACCAAGCCAGAAATGAAAGTGAACTGCCAGGAAATTTTCGGGCCCGTCGTCACGGTTGAGCCCTACCAGAATTTTGACGAGGCGCTGCGCCGCCTCAACCATTCCAACTACGGTCTGCAGGCCGGCTTGTTCACGCGCGATGTGAAGCTGCTTTTCCAAGCATACGACGAACTGGAAGTGGGTGCGCTGATCGCTGGCGATGTCCCTTCGTTCCGCATCGACCAAATGCCGTACGGCGGCGTCAAAGACTCCGGCCTCGGCCGCGAGGGCTTGCGCTACGCGATCGAGGAAATGACCGAGCCGAAGTTGTTGGTAATGAATTTGCGCTAGGGCTCGTCCATCGACGAAACTCAACCTTCCTTCGGCAGGAGTCAATTTTGAGATATTTTTCCGCTCCCGCGGGAAAGTACGCGACAAGTGTGCGCGAAATATTTATAATCCTGAGTTTTCCATATTCATCGCTGAAGATTCAGGGGATATTTCTTTAGGTAGGACGTACCCAACGTGGCTGACGATACATCTCAAGCATAGATTTCCATAACTCATGCCGCAGATTTTTCATCGCAGCACGAACACCCTGTCCCGGGCCACGATTTTTGGCGCGGTCTTCGTGGTTGCCGCGCTCGGCTGGGTGGCGATGGAAGTCCAGCGTTCGCCTTACGTTACGTACGCCGGAGTGCGAAAGCCGCNNTGTCCTGGCTTATGATCCAGTTGGAGCGCACTCCTTACATCACCAATGCCGGTGTCAGGAAGGATCAGCCTGTTCCCTTCAGTCACCAGCACCACGTCACCGGGCTCGGCATCGATTGCCGCTACTGTCACACCTCGGTCGAGACATCAAGCTTTGCCGGTATCCCGCCCACCAAGACCTGCATGAACTGCCACTCGCAGATCTGGACCAATGCCCAGCTTCTGGAACCGGTGCGCGCCAGCTACCGCTCCGGCGAGTCGCTGCAATGGACGCGGGTGAATCAGCTCCCCGACTTCGTCTTTTTCAATCACAGCATTCATATCAATAAGGGAGTGGGTTGCAACACCTGCCACGGCCCGGTCGACCAGATGCCGCTTATGTATCAGCAGGAATCGTTGCAGATGGAGTGGTGTTTGAGCTGCCATCGCGCACCGGAAGAGAATCTGCGCCCGCGCGATCAGGTATTCAATATGCGGTACCAGAAGCCCACCAGCGCAAATCCTGTGGTGGTGGACGGGCAGAGCTTCACCGATCAGGATGACTTGGGATTGGCGCTCTTGAAAAAGTACAGCGTACGCAGCGTGAAAGACATCACCAGTTGCAACACGTGTCACCGCTGAAGTCGGGCGCAGCGATGATGGAAGTCACTGCGGAGCGACGACAGAATGCAGCCCACGGCGCAAGCCGTGGGTAGAAACAAGATTTGAAACAAGCCCAAAGGGGCGAAAGAACATTTTATCGAGCGGACGGCAAAAACAAAGATGAACGAGCAAAACAAACCTGCCAAGCGCGAAGAAGTTTGCCCCAGCAAGAAAGGCAAGCTAGACCTGGGATCCGTCCGCGCACAAATCGAAGAAGCGAACGAGAAGGCAGGCCCGGAATACTGGCGGAGCCTGGAAGAACTTGCCGGTAGCCCCGCCTTCCAGGAAGCGCTGCACCGCGAATTCCCCAAAGGCGCTTCCGAGTGGGTCGATTTGGTCTCGCGCCGCGGTTTCCTGAAAGTGATGGGTGCGTCCATGGCGCTGGCCGGCATGACCGGCTGCGTGCGCCTGCCGTTTGAACCCATCGTTCCCTACGTCCGCCAGCCTGAAGACGTGATTCCCGGCCGTCCCATGTTCTACGCCACCGCGATGACGCTCGGCGGATACGCCAGCCCGCTGCTGGTCGAGAGCCACCTCGGCCGCCCGACAAAAATCGAGGGCAACGACCAGCATCCAGCATCGCTCGGCGGCACCGACATTTTCGCGCAGGCTTCGATTCTCGGAATGTACGATCCCGACCGCTCGCAGAGCGTGATGTCGATGGGCGACCAGCAATCCTGGCAGGCTCTTCTGAACGCGCTTCACGGGCCACTCACCGCGCAAAAAGCGCTTCAGGGCGCGGGCATTCGCATCCTCACGCCAACGATTTCCTCGCCTACGCTCGCCGACCAACTGCGCGGCTTCCTGAAGATTTATCCGCAAGCCAAGTGGCATGTGTACGAGCCCATCAATCGCGACAACGTGCTCGAGGGCGCGAAGCTGGCCTTCGGCCAGCCGGTTGAGACGCGCTACGATTTTGAAAAAGCCGACGTAATCGTCTCGCTCGACGCCGACTTTCTCTACGCTGGATTTCCCGGCAACGTCCGCTACATCCGCGACTTCGCCAAGCGTCGCAATCCCGACGGCAACATGAACCGGCTGTACGTGATCGAAAGCACGCCGACGACGACGGGGGCGAAGGCGGATCATCGGCTGCCGACGCCGGCATGGGCGGTCGAAGGTCTAAGCAATAGCCTGGCAGAGTTCGGGAAATTCCATTCCGACGTGGCAGCTCTAAGATTCTTGGCCACGCTCACAGAAGATTTGAAAAAGAGCGAAGGCTCCAGCATCGTGATCGCTGGCGACCACCAAACGCCCACCGTTCATGCCCTCGCGCACGCCATTAACGTAAAGCTGGGCAACGTTGGCAAAACGGTCATCTACACCGATCCAGTCGATGCCAATCCAGTAAACCAAACCGAGTCGACCAGAGATCTAGTCGCTGACATCGGCGCGGGGAAAGTGGATTTACTGGTCGTTCTGGGCGGCAATCCGGCCTACGATGCGCCCGCCGATCTCGACTTCGCCAACGTCCTGAAAAGCGGCAAGATTCCGCTCCGCGTTCATCTCGGGCTTTATCAGAACGAAACCTCGGAACTTTGTCAGTGGCACGTCAATCAGGCTCACGAACTCGAAGCCTGGGGCGACGCCCGTGCTTACGATGGAACGGTCAGCATCATTCAGCCTCTGATTGCGCCCCTCTACGGCGGCAAGAGCGCGCTGGAATTCGTGGCGCTGCTCTCCGGCCAGTCTGATCGGACCGGTTACGATCTGTTGCGCGCCTATTGGCAGAAACAGCACACCGGCGCGGACTTCGAGCAGTTCTGGCGCAAGTCTCTGCACGATGGCTGGATTGAAGGCACAACCTACACTCCGAAATCCGTAACCGCGAAGGCCACAAATTTCCCACCTCCAAATTCGCCCCCCGCAGCCGCCGACACCATCGAGCTCAACATCCGCCGCGATCCCACCATCTATGACGGCCAATTCTCCAACAACGGCTGGCTGCAGGAATTGCCCAAGCCGATGACCAAGCTCACCTGGGACAATGCCGTACTCATTGGCCCCAAGATGGCGGAGCGCCTGCAGATCGAAAGTAAAGACGTTGTCGAACTGGAATTGAAGGGCAAGAAAGTCATCGGCGCGGCATGGATTCAAGCAGGCCATCCCGACAATTCCGTCACCATATTCCTCGGCTATGGCCGTGAACGGGCGGGCCGGGTCGGCACCGGTTATGGCTTCAATGCCTATGCCTTGCGCACCAGCGCCGCGCCTTGGTTCACTACAGGCGTGCAAATCCGTAAGACCGGAGACACCTACAAACTGGCCTCGACGCAGGGCATGCAAAGCATGGATACGCCCGATGGCGCCCATCGTCCGCTGGTGCGCGAAGCCGCGCTGGAGGAATACCGCAGGCAGCCGAATTTCGCGATAGAAGAGGATGAAAATCCGGCGCCCGGCCTCACGCTTTACAAGCCCTATCCGTATAAAGAAGAGGCCTACGCCTGGGGCATGGCAATCGACCTGAACTCCTGCGTGGGCTGCAACAATTGCGTCCTGGCCTGCCAATCGGAGAACAACATCGCGGTCGTCGGCAAAGAGCAGACTGAGTTGGGCCGGCACATGCACTGGATTCGCATCGATGCCTATTATCAAGGCGACCGCGACAATCCCAAAGCATTCTTCCAGCCCGTGCCCTGCATGCAATGCGAAGACGCGCCCTGCGAGCTCGTCTGTCCCGTGGGCGCAACCAATCACAGCAGCGAAGGCCTGAACGACATGATTTACAACCGCTGCGTGGGCACGCGCTACTGCTCGAACAACTGTCCGTATAAAGTGCGGCGCTTCAACTTTCTGCTTTTCCAGGACTGGACTACCGAGCAATACAAGATGATGCGCAATCCCGACGTCAGCGTACGCAGCCGCGGCGTGATGGAAAAGTGCACCTACTGCGTGCAGAGAATTAACGAGCACCGCATCGATGCCGAAACCACCTCGGTGCGCGAAGGCAAGGATATCCGGATCGGCGATGAATTGCAGACCGCGTGCCAGCAGTCCTGTCCGGCCAAGGCGATCATATTCGGCAACATCAACGATCCAAACAGCGAAGTTTCGAAATTGAAGGCGCAGTCACGCAACTACAGTCTCTTGGGCGAACTCAACACTCGCCCCCGCACCACGTATCTGGCCGAAGTAAGCAACCCGAACCCGGAACTGAAAGCATAGAAATCGGCACAGCCCGCATGGGCGAACAATAATGGACGAGCAATACAAGACGACTGTGAACGCGCAAGAAGCCCCGGTAATTGAGCCGGGTCACACCTTCGCCTCGGTCACCGACAAGATCAGTTCCATCGTTCTCACTCGGCCGGCTTCGAATGGGTGGTTCCTGGGGTTCGGCGTCTGTTTCATGCTCACGATGATGATGCTCTACGCCATCGGCTACCTTTTCTTGAAGGGCATCGGTATCTGGGGCGTGACCATCCCGATTGGCTGGGGCTTCGCCATCATCAACTTCGTCTGGTGGATCGGAATTGGCCACGCCGGCACACTCATCTCCGCGATTCTTCTCTTGCTGCGGCAGTCGTGGCGCAACTCCATCAACCGCTTCGCCGAAGCGATGACGCTTTTCGCCGTGGCCTGTGCTGGACTGTTCCCCCTGCTTCATGTCGGCCGTCCCTGGCTGGCTTATTGGCTATTTCCTTATCCCAGTACCATGGGTGTGTGGCCGCAATTCCGCAGCCCGTTGATGTGGGACGTATTTGCCGTCTCCACCTATGCCACGATATCTGCACTATTCTGGTTCATGGGTCTGATCCCGGATTTCGGCACGCTGCGTGACCGCTCCGAAAACCGCTGGATTCGGATGATCTACGGCATCCTTTCGATGGGGTGGCGCGGTTCAGCCCGCCATTGGCATCGCTACGAAACGGCCTATCTGCTGCTCGCCGGATTAGCCACGCCGCTAGTCCTCTCTGTCCACACCGTCGTGAGCTTTGACTTCGCCATCGGCATCGTCCCCGGCTGGCATACAACCATCTTCCCGCCTTACTTCGTTGCCGGAGCCATCTATTCTGGATTTGCCATGGTGCTGATGCTCGCCATTCCCATCCGCAAAATTTATGGCCTCGAAGATTTCATCACTGAGCGCCACCTGCAGAATTCCGCGAAGGTGATGCTTGCGACAGGGCTGATTGTCGCCTACGGCTATGGCATCGAGGCCTTCATGGGATGGTACAGCGGCGACCGCTATGACGCTTTCACACTGTGGAACCGCCTGCATGGGCCTTACGCTCCCTGGTATCTAGCGCTTCTAACCAGCAACATTTTTGTCCCGCAGGTCCTCTGGATCCGCAGGCTGCGTTCCAGTCCGGTTGCCCTGTTCCTGATTTCCAGCGTGATCTTGATCGGCATGTGGCTGGAGCGATTCATAATCGTCGTGGTCAGCCTGAGCCGCGACTTCCTGAATTCATCCTGGGGCATGTACTACCCCACGCGCTGGGATTTCATGACCTTCATCGGCACTCTGGGATTCTTCCTGGCCTGCATGTTCCTGTTCTGCCGCTTGCTGCCCATGATTTCCATCTTCGAGATACGCACGCTTCTGCCACAGGCAGAGGGGAAAGCATCGGAGGCGGCAGAGTAGATGAAACGCGACCCGATCTACGGCACAATGGCGGAGTTCGACTCGCCCTCTGCTTTGCTGGAAGCCGCGCGCCGTACTTATCAGGCAGGTTATAGAAGAATCGACGCCTACAGCCCGTTTCCCATCGAGGGCTTGGCCGAAGAAATCGGCTTTCACCACGACGAAGTTCCGCTTGTGGTATTGATTGGCGGCATTATCGGTGGTGTCTCTGGATATTTGATGCAATGGTGGTGCGACACCGTCAGTTATCCGATCAATGTTGGCGGCAGGCCTTATCACTCATGGCCTGCTTTCATCGTCATCACCTTTGAAATGACAATTTTGTTCGGCGGCATTTCGGCTCTGTTCGGCATGTTGGCCCTAAACGGGTTGCCCATGCCCTATCATCCCGTATTCAACGTTCCGCGTTTTGCGCTGGCTTCGAAGGACCGCTTCTTCCTGGTCGTGTTTTCCACCGACAAGAATTACGATCCGGCCACTACCCGCGACTTCCTGCAAAGCCTTCAGCCGCGCTCGATTTCGGAGGTGCCCAGCTAGAATGCTGCGCCTCCACCAAATTTCCGCTGCCGCCGCGCTGGCCTCAATCGCCTTGCTCACAGGCTGCCGCCTCGACATGCACGTCCAGCCGAAGCAGAATCCGCTTTCCCGCAGCGACTTTTTCACCGATCAGCGCTCCGAGCGTCCGCCCGTCGAAGGCACCGTAGCCCGCGGCCAGTTGCATGACGACACTTATTTTTACACCGGGAAAGCCGGCAACAATCCCGGCGACTACATGCCGTTTCCCGTGACCAAAGAAGTTTTGCAACGCGGCCGCGAGCGCTACAACATTTATTGCGCTCCCTGTCACTCCGCCGTCGGCGACGGCAACGGCTTCATCCCCTCGCGCGGTTTCGCGCGCAAGCCGCCGTCCTTTCACATCCCGCGGCTGCAGAAAGCTCCTCTCGGTTACTTCTACGACGTGATTACCAATGGCTTCGGGATCATGCCCGACTACGCATCGCAGGTCCCGCCCGAGGACCGCTGGAAGATCGTGGCCTACATCCGCGCGCTGCAGCTCAGTCAAAACGCAACCCGGGCAGACGTGCCCACCGGCCAGCCCATACCCTCGGAACCACCGCCGTTCCACGGCCAGCCGGGTTCGGGCGCGACGCTTCCCGTGATCGGGTCAGAAACAACTTCGCAGACTGAGAAGCACAAATGAGCGCCGCGACCACTCCCCATCTCGATCTAACGGCGCCCGAGGTCGTAGGGAAAATATCACAGCGTTCGCTCGTGATCGGTGTCGTCTTCTCAGTGATCTCAGTGGCGTTGGCCTTCACGGGCCCCGACAAGTTCTATCGGGCCTACCTGCTCGGCTTCATGTGCTGGCTGGGCGTTGCCCTCGGCTCCATGGCGATTCTCATGATTCGTCACCTCACTGGAGGCGGCTGGGGCACGGTCATCCGGCGCATCCTGGGCGCGGCCATGCGTACGCTGCCGCTGCTGGCGCTTCTGTTCATTCCCGTCCTATTTGGAATCCGTCGGCTTTACGTGTGGGCTCAGCCGCTCGGCAACATTGAAGACAAACATCTCCGTGAGCACCTCGAACAAATCACGCAGACCTATCTCACCACCAACGGCTTCGTGGTTCGAGCAATATTCTATTTCGCGATCTGGAATCTGCTTTCGTTCCTGCTGTCAAAATGGTCGAAGCAGACCGACAAGCCCGGTGCCCCCGATCACAGCGGCCGTTTCAAGGCTGTCAGCGGCCCCGGACTCATCCTCTACGGATTTACCATTTCCT
>PMHI01000556.1:1684-9051 GCA_003156615.1 Acidobacteriaceae bacterium | reverse complement strand
GTCGGGAATGAGGGTGCCAAAGCCGAGCGCGGGCATGGATCCGGCTCGGTTGTTGAGCGGCATTCTCGTCATCCGAAGATCAGAAGATTCAATCATGGTTACGCCTCCAAGCTATTCTTAGATGGTTAGCCCCGCATCGGTGAATTCGGGGAGGACGGAAGTCCGTCTAGCAACTTCCTGGATGCAGCGAGCGAGCATTTCAGCGACAAAAGAATCACCCGTTTCGGTATTAAACATTGCGTCGTACAGATGGATCTCAGGCCAGGTCAACTTAAAGTATCGCTTGATGAACGCCGCGCGATCTTTGTCGATTGTGTCAACGTCCGTTATTGCCTTTTCTTGGGGTATCCCATTAGTGATGAGTCTGTGGATCTTGGACGTGCGAGAAGCATAGAGGAACACTCGAAACACATCCTTGCGATTGCGTAGAAAATATTGCGAGCCCCGGCCAACGATTACGCATGGCCCGCTAGAAAGTGCCTGATTGACCGCCTGTTCGGAAACGGCGGCGATTCGGCGCGCATCAAGCAGTTCCAGCCGATCCGTTGGCGGCAGGCCTCCCTCGAATGCTCCTCTGAGAAAAGATTTAAAGACGCGATAAACCGCGGGATCATTTTTCCACTCTCGCTGCTCGACTGCCTGCGCCGTGCTGTTGGTCAGCCGTGCGATTTCCTCAGTTAGTTCGCGGTCCCACAGCTTCCAACCCAGAAGTTCGGCCAGCTTTCGAGCGATCTCTGAACCGCCACAGCCAAATTCACGTTCGATAGTCACGGCTCGAATCATCATAACAATCCCTAACCGGCCGCAACGTGGCCGCCCGCTCGAGGGTCGTTCTTCTTCAGGAACAATGCCAGGAAGAACATGGCAGAGGCTAAAACCCCGAGTACCCAATACGCGTCGATGTAGGACAAAGTGTGGGCTTGGCGATTCACCGTGAGGTAAAGCCGTGCGACCGCCTCCCGCTTCGCGTCCGGAAGACTATGGCCGAAATGCGCAGCCTGTCCCGACAAAACGTGGAACGACCGGCGAAATACCGAAGCATCCGGCGTGACGTGCCCCACCAGGATTTGCTGATGATATTGCGCCCGCCGCACCGCCACCGTGGTTACCAGGGATGTTCCGATGCTGCCGCCAATGTTGCGCATGAAGTTCACAATGCCAGAAACGCTGTTACCTTTTTCCTCGGGAACCCCGATGTAACCCGCCATGGTGGTAGGAACGAAGAGGAATCCGATGCCCACCACCTGGCAGACCCGAAGCCACATGGCTTCTCCAAAACTGATATTCAGATCCAGCGAGTATGCGGTGTAGAACAAGCCAACGGCCATCGCGAGCCATCCTGTGGCGATCAGTCGCTTGGCCGGAATCTTGGTGGTCAGACGACCGACGATAGGCATCATGAATAGGAGCACCACGCCACTTGCGGAAAGAACGCTTCCTGCCAGCTGTGCGTTGTAGCCGGCGAGTGTCTGGAGGAACTCGGGAATGAGCACCAGCGTGCTGAACAGCATCACTCCCATCATGAACATCAATAAATTAGCCATCGCGAAGTTGGGGTTCTTGAACAGGCGGACGTCGATGATGGGCGACTTGCGGTACCATTCCCAGATGACGAGAGCCACCAGGCAAACTGCGGCAGTGATCGCTAGGGTCAGAATGAAATGTGACCCGAACCAGTCGTCTTCCTGTCCCTTGTCCAGAACAACCTGCAGGGACCCCACGCCCAGTGCCAAAAATGCAATGCCGATGTAATCAACACGGATGCCTGCATTCTTGATCTTGCGCAGGAAGGGCGGATCCTCCACCAATACCATGGTTAGGTAGACAGCGAGCGCAGAGACAGGCAAGTTAATGAAAAAGATCCAGCGCCACGAATAGTTGTCCGTAATCCAGCCGCCGAGCATGGGGCCGATGGTGGGCGCCAGTACCGCCGTAATGCCGTACAGCGCAAACGCTTGCCCGCGTTTTTCAGGCGGAAAAGCATCGTTGAGAATGGCCTGCGCCATCGGCTGCAAGCCTCCTCCGCCGGCGCCCTGCAGAACCCGGAAAAACAACAGCAAGGGGAGGCTGGGAGCGAAGCCGCACAACAAGGAGCTTACGGCGAACAATAAGAGCGAGATGAGGAAGTAGCGCTTGCGGCCGATGATCCCTGCTATCCAGCCGCTGATCGGCAGCACGATAGCATTCGCGGCCAAATAAGACGTAAGTACCCAGGTGCTGTCGTCGTAGCTTGCACCGAGACCACCTGCGATATAAGGCAGGGCGACGTTGGCGATGCTGGTGTCCAGAACCTCGAGGAACGCAGCCAGGGAGACGGCCGCTCCAATCGCCCAAGGATTGACCTTGGGTACCCACACGACGTTCTCGGCAGTCAGCGTTGCAGACGCGGCGCTCATCGCAGGTAAACCTTGGCCTCGACGTTCATCCCTGGGCGAAGCTGATGGTCGCGGTTCTCACCCGGCTCCAGCACAACCTTGACCGGAACGCGTTGGACGATCTTCACGTAATTGCCGGTGGCGTTTTCCGGAGGCAGCAGGCTGAACACCGGACCAGTGGCGCCGGCGATGCTGTCGACATGCCCCTGGTAGGATCGGCCATTGGAGTCGCAAGTGATCTCCACCTTCTGCCCCGGACGCATGTACCGGAGTTGTGTTTCTTTGAAGTTTGCAGTAATCCACACTTGATCCAGCGGCACTAGCATGAAGCGGCGTTCTTTTGCAACTCAGCAGCACGTACTTGCTCGGTTAAGCTTTTATAGTCGGCGCGAGAGCTGTACGCCTGCCGCAATGCATCGTCGAGGCTTGACGTCGTAAGCGGCTGATATGCAACTTCCGTGGCTATGTCGAACGTCTGACCTGCCGGAAATCCAATCGCCCTCGCCAGAACCCGCTTCTGTTTAGAGAGACTGTTGCGCGCAACGATCAGCCTTTGTTCGCGCGCCTGAAGCTCGACATTGGACCTGAGTACGTCAACTGCAGCTGCAAGCCCGGCGTTCTTCTGGTCGGTGGTCTGATCGAAGAGTGCTTTCGCAGTGTCGCGCTGCGCTAGAGCGGACTCGACTTGCGACTGGTCGGCAATGACCAGCAGATAATTTGACACAACTACAACCACAATCAGCTCGCGGGCATTCTTGTAACTGTACTGGGCCGATTTCACTTGCGCAGCCGAAGATCGTGCGCGCTCGATCGACTCCCAATTGAAGACTGATTGGTCGAGATAAGCACGCGTGTCGAAAACCCCAAAGGGGCCGATGACGTGTGGAACGCCAGGAATGTCGAGGCCTATGGTCGCCTTCAGATCAAGCTGGTGAACACCGAGACTGGTGTCGGTGGTCAGATTTGGTAGTAGCGCGCTGAGTGCCCGCCACCGCTCGCCTTGTGCGCCGGAGACTGCATCGCAGGAAAGTAGCCCCCCAAGATTTTGCCGCAGACCACGCGCTACGGCGTCCTCCAGAGAAAGCGACAGCGCCGTCGGACTGGCGTTGCCCGTGGGAACTCCTCCTAGGTAAGGATTTTGCATCTGAAGATCCGAGCTCTCCTGAACAGCAACCGCAGGGGCACCGTAGGACACTGTTCCTTGGCTCGTAGCAGTCAAATCGGACTGTGCGTAAAGCGGAGCTGCCAACAGAGCCACGCAGAGCGCAGTCAGCTTGGTACAAAGCTTCCCGCGGTCAGCACTCAACATTTTTAGCGCTAGGAAATTCACGGTGCCCCCGTCAAACTGCTGGATCGAAGAAAAGCGAGGAACCTCCAAATTGCCCGCCTTTTTAAACCCGTATCGGTTTTCCCTCTGATGGAGAGCCCGTGCATACAACGGTGTTGCGGGCTCATCTCCATCAGGTTGAATCCGCTGCACAAGTTTGATTGAGCCAGGAGGTTGGAGGCGAAACAATGAACCGATGGTATCGGCGAGGCTTCCGTGTCGGGGTAGCACTGTGACAACATTCATGTTCGTCTCCGGCAGTGATGCGATCTAGTTCCACCGAGGGTTGTGTACAGCTGCGATTAAGCCAGAAGGGTACAAATGAGTCCATTAGACGATGGTATTGACCGATACCTTCGCATAAGCCAACTGTCGCAGCGAGCACGCTCAGTCACGCCTTCGGCTGATGCGCGCCTGAATCCAGCCTTTCCTTCAGTAATACTCCGCACCCGTAGCTAGCCAATCCGAAGGTGTTGGTCAACACCTTCGCCCCATAGCCTGATGTTTTTGGTTGTGGCGTAATCATGCAGATCGCCTCCGGGTATTGAATAGGTGACATTTTGAGCGCCCAAAACGCCAATACCCAATCACGGGACAAGAGTGCGGAGATCCAATGTTGTCGAAATGTGCAAATCCAACCTGTCCGACTACATTCCGCTACCTTCAAGGAAGGCTTTGTGTGATTGGCCCCAAGGAAGCGCTAGCTGGGCACAAGCTGAGATGCCCAAGCAAGTCTGGGCAGCTCGAATGCGCCTGGCTGTGCTCCGCTTGCTCTCTGTATTTGACGATTCAAATTGACGAAGAAGTCGGGAACAGAGTCGTTCGGAAGCCTGAAGCTAAGAATGGTTCTGAGGTCGGTCCACCAGCCAATCACAGGGTCAACATAGACATTGCTTAAAGGCGTTCAAACATCAGCGTCTCGCATCAAGTATGTCGCGCGACACATGCGCTCCCGCGCGTTAGTTCCTGACACCTCCGCGATCCCGCTGGCGTGTAACGATCGACTGCACGTGTCGCGCTAATTTGGTGCGTGCTCGATGCAGCCTCGCCTTCACTGTTCCCACCGGCAGCTCTAAGATTCCTGCTGTTTCTTTGGTCGACAACTCTTGCAGGTTGCGCAGATGCAGGACCTCAACATAGAGCGGTCTCAATTTCTTGAGTCCTTTTTCAAGCAGAACTCGACCCTCCTTCGACAAGTACTCCTGCTCGGGGTTCAACCTCGTTTCCACCAGATCAAAGCTCGTCCGAGCCTCAGCTGTTTCAGTTAGCTCGTCCAGCGATGTTTCCCTTTTTCGCCGGCTCAGGCGCAAGCACATCAAGGCCGCGTTCATGGCGATGCGACTGAGCCACGAGGAGAACCGCGAACACCCATGGAAGCCATTCAGATTGCGGAAAGCAGAGAGAAATGCGGTCTGAACGGCGTCCTCCGCATCTTCTCGATTGCGAAGAATCCGTTGGGTAACGCGAAGCAGAGCATCCCAGTGCGGCGTGACAAGACGCTCAAATGCTGCCGAGTCACCAGCCCTGGCAGACGCCAGGAGGGTTGCCTCTTCATTTGTGATGAATGAAGGTCCGACGGTCGCTCGATCGTTCAGTTCGTAGTTTGTCGCGGCTGACATTGTGTTACCTCTCGTTTTCTTGACTTGCCCTGACTTGCCCCAATTGCAAGGAGGCTCGCGGTTGTTTGCGAATGCAGATGCGATTAAGCCAGATTCGACGAGAGGAATCTATTAGACGATGGTATGGATCGATACCTTCGCATGAGTTAGCCAGGGCGGAATTTTGTCGTGGTGCGCCGGTTCTAACGGGAGAAGGTTCCGATAATCGCCTCGGCGATTGCGTCAGCGAACTCATCCAGCACGAAGTGACCGCCGTCGAAATAGCGCAACTGGACCGCCGGCACACCTTCTTCACGACTTCCGCACTGGCATGGGGATAGGCGGGTCATTGTGTTCTCACGCGATGAGCGTCTTCGGCCGCCGGTCCTTCAGATAGTCGATCCACTCGGGGTAGAGCGAAGCGCAGGCGCCTGTCCAGAAACCTTTTATCTCGCATCAAACCCGCTGAGACTGTGCTCCGAGCGATTGCATACCGCAGTAGATGGAAGTTGGTGGCTGTGCTATTTCTTCCGTGCAATCGGGGCATCTTCCATACCGGCCTGCTTGTTCCACCCGTGGAAACGCGAGAAGTCACCCGCATTCCATGCCTCGCGGAGCCCAGGAGTACTTAGATCCCAGTCGGGGCGGATTTCACTGGTCACGGCGCGCAGGTCGTGCCAAAGATCGATGACCGATGGACGCCCCCAGAACCAGTAGCCGTTATAGATGCTGTAAATCACGAGGCCCGGCTTGAGCACGAGCGTATGCGGGATCATCGGATTGTGCTCGGGGTCGGTGTACTCCTGGATGTCGAGATCCTTCTGAATCGTTCGCTCAGGGTCCGAAAGGAATGTCCACTGAGCTCCGAGTGACGCACGGAATTCCTGAAGAGTATGGTGATCGTCGGTGGCGATCGTGGCAATCTGAGTGTACGCCACCGCGATCTTCGGGTAGAAAGCGGCGAGATCCAAATGCTGCTGGTGCTCTTTTGGGCAATAGTGGCCGCGCGCAAGCGTGAGGATTAGCGGATCCTCGCCCTGTAGCTCGCTGAGCTTGCGCGGTTTGCCCGTGTGATCGGGCAGCTCGTAGTTGGGGAAAATGCCTCCGGGCACGATATCTGAACGCATGACTGGACTCCTCCCGTTTCTCTCAAAGATCCAGAGTNNCGTTTGGCTGGGAACAGCATACCAGCACGCTCCCGGGAGCGGGCCTCTCCAGCGGCTCAGGGTCATAAACAATCGATCCGCCAATCAGACCAGTCATGCAGGTATGACAGACCCCAGCCCGGCANNACGCTTCCGCCAGTTCAAGCAAGCTGGCAAACCTACGATCCCAAGCGGCGGTGATGCCGCTACGCGCGAATGAGACTGAAGGGCCAGTTCCGGGCGGACCTTGTGGTAGGTGGGGAGTGTGATCAACCTGCGCCATACCAGGGGTAACGGCCTCGAGAGAACCGAAGATCTCGGTGTGCACATTCCCGGCGAGCACCCCCCAGTTTCGCAGCCCATCGCGCATATTCTGCAAGAATGAAGCGGGACCACACAGATAGAAGTCACTACCCTGTGATACGCCAATTCTCTCCAGCAAAGCCGCGTCAACGTGCCCGGGAGCATCGAAGTCTGCCCCGACTTGGTCGATCGCAGTGGGCCGGCTGTACATGATGTATCCTCGTCCGCGAGTGAGCTGTTTCAGTAATGAACGCGATTCTTCTGCAAATGGATGGTCGACGCGATTGCGCGCTCCGTAGATCCACCAGATCTCTCGTTGCGATCTTTCAGCGGCCAGTTTGTGGAGCATCGACATCACGGGCGTTGCGCCCACTCCAGCGCTCAGGAGAACCACAGGATTCTGGCCGGGAAGCAGAGTAAAGATTCCGCGCGGCGCACTAACATCCAATCGATCGCCTTCTCGCGCACGGTTGCACAGAAATGAACTTCCAATCCCATTCAATTCGCCCTTGACGCTGATGCGGAAATGATCGGCTCCGGGCAGATCAGACAACGAATAGCTGCGAAGAACCGGCGGTTTGCCCGGATCGACGAGCAACCGCAATACGACAAATTGACC
>PMHI01000556.1:0-1644 GCA_003156615.1 Acidobacteriaceae bacterium | reverse complement strand
GTTGCAGCATTGCCTCGAACGAACTCTGCCAACCCTTGCTCAGTGCAGGAATCTGCAGCGCGCGTTGCAGCTGCTCGCTGGTATGTCCTGGCAAATACAGGAGGGCATCAACCTCGGCCACACTCATTCGTTGCGGACCGTCAGTAATTTTTACAATGTCATCGCCTGCACCAACTTCTCCCTCCTGCAACACGCGAAAGTAAAACCCTGGTCTTCGATTTGCGACGAGAAGCGCCGGCATACGAGGTTCATTCATGCGGATGCCGACGCGGTAGCACGTCACGCGTGGCTGCGTTACTTCAAATTCAGCACCACCGATGCGGTAGCGATCGCCGATGCAGACCTCGTTATCAGGAAGCCCCTCGACGGTGAAGTTTTCTCCGAGCTGGCCGAAAGTAAAATCGTTGCGGCCCAAGAAGCGCTCCCAGTAATGGTAAGAATCCATCTGGTAGACGAATACGGCGCGGTGCTCCCCGCCGTGACCAGCGAGGTCGGCTTGCGCATCGCCTTGAAGATTGAGCCTGCGCACCATTCGCCGTCCATCAACCGGAGATTTCCAGACCGACGTTCGGACCGTTTTGCCGTTCCATGTCACGTCGCGCGGAAGGCCGACATTTACTGAAAGCAATCGGGGCATACCTACCTTGTCGAAGTCCAGCGTGTGGTTAGCATCCTTTTATTTCGGTACAGCGGGCTAGCCTCTGCGGAGCCAGCCTGGCCCGCAAAGCGCGGCCGAACCACGGGCAACGCGGCTCCAGCCGAAGACCCCGGCCAATGACCAACAAATATCCCGATGGATTGCGGTCGCTTCCCCGTTCATCTCTGGAGAGGCTTGAGCTTCACACATCAAGCTCTTGTCTAGCAACAGGCTGCTTCGTCGATCGATCATCTCAGTAACTTGCCGGCGAGCCAGTAATCGACACTGAACTTTCCCGGACCAAAGCAGATCAGGCAGATAAAGAAGAGCACGTAGAGGACTTCCGGAAGATATAACAAATCCTCGAGCCAGTGAAGAGGCGACAGTCCTTTAGGCATGGCGGAAAGCTTGGTGGTCAGGATGGCGACAAGCATATCGACCAATAACGCCACGCAGGCCAGGCTCGAAAGAAACCCCACGGCCAGCAAGCATCCGCCCACGAACTCCACACCCGACACGAAATAAGCCATCAGGTGGGGAAACGGGACTCCGGTCGCAACGAGCGTTTCGTACATAGTTTGCCTGCCGCTGGCGACAAACAATTTGTTTGCCCCGGAGATGGCGAAGAACAGCCCGAGCGAAACGCGTACCAGCAGGATCGCATATTGTTCCAAGTCACTGCTACCCAGCGCAAACTGGATTAACCGTTTCCAACCCACCTTTGCCCCTCCATCGATGGATGTGCTGTGCGGCAAAACGCAAATGGCGGNNGTTTCCCGCGCAACCTTGTCGCCCCTGAACTCCATGATGCTCACGGTGTAGGACGGCTTGCCGTCATATGTCAGGACGAATTCGGTGACCCAAAGATCACCGCCGCCAATGATTCGTTGGACCGTAAACCGCTTTTTGCTCGGCTGACTGGCGCGTTGGTTCTGTATGTTGCGTCGACCGCGGGTTCGCTCGCCTGACTGCGGGTAATCCAGCACCGCGTCCTCCTGATAGATGCG
>PMHI01000408.1 GCA_003156615.1 Acidobacteriaceae bacterium | reverse complement strand
CGATTTTCGCCATGATGTCGCTCATCGAGGACCGCAAAGAAGGATTTCTGCTCTCCGTAATGGTGGCTCCGGTGCCGCGCTCGGCGATCGTGCTGGGCAAAGTTTTGGGCGGCACGACGCTCGCCGCGATGCAGGGGATGATCTTTCTCGTCTTCGCTCCTTTGGCCGGCGTGCATCTCAATCCGCTGCAAGTTTTGCTGGTGGCCGTGGTGGTCTTGCTGGTTTCGTTCGCGCTGACCGCGCTGGGCTTCGCCATCGCCTGGCCCATGGATTCCACGTCGGCCTTCCATGGCATCATCAATCTGTTTCTGATTCCGCTATGGCTCTTGTCGGGCGCGTTGTTTCCCCTGTCCGGCGCCTCGGTATGGATTCGGGCCTTGATGTATATGAACCCGCTCACCTACGGGGTCGAGGCGTTGCGTGACCTGCTCTACCCGGGGATGGATACGCAGTTCCCTCTCCCCTCGGCGATGGCGACGTTGCTCTTATTTTCGCTAGTGATGTTCGGACTCGCATTCTACATGGCGAACCGCCGCACCACGAGGCCTGCCGCGTGATTCCTGAGCGATACGCGTTTTATCCCGCCCTGATCGCGAGTTTGAATGGAATCAGCGCCGTGCTTCTGCTTGCCGGACGCTACCTGATTGCCCGCGGCCGCATGGCCGCGCACCGCGCCAGCATGATCGCCGCCGTAGTCGCGTCGGCTCTGTTTCTGGTCTGTTACGTTTATTTTCATGCCCATGTGGGAGACATTCATTTTCTCGGCCAGGGCGTGTGGCGCACGGTTTACCTCGCGATTCTGATTCCTCACGTCACGCTCGCCATCGTGATTGTCCCCATGGTCATCGTCACGTTGAGCCGCGGCTTGCGGGCCCGCTATGATCGTCATCGCGCCATCGCGCGCTGGACCTGGCCGCTCTGGATGTACGTCAGCGTAACTGGCGTGATCGTATACTTCATGCTGTATCAGTGGTTCCCGCACAGCTAATTGTCACCACAGAGGCACAGAGAAGAAAAGAAAAACGAAAAGAACAACGACAAACGCTCTAGGATTTCCTCTGTGATTCTGCATCTCCGTGTTGAATGGGTTCTATGCCGATCGTGAGACTGAAAATCGACGTAGCCGGGACGGTCGGCGACGAAGCCTGGCGCGAGATCAAGCAATTCGATCAAATCCAAAGCGCCGACTTCGGCCCTCAGTTCGGCAGCGGCGGACGCTGCAACCACGCGCCCAATGCGCCGCACGGAAAGGGAGAATGGATTGGAGCCGAAATTCGGCTCCTGACGCCGCTTCTGGCCCAGTATGCCGTGTCGCATTATCTCGAGCAGGAGCGCGTGCTCGACGCCGATGTCGTAGAGTAGGAGTGACAATTCCCCTGTCCACAAGTATGTCTGCCGATCCGCTTCCAGATCTGCCCACCGACGATGCCCGGCCGCCAAAGCCCGGCATGTCCTACACCCAAAAGTTTCTCTTCTTCGTCACCGCGTGGCTGATCTGTCTCATGCCTTTTCTGTTCTGGTGGAACACCTGGTTTGGCCGCAAGCTTTCCGACCAGCAGTTGAACCAATACCTGCACGACACGAAGAAGCCGCGCCACATTCAGCAGGCGTTAGTGCAGGTAGGCGAGCGCATCACCCGGCAGGATGCCACCACGAAACAATGGTATCCGGAGCTGGTGCGCCTCGCCGCCGATCCGGTGGAAGAAGTGCGCAACACCGATGCCTGGGTCATGGGCCAAGATACGTCCGGCGCGGGATTTCATGCGGCGCTGCTGAAGATGCTCGCCGACCCCTCGCCAATGGTTCGCGGCAATGCCGCGCTGTCGCTGGTGCGCTTCGGCGACGCAGCCGGTCGTCCCCAGATTCTGGCGCTGCTCGCCTCCGCACAAGTCAGGGTACCCGCGTCTGGCTCGATAGGGCCAACCGATTCCTGGTCGGACCCCGGCCGCTCGGCTCAGGTTGTCGATACCGCCGCCGTCGGCACTACGATCCGCGAAGGCGGAGTCGTCGCCAAGATCCGTACCGGCGTGTTTACCGACGGCACCGGCATGTTCGAACTGCGCTCACCAATCAGCGGCCGCTTACGTACGCTCTCGGTCGCGCGCGGAAAGACCGTGCATCCTGGTGACGTCATCGCCGTCATCGATCCCGGAACCGAACAGGTGTGGGAAGCCCTGCGCGCCCTCTATCTCATCGGCCAGCCCGACGATCTCCCCGCCATTCGCTCGTACCAGCGCGACCTGCCTGATATTTCGAACGATGTGCGCCAGCAGGCCCTCGAAACCGAGCAAGCGATACGAAGCAGGGACAGCCGTTAGCTGCCGGACGCTGAACGTGGTTCACTAAGCTGACATGATGCAGACGCTAGGTTATGTCGCCCTCATCGTCCGAGACTATGACGAAGCCGTAAACTTCTTCACCGAGTCGCTCGGCTTCAACCTCATTGAGGACACTGTCCAGGGACCAGGCAAGCGCTGGGTACTTGTAGCTCCGCCAAACTCCCGCGGCACCAGCCTGCTTCTCGCCCAAGCTTCAACCCAGGAGCAAGCCAGCCGAATTGGGAACCAGACAGGCGGAAGAGTCTTTCTCTTTCTGCACACCGACGACTTCTGGCGAGACTATCGCCAAATGAAGGCACGCGGAATCAAGTTCCGAGAGACGCCCCGCGACGAACCGTATGGAACGGTCGCAGTCTTCGAAGACCTTTACGGCAATCGGTGGGACCTATTGGAACTGAAGCACAGTGCAGACCGCTCTCAAGTCTGAGTCCGGCTCGAGATCGGTCGGCCGACATCCAACTCTTGCTCGCTCGGCAACTTCAGCTTCACCCCACCGCCTCCATCACTACTCGCTCCACATCCTTCCACGCCCCAGAGCGGGGATCGACCAGCTCAAAATGCCCCGCCCCGGCAATCTCCACCAGACGCGCATCCTCTTTCATCTTCTGCTTGGCGCTCACGTAATCTCGGCTGAAAGCCGGCGGCACCACGTCATCCGCCGCGCCATGCACGAGCCACTGCCGCGCCCCAATGGCCAGCTTTATCGGATCCGCCTCCCGGTAATGATCCCCAACTTCCGCCGGCTTCCCGCCCAGAAACTCGACCACCGCATCGTTACTCAAATGCAATTCATAGGCCCGCTGCAAATCCACTACGCCCGCCAGGGATATCACCGCCTTCACTCTGGTCTCATGTGCCGCCAAACACAGCCCCAGCTGAGCTCCAGCCGAGTGTCCCATCGCCACGACTCGCCGCACGTCTACCTCATAGGGCCGGGCGCTTTTGCTCGAGAGATTCTTGGTCGAGAGTTGTGTCAAAAACTGATAAGCCGCCCGCACATCGGCAAACGTCCCCGGCCATCCCCCGCCCGCATTCCCCACCCGCCGGTATTCCACATTTGCGGTCGCGATCCCCTTCGCCGTCAACGCCGCGCATACATGCCCCATATACTCCAGATCGTATTTCGAACGCCAGTACCCTCCATGAATGATGATCGCCAGCGCATGTGGCCCTTTCTCCTGCGGCAGTCGCAAATCCACAAACTGATTCCCATCTCCGCCATACGCCACCCGCGCATCCGCCTTTGGCGGCGCCGCACTCAAAATGTCATCCCCCAAGGTCATGCCGCTCCAGTTCCTCACCCAAGGATTATACGGGCCGCAAATGAAACCTTAATGCCATGAAAGCCCTTCTGTATTAGCATGCAATGGGTTACAGAATGCAATCGGAATCCGCACATTATTCTGCCACTCCTATTGCCTTGAAAATGGCTGTGGCGATCGGCATCGGCATGCTGGCCGGCATGGAGCGCGAATGGTCGAACAAAGACGTAGGCATTCGAACGTTCGCCATCGTTGCCCTGCTCGGCATGCTCGCTTCCTTGATCGGACAAAGCGTCGCCATCGCCGCGCTAATCGGTGTGTTCTTACTGATTGCCGCCATGAACGCGCGCAGTATCATCGACCATCGCTCCTTGGAGATCACTACCTCCGCNNTGCTAGGACTGATCGGCTTTGTCATCTATCCGGTTCTCCCAGACCGCTACGTGGATCCCTGGCAACTGTTCAACCCCAGTGACGCTTGGATCAGTGTCATTGCCATCGCCGGAATTGGATTCGTGAATTACGTGTTCCTCCGCATTTACAGCACCCGCGGCCTGTATCTCGGCGCGCTTTTCGGTGGCTTGGTGAATAGCAGCGCCACCGTCGCGGAGCTGGGCACGCGCCTGCAAGCGACTGGAATGGTCAATCGGACGACAACTCTGTGCCTGTTGACCACCATCGCCATGTTCGCCCGAAATCTGATCCTCGCTACCATTTTCTCGCCCCGCTCCCTGAGCGCCACCCTGGTGCCGCTTCTGGCCATGACTCTGGTCGCCGGTTTCTGGGTGTGGCGGGACCGCAGGATTGAAGAAAGCGTCCCTGGAACTTTGACGCTCACCTCTCCCATCGCGCTCACCAAAGTTCTCTGGTTCGGCATGGTGTTCATTTTCATACAAGTCGTAGGAACCCTGCTCACCAGATATTTTGGCAGCGGGGGCATGCTTGCCACCGGCGTCTTCGGTGGTCTGGTAAGCAGCGCCAGCACCACGGCTGCGGCCGCCACCATGGCCATGCACGGCAAAATCACGGCGGCACTGGCCGGCAGCGCCACCGTGCTTACGTCTTTGGCCAGCGCCGCCGTGAACCTGCCCATCGTCTGGCGAACCACCAAAGATAAGGCCATTACGAAGGCACTGACCATCAAGATGGCCGCTGTGATCGGGACGGGAATCGCCGCAGTCGCGGTCGACCGGGTTTTCCAGATCTCCGAATTTCTGGTGCGAAAGTGAGGGCGTTCGTGGATTTTGCCTGGTCGGAGCAGCCCCGCCCAAGTGGGGGCGCAGTTCGAGCGAAGTTATCGGCAATGAAAAAACAGCAAATGGGGTACAGCTCGCCTCGCTGAGTTTTTCCGAGAAAGTTTCCATACTGAAGAAACTAGGGGATCGGAGCCTCGCGATTGCGTCCTGCCGTCTAAGGGGGGAGGCGTCGGACCCTAAGAGGATGATGAACCCCCTGGGCCGACCCGGTCAGGGCCGGGAACCACGTCCCAGGTCGTAGCACCCGACATTTGAATGCTGACCACCTCTGCCGCACTTATTTTTTCTTTCGAGCATCCACAATTTATTCCTTTCCCCCGTAAACTCAGCTATTCTCTACGCGGATGACTACGCTGCCTCTCTCCGAGCTTCTCGGCGCCACGGTCTACGACCCGTCCGGCGCGGCAACCGGACGCGTGCGCGAAGTCACGCTCGCGCCTCAGGAAGACCGCAACCGCATCGCCTCCTTCATCGTTAAAACCAAATCCGGCAACCGCGTGCTTCCCTTCTCCGCCGTCTCCACCATTGACGCTAATATCCATACCTCCACCAATCCCGCGGAATGGCCCGCCGCCAACGGCGCCGAAGGCTTNNGACCTCCAAATCGACTCCATCACAGAGGCCGGCCGCCCTCACACCATCCTGCGCATTCAATCGGTCGATATCGGCATCCGCGGCGCCATCCGTCGCCTCCTGCGCGGCCTGGCGCCTCGCCCCGCACTTCACGTCCTGCTCCAGAGAATTCCTCCTCGCACNNGGCCTGGCGACGCTCCATCCCGCTGACATCGCCGACATCGTAGAAGACCTCGCGCCCGATGAGCGCGAAGCCGTTTTCCGCACCCTGGATGAAGATGTTGCCGCCGAAACTCTCGAAGAAGTCGAGCCCAAAGTCCAGAAGTCCATCGTCGAATCCCTCGACTCCGAGCGCGCCGCCGACATCGTCGAGGAAATGGATCCCGACGCCGCCGCCGACCTCCTCGCCGACCTCCCGCAGGATCGCACCGAACAAATCCTCGTCGAGATGGAGCCCGAGGCCAGCCAGGAAGTCGTCGAACTCCTCGAACACCGCGAAGAAACCGCCGCCGGACGCATGACCACGGAGTTTCTGGCCCTCCCAGTGACCGCGACGGTGGAGAATGCCATCGGCGTAATGCGTGAGTTCGAAGGCGGCATCGAAACCGTCAGCACCATCTATCTGGTCGACTCTCACGGCACTCTTGCTGGCGCCGTCCCACTCGTGAAACTTGTCCTCGCCCGGCCCGACACCCCTCTGCTGTCGCTCATGCAGGAACCCCTGGTCTACGCCCACAAAGAGACTAGCGACAACGAGGTCGCCGAACTCTTCGACAAATACAATCTAGTGACCCTCCCCGTCATCGACGAACACAACAGGCTAGTCGGCGTAGTCACCTCCGACGACGTAATCACCATGCTCCGCGCGAAACTGTAAAGGTTTACCCTGAGCTCCCCCTGCCCCTCCGTAATTCAGCCTTTGTCCTATCCCTGTGAATCCGTGCACATCCGCGGCGAAGACGTTTCCTACCGGCGACCGGCAACTCGGTATAATCATTCGTTCTCAGGAGAAACCCTCTTGCCCTTTGACGACCTCCGCCAATGGATCGCTATCCTCGACCGCGCCGGCGAACTAAAGCGCATCCAAACTGAAGCCGATCCTATTCTGGAAATCGCAGAAATCACAGATCGCGTCAGCAAATCGAAGACCGGCAAACCCGGCGGCTCTGCTCTCCTGTTCCAAAACATCAAAGGTCACCCTGGCTCTCAACTCCTCATCAACCAGTTCGGCTCCGAGTCCCGCATGAAGCTAGCCCTCGGCGTCAACTCCTTCGACGAATTTGCCGACCGCATCCGGGTGTTCATGGACCTCAAATCGCCGCAAGGGTTCCTCGACAAACTGAAAATGCTTCCCCTCCTAACCGAAGCTGGCAAGTTCTTCCCCAAGATCGTCTCCACCGGTCCCTGCAAAGAAGTGATCAAACGCGACAGTTTTTCCCTCCTCGACTTCCCCATCCTCCAGTGCTGGCCCAAGGACGCCGGGCGCTTCATCACCCTGCCCTGCGTGACTACTCGCGACCCGAAATCCGGCAAGCGAAACCTAGGCATGTACCGCCTCCAGGTCTACGACGCCCGCACCGCGGCCGCGCATTGGCAGAGACAAAAGGTTGCTGCCGAACATGCGCGGCAACGCATGCGAACTGCGGTGGAAAGCAAATCCGCGGCCGTGGATATCATGGCCCGCACCTCTGGCGGCTCTCAGCTCGCCGCGAGTGATCAACCATCCGGCAAAATGGAAGTCGCCGTAGCCATCGGCACCGACCCCGCCGTCACCTTTTCCGCCATAGTCCCCGCTCCCCCCGACATCGAGGAATATCTTATCGCCGGATTCCTCCGCGCCGCGCCAGTCGAACTCGTCAAATGCGAAACCGTCGACCTCGAAGTTCCGGCCACCAGCGAAATCGTTCTAGAGGGCTATGTCAATCTCGACGAACTCCGGACGGAAGGCCCCTTCGGAGACCACACCGGCTTCTACTCGCTCGAAGATCTCTATCCCGTCTTCCATGTCACCTGTATAACTCACCGCAAAGATCCCATCTACTCGACCACCATCGTGGGCAAGCCTCCCATGGAAGACGCATACATGGGCAAAGCCGTCGAGCGCGTCTTTCTCCCCCTCATGCGCCTCACCATCCCCGAGCTCGTCGACATCAACCTGCCCATCGAAGGCGTCTTCCACAACCTGATGATCGTCTCCATCCGCAAGTCCTATCCCGGCCA
>PMHI01000313.1 GCA_003156615.1 Acidobacteriaceae bacterium | reverse complement strand
CCATCGCTGAGACCACCCAGGACGATAGCATCGTTGCAAACATTCAAGGGTGCGGCATCGATCAGAATGTAATCGAATGCACTACGCAGCTCGGCCACCCGCGATCGCATCCGGTCCGATCCGAACATCGTCCGTCCGGCCTCCGCTACGGAGCCGCAGCTCAGAAGCCAGAGGTTGCATGACAACCGGTGTACATACTCCCGAATGGGGCCGGATCCGGTCAGCGCATCAGAAAGTCCGTGGTGATTCTCCGTTCCGAATTGCTGGTGCAAACCGGGAGAGCGAAGATTACAGTCAACGATGCACACCGATCCACGGGCTTGCGCCGCCAATACTTCCGCGGCGTGGGCACACATCCAGCTGCAGCCGGAACCCGATTCGGTCCCGGAAAAAACCACACGCCGGTAACCCTGGGGCAGGAGAAACAGGTTNNATCGCACCACTAATCTGCAGAGAAGGTGTGGAGGGAAAGTTATCCACAACTCCCACAGATGGAGGTGGAGGCGCGGAATACGGTTGCTCCACCTGTGTCTCCAGAATTTCACGCATCCTGCCGGCTTCAGACAACAGCTCGAAATTCCTACTCAAATGAGCCCTCCAAGCATTGTTTTCTGACCTGTCCTGCCAGGGAGCAAGGTGCAGACCAATTGGCTAAGTCCTGATCCTTCTTGAATCGTTGAATGATCTCTTTCATGTAAAGCAAGAGCATCTCCTAGATTCAAAGGTTCATCGCTCTGAGTCTTCAGTGGAGTAGAGTTCGTCACATGGCTGACCGCAACCAAACATAGGGAGCACTGGTCCTACGAAAATGGCTGCCGCATCACAACTGCGACACTTAAGAAACTTGCACCCAATTCTCAAATGGGGACTACCGAAACGACTCAAGCGCCGCAACTAGCGCGCGTCTACGTTGATGGAAGCTATCGGACATCGCAAATCTGTGCAAGAGGTAGAAAGACTACGAGCGTCTAGAGATAAAAGACTTCAACGACGGCGAAGGTTCCCCGACTGGGCCCAACCAATGCGATTTCCGTTCCCTTCCAGGCATCCGGTAAAATCTCAGTACTGGCGATTGCGGCATGAATCGCTCATGCTTCAGCAGAGGCAAAGCTATGGAATACGAACTCCGGGAAAAGCGAGTGGCGGTTTTGGGCGCCGGCAAGATGGGGGGAATCCTCCTCCAAGCGCTGCTTAAGAACAACCTGCTTTCACCAGAGCTCACTTGCGCTACAGTGCAACACGAAGAGCGCGCGAAACTACTTGGCAGGAAACTGGATGTCAAGGTTGGAACCGATAACGCAGCCGCAGTCAAGGGAGCGGACATCATTCTGATTGCGGTAAAGCCACAAATCGTGCAAGAAGTCTTGCGCGAAATTCGCGGACAGGTCACTCCCGGCCAGCTGATCGTCTCAGTAGCGGCATCGGTCCCGACCTCGGTGATGGAGAGCTGCCTTCCCGAAAGCATCCCTGTCATCCGGGCGATGCCTAACACGCCTTGTTCAGTAGGAAGCGGAATGACGACGATCTGCAAGGGCAAAAGCGCGGACGCTGGACACCTCGCCATAACCTGTCAGATATTCGACGTAGTCGGCCGAACCGTTGTAGTCGATGAAAAGTACATGGATGCGGTCACAGGACTGTCGGCGAGCGGTCCGGCTTACATTTACATCATTCTGGAATCGTTGGCCGAAGCCGGTGTGAAAGTCGGCCTTCCCCGGGATATTGCCACCCTGCTGGCTGCCCAAACGACGCTTGGCGCCGCAAGAGTCGTGTTGGAGACCGGCGACCACCCGGCACTTCTCAAAGATGCCGTCACTACGCCTGCGGGCTGTACCATCGACGGAATCCTGGAACTAGAGGAAGGCAAATTACGCGTGACCCTTATCAAAGCAGTAGTAAGGGCGACACAGAGAGCGAAGGAGTTGGCTTTCTAAAAGCAGCCTTGATAAACGGGTACTTCAAGAAGGCTGTCAAGCGGATAGAGAAATCCAGGTTTCGATTCGAGTCTCCAACTTGCAGGCCAATTGCTGCATGCAAACTGTGGCCAGGGCCGTAGCGAGTGTGTCGCCCCCGGTCTCCAGTAGCGTACTTTAAGGTGTTGCCCGACAAAAAGAGATCGACCAACACACAGGGAAGAGCGTTAATGAGTATGCAAAGATTTGCAACTTTTGTGGCCGCGTTCGCCTCGAAACACGCGCCCCGCGCGCGTTCCCGTTCTCGCTCCGCCCGACAGTGCTATTTACTCTGAGACTTCTTTCCTATTAAGATCTAACCAAATGCTGTGGACCGGCGCCTTCACGACACGGCTGGCGGGCCTTGTCCNNTTTGAGGGTTTCTGTTTGCAGTTCTCCCGTCGATTGCCGCTGTTTTTTCTGTCTGAAATAAGCTCGTTGTAGTTCCAGGTTTCAGCAAGAACAAGAATATGGCTCATTTGACCACTTTTCCCAATCAAGACCGGCTTCGTGTTCTAGCGGTAGACAGCACTTCCATGAGCACACAACTTCTAGTTGAGGCTCTGGCGCGAGATGCGCAGTTTCAGATGATCGAGTCTCCATCCAATGCGGAGGCAATTCTTGACTTGACCAACCGCGAGAAACCGCACGTGATGGTGATCAGTGCGAAGCTAGGCGAAGATCATGCGGGGGGCCTCGATCTGCTTCGTGAACTCCGGACGCAGTCGCCTTCGCCACGGGTGATTGTGTTACTCGACTCTTCCGAGCGAGCGGCGGTCATTGCGGCTTTCCGGGCTGGCGCCCAGGGGGTATTTTGCCGGACAGAAACTTTCCGGTTGCTGGCCAAGTGCATTCAGTGCGTGGGCGCGGGACAAGTATGGGCGAGCGGCAGTGAACTGCAGTTCGTGCTCGAGGCCTTGCCTCAACCTGCGCTGGCCCACTTCAGCGGCAAAGGGGAGTCGCTGCTTTCGCCACGTGAAATCGATGTGGTTCGATGTTTAGCCGAAGGTCTCACCAACCGCGGAATCGCTCAGCGTCTCAACCTTACAGAACACACGGTAAAAAATTATCTATTTCGTATTTTCGACAAGTTGGGTGTCTCCAGTCGGGGNNCCTCCGTTCGGGCCAAACCAGTGACACCTGTCGCGATCCGAAAGACAAACAGATAACATTGTTGCGAAACGGATTTCTCACCGAGGCAATCGGAAGTTGAGGGTAATTGTCGTCTGCATCTCGACTGGCTGTCCCTGAACCATGTGCGGTCGGATTCGCCACTGTTTCACGGCAGCAATCGCGGCATTGGCCAGCAAGAGCT
>PMHI01000505.1:15867-16278 GCA_003156615.1 Acidobacteriaceae bacterium | reverse complement strand
GGTCTCAAGGAAAGCTACGAGCGCGGTAGTCTCTGCCGGACTCAAGTTGTTGCCATAAGCAGGCATGTTGCCGCCGCCTTGAATTACCTGCCGAATGAGTTGGTCCTGCGTCAGCCGCACGGCAACGCTATCTAGGGTCGGTCCCCTTTGTCCGCCCGTGCTTCCGAGAGAGTGGCAGTTGCGGCATTGCTTGACCTGAAATACGAGCGCACCTTGGCGCTCAAGCGCGGTCGTGCCGTGAATGTAGCGGTCAGGTACCGGATCGCCGCTCCAGGCGTTCATGTGCGGACTCCAGGGCGTGAACTGCGCCATGCGAGTGAAGGTGCCGAGCGTGATCGCAATCAACAGCACGGTGATAACCGCAATGGGACGGCGCTTCCAGCTTTTTTCTCCTTCTCCGGAAAGAAACGG
>PMHI01000505.1:0-15842 GCA_003156615.1 Acidobacteriaceae bacterium | reverse complement strand
GCGGTTTGGATGATTGTCGGGTCAGGCTGGCCAGTCGGGCCGAACGGACCAAAATAGAAGGCGCATGCGGCGACTGCAAGAATGATGAACGCCGCAAAGAACATGTCTTTCCAGATCGCGTAGGGGACAAATGGGGCGCCATCCTTCTTCGTTAAAGCGTGATACTCAGCTTCATAGGTCGCTCGCCTTACGATGCGTCCCGGCATCGGCCATTCGTTGATACCCAGCTTCAACACCATCAACACGTGGAGGCCGACGAACCCGATCAGCAGCCCGGGAATTACGAATACGTGCAAAGCAAAAAACCGGGAGAGAGTTGCACCTGCGATGATGGGGCCGCCCAGCATTAGCTTCACGATAAAAGGACCGAGGATGGGAACACGGCTGGCAATCGACGCTCCGATTCCCAGCCCCCAGTAGGCGTCCTGATCGAAGCGCAAGACTTGACCGCTAAATGCCATGCCAAGAGTCATCAACAACAGAAATACGCCGATAATCCAAGTCAGTTCGCGGGGAAATTTGTACGCTCCAAAGAGAAACACCTGCACCATATGAATCAGGACGACGGCGACCATGAAGTTGGAGCCCCATCCGTGCATGGCGCGAATGAACCAGCCAAGAGCGACCTGATGATTCAGGGCCTGCAGGCTGCTCCATGCTTCGCCGGCCGAGGGTACATAAATAAGCGCCAATAGAATTCCGGTGACCAGTTGCAGAATAAATACGGTGAGAGCGGCGCTGCCAAAGACGTAGAACCAGCTCGCTGTGTTGCGCGGTACGGGATGTTCCACGGCCTCACGAATCGGTGCCGCGAGTTGCAAACGATGATCGAACCATTCGCCGATCTTCTTGATCACGCGCATGGCGGTTTCTCCGAACTCAGACTTGCCACTGGATCGCCGGGGGTTGGCAGCTGTCCGGCGTCAATCGTGAGCACTCCTTTTTCGATTTTGTATGGATATTCAAAGAGCCCGCGTTCCGGTGGCCCGGATGCGCGCGATCCATCCCGGTAATACGCACCCCCGTGACAGGGACACATAAAAAGACCAGATTGAGGGAACCAGCGGACCGGGCAGCCAAGGTGGGCACAGTTGATGGCAAACACCTGAAATTGATCGCCCGCGACGCGGCGCACCCAGCACGCTGTGTCTACGGTCTTTCCGTCGGTTGGCATGACCAGGGGATTGCGAAAGGTCGCCAGCCGCGTCTCTCCCTCAGGAAACTGACCGACGTCTCCCAGGCCCACCCACGAAAGATAGCCATTCCCGCGACCACGAGTGATGGAGGAAAAAAGAAAACGTGCAACCGGCAGAGCCAACACGAGCGCAGCGACTCCGTTGAACAAAATTCCCAGCTTCATGAAGAATCCACGTCGCGAAAGGCTAGCTTCAGCGGGAGGGGCCGTCACAGGCTTAGTCGACATCTCATTTCTCCGAGTGTTGCGCGTAGTTTAAAGCGGAATAAGGCTGTCCCGGATTTTGCGCACGCCGAGATGTCAGCCAAGCCACTACATCTGTGATTTCCTGGTCGGTCATTGGATGTCCGGGGACATTGCCGCGCCAGTCGGGTGCACCCAATTCCGGTCTGCCAGTGATCACGATCGTGCGCAGTGCCTGATCGCTGACCAGCGCCAGGAAAGAATCATTCGTGATAGCGCTTCCCTTGGGTGTTCCCCCGCCTTCAGAACCGTGGCAGGCTGCGCAGTAGGTTCCAAAGACGAGTTGGCCGTGATCGACATTCCCGGCGGCTTTTGCCGCGTATGAGGGTGGATTGGCTCCATCGAGAACTTGTTTGCGCCCCCAGCGAGAAAAGATCCCACTCGTGATCACCTCGATCTGCTGCTCGGTCAGCATTCCCCCGGCAAGCTGCGCGAACGCGGGCATCGATGTTCCGCGGACACCGTTGGCGACAATGGTGCGCATTTTGGTTTCATCGATGACAGCCAGATACACCGGATTGGCTAGGGAAATCGACGCTCCTCCACGGCCTTGCGCGCCGTGGCAGCCAGCACAGTTTTGCGCGTAGAGAGTGTCGAAGTCCAAAACCTGGCTCGGGGCAACCGATTCCCGGTTGGTTTGCGGTTCACCATTCGAAGCGCTGCAAGCCGCGAGCATCATTAAGCTGGCGAGGACCCCGACCGCAGGGAGAGTTCTGATCCGCTTTACCTTCATTAGTGGTTCTCCCCGCTCTCTCGTGGTGGCATGATTCCCGGAGCCTCAATTCCTGCCCGTAGAGCAAACGAAATGTTTTCGCGGGTGGGAAAGCTCGGCTGGCGCACGACCACAAATCCAGCGACGACTCCGAAAGCTACTTGCGAAGCGATGAACCAGGGCCAATCAATGCGACTCGCGAGCAATGGATTCAGCAGTCCCAGGATTGTGTACAGTAGCCCTGACCACAGCGCCGGGGCGATGAATCCTCCCAGTAAAATCGGACGGCGCGGGAACATGGGCAACATCGCGCCATAGAGCACCCCCACAAAGATCGACACAACGCCGTGCAGCACAAAGGCAATCGCGAAGGCATCCGCATGAAATGAATTCAGCTGGGCGGGAACGAGTCTTAAGGATTCCCGATAAGCAACTGCGGCCAGCAGGTTGATCGGATACCAGATACTGCCGACCTTCAGCACGCCGTAGGCGCACGCCAATATTGCCATTGCGATGGAGCCCGCCAATCCTCCCTTCACACCTGCCGAGATCGGATAGGTGCGGACCGGGAGCCAAGCGCGCAATTGGTCGGGAAGAATCGGCAGTCGATCCACGACTCGCCGAGCAGTCGTTAAGCGAATGTCTTCGGGCACAACCGGCACGATTGGTACAACTTCTTCATGCGCGTACGGAAAAACTTCACGGAACCAGCCGACTGACCCTGCCAGCGACAGCAGTGCGCCAAGACAGCTGACAGACGTGCTCGTCACAAGGCCCGCGAATAGTAGAGCCACACCAATTGCCAAAATGAATGGCCACGCGGTTGGCGCGGGGACTTCAATCTCGCGCGGAGCACGAGTCTCGTTCAATGGCTCTGTCGCGGATCGGGTTGCCATATATTCCTCAGCGTCCAAGAAGGTAAACTACGGTGAAAACCACAACCCATACCGCATCGACGAAATGCCAGTACATCGAAAGCACTTCGATACGACCAGACTGCTTCACTGAGACGCGTCCAGCCAGACCGAACACCGCGACGATCGCGAGTATGATCAGACCTGCGGTGACGTGAAAGGCGTGCAGGCCGACCAGCGAGTAATACGTTGTTCCGAACAGATTGGTCGAGATGGTTAGTCCATGTTCGTAGATCAGGCGGTGCCATTCCTGCGCCGTACCGTAGAGGAACAGGCCGCCAAGAGTAATCGTGAGCAACCACAATCCAAGGAATGCAAATGTAATGCTGCGCGCCAGACATTTCGCCGCGAAATGAATGGTCAAGCTGCTGGACAACAGGCAGATCGTGTAGAAGATCGGTGTCTCAAGCACTTCTCGCGGCGTTGGTCCCGTGATGCTTTTGCCCAAATAAAAGAGATAGGCGACGACAAATATCGTGAAGATCGCCGACTCGGCGATGATGAGACCGGCCATCGCGACTTTCCCGCGCGAGGGTAGGTCCCACGCGGCTGGTCTATTCGGAAATGAAGTTGTTGCTGCGCTCATATGCTTTCTTCTTCACTCGTAGCGGCTATCAGGATCTTCCGGATGCTTCAGGTCCCACAAGGGACGGCGACTCGATACCGTCGGAACTGTTGCAAAGTTATACGCAGGGGGCGGTGAAGTGACCGACCATTCCAGTGTCCACGCGTCCCAGGGATCGTTACCGGCCTTCGCTCCCTTGAAATAAGAAACGATGAGGTTGGCAACGAACACCAGAATCGCAACCGCTTGAATAAATGCGCCGATGGAAACGATCAAGTTCAAGGTGTCCCAGCCACGGCCCGGCTCATAGGTGTAGATTCGCCGTGGCATCCCCAGAATGCCCGGAATGTGCATCACGTCGAACGTCAGGTGAAAGCCAATGAGGAAGAGCCAGAAATGCCATTGGCCAAGGCGTTCACTCAGCATTCGACCGGTCATTTTCGGGTACCAGTAATAAAACGCGCCAAAGAGCGCGAACAGAATTCCTCCTACGATCACGTAGTGAAAGTGCGCCACGACAAAGTAAGAAAGGCTCAGCTGCCAATCGAACGGCGAACAGGCCATCATGATGCCGGTCAAGCCGGCGATGAGAAATTGGAATAGAAATGCGATGCTGAACAGCATCGCGGTTTTGAATTGAATCCTGCCGCCCCACATCGTTCCGATCCAGTTGAAAATCTTAATTCCGGTGGGAACGCCGACTGCCATCGTGGTGAGAGTAAAAAAGCTGTTGGCGTAGGAGTTCATTCCGATGGTGAACATATGGTGTGCCCAGACGCTCATGCTGACGAACGCGATGCACACGGTTGCGGCGACCATCACCGGATACCCGAAAATCGGTTTGCGCGAAAAGACGGGAATGATTTCCGACATGAAGGCAAAACAAGGAATGATTAGAATGTAGACTTCCGGATGTCCAAAGATCCAAAAGAAATGCATCCAGAGGACTGCCGATCCGCCAGCCTGGGTATCGAAGAAATGGCCGCCCAGGTAGCGATCGATGAGCAGCATGATTTGAGCGGCCGATAAGGGGGTAATCGCAAGCAAAACCATTCCTGCCATGACAAGGTTCAGCCACGCCAGCAGGGGCATACGATTGAGCTTCATACCCGGGCATCGCAGGCACAGAATTGTCGCAATAATATTGATCGCGGTTCCAATGCTTCCAAAGCCGGAGACGAGCAGCGCTAGCGTCCAATAGTCGGAACTATGACCAGGCGAGAAGGCTCGGGCGCCCAATGGCGCGTACGACCACCAACCCACGTCCGGTGCGTTTCCGGCGCCGTACAAGCCGCTTCCTCCGAGAAAGCTGAAATAAAGAAGAAGTCCTCCCAGAAACGACAGCCAAAAACTGAAGGCATTCAAGCGCGGAAAAGCCATATCGCGAGCACCGATCATCAGGGGCACCAGGTAATTGGCAAATCCGAACAGGACGGGCATGGCCACAAAGAAAATCATGGTCGTCCCATGCATGGTGAACATGCGNNAGAGCCGAGACGATGTAGAGAATCCCCAGCCTTTTGTGATCGACAGTGGTTAGCCACTGATGAAGCTCGTCGACCCAAGGCCTGGCTTGTGTTTGGCCGACGGGAACGGTGATCACATTGGATGACATAATCAGCTTTCCAAGCGTTCTAGTGCAGCGTTTCCATGTAACTCACGACGGCATCCAAATCCGCGTCGCTCAGCTTCATGGCGGGCATCAGCGACCCGGGTTTGATTGCGCTGGGGTTCTGAATCCAAAGACGGAGGTTGTCGTGAGTATTTTCAGCAGCGCCCGCCGCAATTGTGGCGCGACTCATCAAATGGGTCAGGTCAGGGCCAAAGCGTCCGTCCGCTGGAGTTCCGCCCACCGCATGGCAGTTCATGCAAGCATTACGTTCGAACACTTGCCTGCCGGCGATGACACCTGTGTCTTTGACTGCGGGTTTCTGTTGGGCGTGCACCCAGGCACCGAAATCGTCCGCCCCTTCCACCGAAACGCGGAGGAGCATCTTGGCGTGCTGTGTTCCGCAATACTGTGCGCACTGACCCATGAAAACTCCCGTGCGCTGCGGGTCCATCCACATCCTGTTGGGATGGTTTGGAATGAGGTCCGTCTTGCCTGCAAGCTCNNTCGCTCACCGGAATGTGCAGTTCGTTGGCGGTGACGATCCCCAGCTTCGGATAGCGAAATTCCCACCAGTATTGATGTCCAATCGCGATCACATCCAGAGCGCCAGCCGGCTCGGGGGCATCCTGAACCGCGTGGATCACTCGCGCGGTGGCCAGAAACAGAACGACCACGATCAGAATGGGGATGATTGTCCATGCCAGCTCAATTTGCATGCTTCCATAGACCTGAGCCGGTTCACGGCCACCGTCGGTTGCTCGTCCACGAAACCTAACGACNNGGAGAAAAAATGCTCGTGCCTTGGCCAGTCGAACCGCCGGGCTCGACCGCCCAAAGTGGCGTAGCCGACCAAAACAGAAGAAGTGCGATCTGCCAGCCGCATTCCAAGCTAGATTTCATCCTCAGCGTCAATATTTACCTTCTTCCGTTCAAAACAAAACCGCTTCCGCGAAGGCGGACCTCACCCGGCCGGTGTTTTCCGTGGATGATACTCCAACTCCGATCTCACCGCCATCAGATCGAGAGCAAGCGCGCTACCAAACGGATCGCTCAACGTGGTCCTCGCACGACGCTACGAGCAGCCCGAACACTACCAATTCGGTTACTCACCTCGCGCGGTGACCAATACATGAGGAGGGGTAGTGTCATAACTTTGCCTCTTGCGTCAAGTGTCATCCGTGTCGTCACGCAATCGCAGGCATGAACGTCGGCCCGGTGCAGAATCAGGTGTGGCTGGGTTCTGTGAATTCTTGGCAGGCTAATTGCATCCGAACCGATGGATATCTCGGGATCGAGAAAGGAGTGTTTCGCGAATGGGAAAAAAAAGAGTAGCGGATCTCGTGACTCAGGTCCTGACTGAAGCCGGTGTTCGCAGGATCTATGGAGTTCCTGGTGACTCGCTTAACGGCATCACCGACTCGATTCGCCAGAGAAAGGATATACAGTGGATCCATGTGCGACACGAGGAGACAGCGGCTTTCGCCGCTGGAGCCGAAGCCCATCTGACCGGAAGCTTGGCCGTGTGTGCCGGGAGTTGCGGCCCGGGCAACCTTCACCTGATCAACGGGCTTTATGATTGCCAGCGCAGCCGGGTTCCCGTGCTCGCGATCGCGGCACAGATTCCGAGCGCGGAATTGGGCAGCTCATATTTCCAGGAAACCCGTCCTGAGCATCTATTCGCACAATGCAGCCATTACTGTGAACTAGTATCGAACGTTGACCAGATGCCGCGGGTGCTCGAAATCGCGATGCAAACCGCGATTTCCAAGCGCGGTGTTTCGGTTATCGCTATACCCGGTGACATCGCCATGAAAGAGGCTGTCATCGATCACCCCCGGGTGCACTACCATGAACCGTCGCCAACGGTTTGCCCCTCCGAAGAGGAACTCAACGTACTCGCGGACCTTCTGAATCGGGCGAAAAAGATCACTATTTTCGGGGGTGCCGGTTGCGCGGGAGCTCACGCGGAGCTGATCGAGTTCGCCGGCAAACTCCAGGCGCCAATCCTGCACGCCTATCGCGGGAAAGAATTCATCGAGTATGACAATCCATTCGACGTCGGCATGACCGGGCTGCTCGGCTTTTCTTCCGGCTACTTCGCCATGATGGATTGCGATGTGTTGGTGATGCTCGGCACTGACTTCCCCTATCAGCCGTTCTACCCCAAGGACGCAACCATCGTACAGATCGATCTTCGTGGAGAACAGATCGGCCGCCGCACCAAAGTTGACTTCGGCTGTGTTGGAGACATAAAGACCACGCTTCAGGCGTTGCTGCCGAAGCTGTCGCAAAATTCATCCGAGAGCCATTTGAAGGAAAGCGTTGCGCATTATCGCAAAACGCGCAAAAGTCTAGACGAGTTGGCGACCGGACATCCCGGTCAAAAACCCATCCACCCGCAATATGTCACGCGCGTGCTCGATCAACTCGCAGCCGAAGATGCGATTTTCATGTGTGATGTAGGAACTCCAGTGATCTGGGCTGCGCGCTATCTCACGATGAACGGCCGTCGCAGACTGCTCGGTTCGTTCAACCATGGTTCGATGGCAAATTCACTTCCCCAGGCAATCGGAGCGCAGGCTACCTATCCTGACCGTCAAGTGATCACCTTGTCGGGGGATGGTGGCCTTTCGATGCTGATGGGCGATCTGCTCACCCTAAAGCAACACGACCTGCCCGTAAAGATGATCGTGTACAAGAATGACTCGCTGGCCTTTGTCGAGCTGGAAATGAAGTCCGCCGGTGTTCTGAACTTCGGCACCGATTTGCGCAATCCAGACTTCGCAAGAATTGCGCAGGGGGCAGGACTTCTCGGACTGAAAGCCGAAACTGCGGAACAGGTGGAACCCGCAATCGCAGAAGCGCTTAAATACAATGGTCCGGCGTTGGTTGAAATCCCCACAGCTCGACAGGAACTCGCCATGCCGCCGACGATCACCTATGAGGAAGCAAAGGGTTTCAGCCTCTTCATGCTGAGAGCCATCCTCAACGGACGCGGGGACGAGATCATCGATCTCGCTAAGGAAAATCTGCTTCGGTAATCAAGCTCCGCGCTCTCTCTTGGGTTGGCACTCAACCGCGGGAACCAGGCTCGGCTACATCTGGATGAAGCGCAGTTTGTGGCCGCGAATCTCATGGCAGCCGAATTGCACGGGCTCAGCGGTAGGCTGAGTCTATACCCGACCTAAACGGCAGGACTGAATTGCGCGGTACCGATACCAGGTCCACAAAGAATTCGGGAGGATTTGATGTCCAAGAAAGTTGCAGACGTATTGTGGGAGATGCTGGCGAAGGCTGGAGTCAAGCGCTGTTATGGAATCGTCGGAGACGCTCTGAATCCTGTCGTGGACGCACTGCGCCGAAATGGCACAATCGAGTTTATTCCCGTTCATCACGAGGAATACGGAGTGTTTGCCGCGGTCGCGGAGGCTTATTTCACCGGTAACCCAGTGGTGGTATGCGGAACGGCAGGGCCTGGGGTTGTCCATTTATTCAACGGATTGATGGACGCACGGAAAGAAGGAGCTCCAATTATCGCGATCGCCGGGGATGTAGAGTCGAGCATTATTGACACATCTGCGCTCGAGGAGCTGAATCCGTATAAGTTTTTCGAGGCGGCTTCTCTCTACACCGCGCGGCTGGTTAATCCGGAACAGGCCCGCGCGGTCATCAGCACCGCCATCGTCACGGCTGTTCTCGAGAAGGGTCCCACCGTTCTTGCCATACCTGGCGATGTCGCGGCCGCCGATGCTCGAGACCAACCTACCGACTTCACGATTGCAGCCCCGGCTTTCCTGAGACCTTCCGATACAGACTTCGAAAAGTTGGTGAGGATGATCGATGAAGCGAAAACGGTGGCGATTTTTGGTGGCGACGGTTGCAGAGAAGGCCGCGACGAAGTGGTTGAACTGGCGTCCAAGCTGAAGGCCCCCGTCGGCTATGCCTTCCGCGGGAAGCAATGGCTGGAGCATGATAATCCTAACGCCGTTGGCATGACGGGGCTGATCGGTTACGGGGGAGCGTACAACGCAATTAATGAAGCCGACCTTTTGCTCCTGCTGGGCACTGATTTTCCGTTCTCCGAATTTCTTCCCGGCGCCAAAGTGAAAAAGGTTCAGATTGACAAGAACCCGAAGCACATCGGCCGCCGTACAGCGCTGGATCTCGGCCTTGTCGGCGATATCAAGTCGACGATCAGTGCATTGATTCCAGCCGTGAAGGAAAAGACAGATGGACAGTTTCTGGCGAAGCAGATTGCGCACACCGAATCCTTCCACAAACTGCTGCAGCACTACGTTGAGAAGGGACCGGGGATAAAACCGATACGTCCTGAATTCCTCGCTGCGACGCTCAGCGAACTCGCTTCGGATGACGCAATGTTCTTTGCGGACACCGGTACGGCCTGTATCTGGCTTGCGAGACATATCTACGGTGGAAAAAACCGCAGGCTCTTTGGCTCGTTCTCGTGGGCCTCCATGGCCAACGCTGCACCAAACGCGTTCGGATGTGCTCTGGCATATCCCGGCAGGCAGTGCATCGCACTGTGCGGGGANNCCCGTCGTTCAAGTCATTCTCAACAACGAGAAGTTCGATTTCGTCCACATCGAACAACAAGAGGCCGGCTTTATTCCGTTTGGCGTGGAGTTCAAGAATCCTAATTTCGCCAAGGTTGCTGAGGCAATGGGCGCGAAAGGAATTCGTATCGAGGAACCCGGGGACGTTCGAGAAGGTCTGGCTGAAGCTCTCGCGTACAAGGATGGCCCTGTCGTTGTCGACGCAGTGGTAGATCCCTTGGCGCTTGCCATGCCGTCCCATTCCCCTTTCCACACCGTCAAGGGGTTCACCCTCAGTTTCGCCAAGCAGGTGCTGAGCGGCAGGCTGGATACGGTGATCAAGGAGATGAAGCGAAACGTGGGAATCGTCTGAGCCTTGCGGCCGGGTAGAGCCTTCCTCTGGGGAGGGTGTTGTTCCGCGCCCATAAGCGGTTGCTCTGGCAACTATCGGAACGCAGCCGAACAGCTTTTCATCGCCCGCGCCGCGTAGAAGGAAAAGGATACGTCGGACATGACCAAACCCATTCTGGTGGTAACCACCCGTTATCCGAAAGAAGTTGAAGACCGTATCGACCGCGATTATGACGCCCGACGAAACCCGGACCAGTTTCCTTTCAGCCAGGAGAAACTGCTATCCGCGGCCGAGGGAGCAGACGCCTTGTTTATCACGCCGGCGGACAGGTTAGACTCTGGGTTTTTCCAGAAAGTTTCGTCCACCGTAAAAATCATCGTCACGTACTCGGTGGGTTTTGAGCATATCGATCTGGAGGCGGCTGCTCGCAGGAAAATTCCAGTCGCCTATACCCCTGGTGCCAACAGTGAAGCCACGGCCGACATCGCCATGCTGCTTATGCTGGGTGCTTCGCGGCGCGCTTACGAAGCTCAGGAACTGGTACGAACGGGAGCGTGGAAGCCCATGAGGCCGGACATGCTCCTGGGATGGCAAGTCGGTGGCAAAATCCTCGGCATTTTGGGAATGGGACACGTGGGACAAGCCGTGGCGCGTCGAGCGCGAGGATTCGNNCACGAGGATCCGTCGGATCTGCTTCGCGTAAGCCAGTTCTTGAGCTTGCACGCCCCGGAGACTCCTCAGACTCGCCATTTCTTGAACTCCAAAACCATAAGCCTTCTGCCCCCCGGGGCTATCGTGGTGAACACCGCTCGCGGNNCTCGACGTATTTGAAGGTGAGCCGAAACTTCACCCGGGATATGTTTCGCTGAAAAACACATTTCTATTGCCACATATTGGCAGCGCCACGATCGAAACCCGTACAGCCATGGGCATGCTAGCCCTGGACAATGTGGAGGCGGTGCTGAACGGTAGGCCAGCGCCCACCCTCGTCTAGCCCTAGCCGCAGCCGGGAATCGTCTGAGGCACATCTAGGACGAAAGCAATGAGCGAACGCGGGAAGGTAGTTGTCATCGGCGGGGGGTTTGGTGGGCTTTCTGCCGCCCAGCACTTGCACTCGAACGTGGTTGACGTGACGGTTATCGATCGTCGGAACTATCACCTTTTCCAGCCTCTGCTATACCAGGTCGCGACGGGTTCGCTGTCGCCGGGAGGGATCGCCTCCCCGCTTCGCAGCGTTCTGAGCCGCCAGAAAAATACTCGTGTCTGGCTGGGAACCGTCGTGGATGTGGATCCTGATCTCAAACATGTCATTCTCGCCGACGGGACCATCGTTGCTTACGATTCATTGATCATCGCCGCGGGATCTGAGACATCCTACTTTGGCCACAACGATTGGCAACAGTGGGCTCCCGGTCTGAAAAGCATTGAAGAGGCCACGACGATCCGACATAAAATTCTGTATGCGTTCGAAGTGGCCGAGCGTATCCCGGATCTCGAGCAGCGCCGCGCCTGGCTCACATTCGTCATTGTGGGAGCAGGGCCGACCGGCGTGGAACTTTCCGGCGCCATCGCCGAGATCGCGCGCCAAACCCTGAAGAACGACTTCCGCTCTATCAACCCGGAAGAAGCGCAGATCATATTGATGGATGGTGCCCCTCGGGTCCTGAGGCCGTTTCCAGAATACCTGTCTGAAAAAGCAAACCGTTCGCTACCAGCCTGGGCGTCCAGGTGCGGTGCGGCGTAGTGGTGAAACACGTGAACGAAGAGGGTTTGACGATTGAGTCCGAAAAGGGAGCCGATTCGATCGCCGCTAAGACAGTGATCTGGGCTGGCGGAATCTCCGCGTCGCCACTTGGGAGAATCCTGGCTAGCCGCACGAACGCCGAGACCGACAAGGGGGGAAGAGTCAAAGTAAAACCGGACCTGACGATTCCGAACTATCCGGACATCTACGTAATCGGCGATCTGGCTTCGGCGACGGATGAGAAGGGAAGACCTTTGCCCGGACTGGCCCAGGTAGCGTTGCAAGGCGGACAATATGCGGCGACTGCAATCCTGCGAAAGGTGAAAGGCCAGCAGGAGCTTCCCCCCTTTCATTACTTCGACAAGGGGACCTTGGCTGTGATTGGCCGTGCAGCGGCAGTGCCCGACGTTTTCGGTGCCCGTCTTTCGGGATTTATTGCCTGGCTGGTATGGGTCTTCATCCACCTTATGTATTTGGTGACTTTTCAAAGTCGTGTTCTAGTCTTTATTCAATGGGCAATCCAGGATCTGACATTCAGCCGTGGGGCCCGATTAATCACCGGCGCGGCTCCCACCGACTTCAATTTCACCAAAGAACTGGCTGACGTACACGCTGCGCGAGAGATCAAACCTGAACCCTTGAATGTGCCGCGTTGACCGTTCCGACTCTCATCCCGATCGAGGCCGATCGCCCAAGGCCTCTCGCGACGGTCAGGAACCGCGGACCTGTCTTTGAGAGCCGTGCCAGACTAGGCGGCGCGGCTTCCAGATCGCATCATCCGATACAATCTATGGCGACCTGGCCAACCGAGCCGGCACTGCAAGCAGAGGTTTGTGACATAGTGTTTTCACCGTACTTTTGATAGGGGCACGGGGAAATGAGTGCGCAAGACGTTGTGACCGTATTCATCGTCGATGATGATGCTGATGTGCGTGAGTCTCTTCAGGAACTGCTGGAGTCCGTCGGCCTGCACTCTCAGTCTTTTCGAACCGCACAGGAGTTCTTAGCGGTGGGACGCGGTGACGCTCCCAGTTGTCTGATTTTGGATGTCAGACTTCCCGGTATCAGCGGTCTGGATCTTCAGCACGAACTGAAAAGACGTAGAACAAATATTCCTATTGTCTTTCTCACGGCGCACGCAGACGTTCCGATGTCGGTCAAGGCCATGAAGTCTGGAGCGGTTGAGTTTCTGACTAAGCCATTCCGGCAACAGGATCTGCTTGATGCGGTCCAGCGTTCCCTTACTCGAGCTCGCATAAGGCGCGAGAAAGAGCGAGAGTTAGCTGAACTCAGACATCGTAGTGAAGGACTCAGCGTTCGCGAACGCGATGTAATGAAGCTGGTCGTCTCCGGGATGCTTAACAAGCAAGTTGCAGCGGAACTCGGTGCCAGCGAAGCGACCGTCAAAATGTATCGCGGCCAGGTCATGAAAAAGATGCAGGCCAAATCCTTGCCTGAGCTTGTCAGGATGGCGGACAAGCTTAGGTCCTTATAACTCGCTGAGCCCCGCCTGTCGGCATCGAATTGCCAATCCATCGAAAGTAGCGGTCTACCCTACTAAAGTCTAGTTTTTCCCGCCCAAAGTTCAGTTGTTCCAGGTGAGGCCATCACGTTAACCTAAGGGTATGCCGGTGGACAAAAAGTCCAAATTGATCGCGATCATTGATGACGATGAGGCCATGCAGGATTCGCTGCGCGACCTTATGGAGGCGGCGGGGCTGGCGGCACGGTGCTTCGGATGCGCGGAAGACTTCCTCACGTCCGATTTGCATGATAGGGCGGCTTGCCTGATCGTTGACGTCCGCATGCCGAAGATGTCGGGTCTGGAGTTGCAGGCCAGGCTGAAAGAAGAGGAATGCAACGTTCCCATCATCTTTATTACCGCTCATGGAGACGCCAGGATGCGGATTCAAGCCATGAGACGCGGTGCAGTCGAGTTCCTTGCAAAGCCGTTCGATCATCAATTGTTACTCAAAAGAGTTCGTTCTGCTCTGAGTGTGTAAAAAGCTCGCATTACGCAGTCGCGTGGCGAGCCTTAAGTGTAGAGGTCTCTGTGGGAGAGTGTGCGACAATCGCGGACCCTATGACGGATCAGGTCGAGCGAACCTTCGAGCGGATCATCGGGAATAGCGCTGCTCTGGAATCGGTCCTCGCTCAGGTGGAGCAGGTTGCTCCTACAGATTCGACGGTCCTTATCGAGGGAGAAACCGGTACCGGAAAGGAACTCATCGCCCATGCCATTCACAATGCAAGTCAGCGCTGCGGACGCTCACTTATCAAGCTGAATTGCGCCGCTATCCCGCTCGATCTTCTGGAAAGCGAGTTGTTCGGTCACGAGAAGGGCGCCTTCACCGGAGCGATCGCGCAGAAGATCGGGCGCTTCGAAATGGCGGACAAGGGCACGCTATTCTTGGACGAAGTAGGCGATATTCCTCCTGCGCTGCAGCCGAAGTTGCTGCGTGTGCTGCAGGAGCAGGAGTTCGAGCGACTCGGAAGCGGTAAGACTCACAAGGTGGATGTTCGACTCGTCGCTGCGACCAATCGGAATCTGGGCAAGATGGTAGCGCGCGGTCAATTCCGCAGTGATCTTTACTATCGGCTGAACGTCTTCCCCCTGCTGTTGCCTGCGCTCCGTGAGCGCCGCGAAGACATTCCCTCTCTTGTACTGCATTTCGTGGAGATATTCAGCCGTCGCATGGGAAAACCGGTCTACTCGATTCCTCCGGAAACCATGGCTGCTTTCCAGTGGTACGCCTGGCCGGGCAACGTCCGCGAATTGCAGAATCTGGTGGAACGCTCGGTCATTCTTGTGCGGGATGGCGTGCTGCCGAACCCTCTACAAAAAAGCCAGAGAGAGCCTCTCATCCCCATTCTGCATCGCCTCAGGGGTGTTGAGTCCTCGATGAGCTTGGAAGATTCTGACCGCGCTCTGATCGTGGAGACGCTTGAGCAGACCGGCTGGATCGTGGGGGGACCGCGCGGTGCAGCCACCAAACTGGGGCTGAAACGAACCACACTGCTGGCCAAGATGAGGAGATTGGGGATCTCGCGGCCTATTCCTGAGGATGGAAGCAGCGTTCCCGGAGTCGCGCAAGGAGATACCCAGATTTGAGGGCAGAACTTGAAACTGCACATGGCATCCGGCCGAGGTGAGGTTTGGTAGGATTCTAAGCCATGGTTGCCTGTGTCGATTCCACGTTGCCCCGCGCCGTGTGCACCCCGAGAGCCCGGATCTTCTATGTTCCGCGATCGTTTCTGGTTTGCCTGTTATCGCTGTGGCTCACGTTGAGTACGGCTCAGGCATTGGATCCGAACAAACGCCTTACCCAATACGCGCATACTGCATGGCGAATACAAGACGGATTCCTTCCGAACACTCCGTTTTGGATTTCGCAAACAAAAGACGGATATCTCTGGGTGGGCGGCAGCAATGGCGCGTTGCGTTTTGATGGCGTCCGTTTTACTCCCTGGTCGGTTCCGATCGCTTCTACACCGATGGGCCACCCTATCAGTGTGCGAGCGGGAGAATTTTGGATTGCCACTCGAAGCGAGCTCGCTCACGTTAGGGACAATGTCGTGATTTCCCATTACGATCTTTTGGGAATTGACGCCATCCGCAAAGATTCTGACGGATCTGTGTGGGCTCTTTCTTACCTGAATACAGACCGACTTCTATGTCACGCAACGGATACGAAAATCCGCTGCTTCGGGAAGGCAGAGGGTATAACGATTCACGAGGCATCCTCATTCATCCCTGATGGGAAAGGAGGATTTTGGATCGGAGGCGACACGTCATTGCTCCATTGGAAAGTGGGTGCGGCCTCTGAGATCTACAGCCCTCAGCACCTTCAATCGAACATAGGGCAAACGGGCATCCGCAGTCTAATCGAGGATTCCGACGGTTCCTTGTTGGTCGGAATCATGGCAGCGGGGCCGGGACTTGGGCTTGAAA
>PMHI01000594.1 GCA_003156615.1 Acidobacteriaceae bacterium | reverse complement strand
CCATCATGCTGGAGCAGTAAGCCGTCCGCACATTGTCCTAAACCTGAAGGAACCGCTCGGCTGGGGCGGCTTCTCGATCATTGCCCAGTGAGAGAAGTTTTGACTTTTCCAGTGCCCGTGCGGAAGGCGATTCAGAAGTTTGACGAGGCGACGATACGGTTCAAGTTGCGCTGTACCCACGAACGGAGCGCGAAAATAGCGATCGAGAGGTTTCGTTGGATGCCCCACGGTCTCTGACGTCAGTCCGGATGGCTCGCCGCTAGTACTACGACCAAAAGCGCGGTTCCCAGGGCCGTTTGTGATCTTCCGCAGCAGTCCACCAATGCGAAACTTGTGCATACGTAAGTGCGAAACCAAAAAGACTAAACGTGAAGTTCATTCATGCCTAACCCCCTGACGGCTGCCTCTTCAAAGACCACAGTCCTGGCGCAACTTGTACCGATTTTTCTTTTGCTTGTAATGTCCGGTTGCGGCTTTAGTACATCTCAAACATCCGCGACGACGACGACGCCGGCAACGCCGACCATTACCAGCATATCTCCGACCTCGGGAGCGGTAGGCGCATCGGTGACGATCTCGGGAACGAACTTTGCCTCGGCCGCGGGAACGGTGACGTTCCATGGCACAACGGCCTCGGTCGTAAGTTGGAGTGACTCGTCGATCGTGGCAAGCGTACCATTCGGAGCTTCATCCGGGAACGTGGTCGTGACCGCAGGGAGCAGCGCCAGCAATGGGGTCAATTTCACTATTGTGACGACGACGACCCCGAGCATTACGAGCCTATCTCCGACCTCGGGATTGGTAGGCGCTGCGGTCACAATTTCGGGATCGAATTTCGGCTCGTCCCAGGGATCAAGCACGGTGACGTTCAATGGGACGCCAGCCTTGGTCGTGAGTTGGAGTGATACGTCGATCGTGGCGACAGTGCCACTTGGATCTTCGACGGGGAACGTAGTTGTGACCGTGGGAGGACGTGCCAGCAACGGAATCAACTTCACGGTTGAGACGGTGGCAAGCAGATTCAACATTGATCCTTGGATGAGTGGACTTGATTGCTCCGACGCTGACTACATCAACAACGTTGAACCTTTCATGGTGGCCCATCCCGGCGGGTACCTTGTTTTCACGATTCACTGGGCAGCGAATGATACCGGAACGACAGCACCCAACTATGTATGGGGAGACGACAGCGCCAGCGGGCTTCTTAGTTGTGTTCCAACAGCCAATGGGGGTACGTATACAGGTTCTCATCCTCAACCGATTGAACTGCTTTTGTGGGTTGCGACAAACGACACGGGCAGTCCGGATTACAACTTCGGCACTCCGGTCTATGTTTACGACCCGACCTATGCAGCCTCAGTCGGGGCATCTCGTCCCAACGACAGCCTAATGTGTACCGAGTATCCAGCCAATGGACTCTGGACCAATGACTCTCACTATTATGGAGATGGGGCCGGATTCACTACGACGCAACTGTCGCAAGGATTACCTGTCCCGTGGGAAACACCTTTTATCACGGCCCGGAACGCTTATATGACTGCTGCTTTCGCGCACTACTTCGGTCTATTGGGAAGCCAACTATACCGCATTAAACCTGGGATGATGGCTGGTTCTACAGATGAGCAACATGACTTCTGTGCGGCCCAGCAGGATGTACTTCCGGGTATTAGTCCTTCTGGCACGATTGGTACCAACCTCACGGGGAATGGCCTGTGGTTAGCGTGGATGAGCACGATCAGTGGTTTCCTTGCACACGACACTTCGTTAACCAACAATCCCAATAGCATCCCGCTAGTTTATTCGATCAATCGAGAAGATAGTGAGACTGGGCAGTGGATGAACGATGAAGCTACCAGGGTCGATGCCGTGGGCGAAGCCATAGGTTATCAGGGGGTGAAGCAGGCCGATATTTATTGTTGGTTGGGCGGCGACCCCTCGTGTTCAGAGTACTGGCAATACATATTCCAGACGTATACGAGCGTAGGCGCTGAAATCCAAACTGACACGCTAACGCAGACCAACGGAACGGGCGAAGGCACGATGACAGAAATATTGCCTGAGTTGCTGCAAGTGTGTGGTAATAGTGATAGGCGGTGTGATTTTGAAGAATTTTCCAAAGACGTACAGTGTCAACTGGTGCCGGGTTATAGCAGCAGCCCAACGTGCAATCCGGGGGACACTTATTACTCTTTGTATCCACTTTTGACCGTCGTATCCACACCTTGTTCGCCTGTAGGAACCATCTGGACTTGCGGCTACATCAGCGGGCTGGAATCCATTTGGGACACATCGCAAACTTGCAGCGGTTCGAGTTGCACGTACAGCAATCAGATAGTTTCGGGACCATTTACGTCGTACCAGGATGCGACTGGGATGATTCACACCATCTCGGGGAGTACTGTTCCGGTTGGGTCTGAACCGGTTTTAGTGTTTTGATGAAATCGGTGAATCGGAGGGTAATCTGCCCTCAATGACGTGGTATGTTGACCTTCTCAATAATGGAAACTACTTGCGTTTCCATTCCTGCAAGTTAATCATCATCTGGATCGGTGGCTTGGCTTTTGTCTTCTACGAAGTCCTTAATGCCAAGCACCGTAGGAATCGGGGTGAGCACACGTGCAGTGTTAGTGAAACTGTAGAACTCGCCCAAATCGTCCGCTGCACGCGCGTCGGCAAAACCTAATCCGCCTACAGTCAAACCAAAGTTGTTCTCGGCGAATCGCAGTATGCTTCCGAAGCCCTGAGGAGTGTTGCTAACGTAACTGACCTGGGTATAGGCAGAGACAANNACCCGTACTGATAACTACTTTCTACTCCAGACAACATCTGTGGGGCTACGTGATCATACCACCCATTCCATTCGTCCCATGTGATTATGATTGCTGTATTATCCCAATATGTCTCTCCATCCGGGCAAGTAGGATTGCTTTTCTTCCAGCGGGAGGAATGGTTTCGCCAGCACAACTTGCCCTATCGTCGTGGGTATCTGTTCTGGGGCGCTCCGGGCAACGGTAAGAGTGCAACCATCAGGGTGATGGCGGCTCATCCCCACATTCAGGTTTACACACTGGACTTAAGCGATACGGAGGAGAAGAGCGCAAGTGTTCTCCACCTATTTGAAAAAGCTGCTACGAACGCACCGGCGCTCGTGATCATCGAAGACCTTGACCGTGCCTTTCCGACGGAGGGCAAACGAACCCGAGAGCGCAACGTAAGTTTTCAGACTTTGCTTAACTGTCTGGATGGTGTGGGATCGCAGGATGGCGTCATCGTGGTCGCGACAGCACTAGCTGCAAGGCCAGGCGCGGTAGCGGCTCATCGTTTACAGGCGGTAGGANNGCCGCCGCTCTAAATAATCATTGACTAAGCGGTAATCTTCACAGCCCACGCTGCTAGGTGTGGGTTTTTTCAGGCCCGCGATCTGCCGCGCTTCTCACCAGTGTTAGGTCGTGGTCGTGAGCAGAATCGTACCAGCTCCCAAAACTATTTGATGCATTAAATGTTCTGCTTCTGTGCCGGCTGTATCAGCAAGTTCCAAGTGTCCCAATACGGGAATTCCCAATATGGGAATCAAGCCCTGCACAGGTTTGCAAGAACGTTTTATTTGGCTGTACCATTAAAGGCTCGNNAATCGAAAGGACAACATCAACCATGACGATCAAGGAGCAGTTGCAGCAAGAGCGGAAAGCATAGCGGCTCGCGGAGCGCAAGGAGAGAATGGCGGAACTGCACACATCAAGCCCCGCAGGCATAGAAATATTTGACCGAGTAATCGCAGACATCCAAACCATACATCACACCAGTGGGGCATCTAGTTCTTTTTGTTCTCGGTGTAACTGATCGACCTTGACCGCGTACTATGAGGCTAGTCGCGTCGTGGCGCTCCGCATCACGACTCTCTCCTAGCCTGTGTAGCGTCAGGCGTTCGCTGCGTCTATAAAACGTTTGCGTCACACTGGGTACGTTAAGCCCATAAAAATCTTATGTATAACAAGGCTATCGAAACAATCCTAGGTACTTAGCGCAGCTTGTTGGTGGCGACGGCGGAGATCCCGAGAAATCACGGGCCGAACTTCAGTACTCTTGCTGCGGTTATTGTGCGCTGCTAAAGTCATAGCAAGTCGTTACAGCACCAAAGGGATGAATCAGGCCACGCTTCGGTTTCCGGGGAGTGGCCTGATTTTTTGTTCTAGCCAGTCGGGTCGTCAATCAGCTCATAGAGTCCATTACCTAACCTGAAAGCCATCGGAGGACGATTGCGCCGTAGGACATAATCGCCTTTCACCTTCCCGTCTCTACTGATTGACTGATTGGCAGGGATCGTCTCGATGGACTTCATCGCAAATTGCCCTTTGAGATGTGGGCGAATATC
>PMHI01000547.1 GCA_003156615.1 Acidobacteriaceae bacterium | reverse complement strand
AGGTCCGTCAGAGGATCCGCGCCGATGAGCTTGGCGGGGAGGATTCGGCGATCCGTCATGGTGACGCGAATGTCCACCGCGCCGTCAATGACATGGTTGTTGGTCACGATGTAGCCATCGGGCGAGATAATCACACCGCTGCCCAGACCGTGCTCAATGTTGGATTGCGGCCCCATTTGTTGGCCGAAGCCGTGTTGCCCAAAGCCGAACTGTTTCCCGAAGAACTGCTGCAGGCCGTTGGAGTCATTGTCGCTGCTGTTGTCTCCATTTTCGGCCGGGTTCGAGTGGTCGCCCGATTTTTTCGAGGTGACGGTTACGTTGACGATAGCCGGAGTGACGCGTGCGGCCAAGGCCTCCATAGCGCGATCCAGTGAAAGCAATGCGCTGACGCTGTCGTCGTCGAGAGGCGCTGCGGCTGCGGTGGGTGCAGCTGCGGCGCTGGCGGGTTTATCAAACTTATAGGCCGTGAGCGACAAAATCATCGCGACTGCGGCCAAAGGAACAAGGAAGCGCCGGTTAAGCGCTGCCTTGCAATACCGGATCCAGCTTTTCATTTTCATCTCCTTGGTTAACAACTAATTGTTTAGTTGATAAAAGCAAAAAAAGTTCGCCTCAAATCGAGCTTAGAACGATGGCCGATTGCAACTGCCTCTCAGCCGAGCTCCCACGTCCCACTATTCTCCAAACGCACAGAGTCCAAACCCCAGCTCCGGAAGCGTCATACTGCGCGGTTTGCAGAATGACGACGGTCTCCTGCACGGGAAGCTGTTCGCGCGTTGCTCTTGCGCGCATTGCCACAGGGGTGCGTGGGGAGGTTGCCTTCAACTGCAACGGGACCTCTGCTGTGCGCGGCCTGAGCACCACCGGAATTGCTCCGGGTTGCGGCGCAAGACTTGACGGTTGCCGATCAAGCCTCGCCGCTGTGCGATTCATTGCTGCGTCGGCCGCTGCCGGCTGCAATCCGGCGTCGGTCGCTTGCTGGGTCGCCTGAATGTGCTGCGTTTGCCCTTGCTTCGGTTGAGTCTCGAACGCCACCAACCGCGGCGCGTACGGAGTCGCACCCAAGACCAGCGCCAGCATGGCGGCGCTCAGAACCAGAACCGGTTTCCAAAGCCCGGTGCGGCTCGGCTGTTTACTATCGAGAATTTGCGCTACGCGCAGTGACATATCGCGCATCCGGCTCACCAAAGCTTGCGCCAGCGACAGAGCTCGGGCGTTGTGTAATTTCTCGGCGAACGAGATCAGAGACGATGCGTAAGCTCTGGGGCTGGCCGTCTGCGCCAAAACCATGTCGTCGCACGCCATCTCACGCTCGAGCGTCAGGCGGCTTTCAATCCACCAGACGGCGGGGTGAAAGAAGAACACGGCTTTCACGATCTTCTGGACAAGATTGCTCCAGTCATCCCAGCGCCGAAAATGCGCGAGTTCATGGAGCAGAACAATCTTGATCTCCTCCGGCGAAAGCTGCGGCAACAGCCATGCAGGAAAAACAATGGCAGGCCGAAAGAAACCGATTGCTGCCGGAACGGCTACGTCGCTCGAAACGCACAGTTTCACTCCGCGACGAGACCCGAAGTCTTGAAGGATCCCGGCAATTGCGGGGTCGAGGCCAGCAAGGTCTACTTCGCAGCATTTCCTGCGAATTTGATAAACCCGCCAAAGCCCGACGCTCAGCCTGAAAAGCAATAGACCGGCGGCGAGGTCCCACACGGCAAACAGATAAGGAGCCAGGGAACTCGAAAGGACGATTCCGGCGTGCGGGTTCGCGGGAGCAAGAGCGGGGAAATGGGAGGCAGCGAAGCCTGACCCGGAAAGAAATGGAAGCGCGACAATTGCTAGGAGCGCGGAAAACCAAATCGCAAAACGGGTTCCGGAATTCTGCCGGCCGATGAGGCGAAGCAACAGCCATACCAAGGCCGCGAGAACAATGCCCTCAGCCGCGGTATTGAGCAGCCGTCCGGTGACGAGTTGCGCCAGGGATTGCAGGCCGAGACCGGTCATTTCACGTCGCTCCGTTCCAGCATCTCGCGCAAGCGTTTGAGCTTGTCGGCGTCGATCTCTTCGTCTTGCAGAATGTTTAGTACCAATGCCTCATGGGAGTTGCGGAAGAAGCGGGCGACTAGATGCTGAATCTCGGACCGGGTAGCCTCCTTGCGTCCGATGATCGCCTCGTAGACGTGCGCTCGGCCATCCTTTACATGCTTCACATGGCCCTTTTTTTCCAGAACGCGGATCGTAGTCAAGACCGAGTTGTAGGCCAAAGTGGAGGCAAGCCAATCCAGCACCTGCTGAACCGTGCCCGAGCCCTTGCGCCAGAGCACATCCATGATGCGAAGCTCAGCTTCTGTCAGGGTTGCGGACTGCTTTGGCGGCACTCTNNTCGGGATGCCCGGTTTCATTGAACAATCCGGGCAGAAGAGTCACAGGAGATCGGGCTTGAATAGGACCTTATTTCGAGTGCCTCGAAAACAGAAAAAGCCGAGGAAAATTCTCCGCTTCCTCGGCTCGTTTGAATCCGATGTTTACTTGAGCGCCAGCACGGCCGGCTTATCCGGCTGACCGGTGCGCAGGCTAGACTCGAGCACGCCAACTTTACCGCTCAAATCCGCAATCTCGGATTGCTGGGTGGTTATCAAGTTCTGCTGCTTGCTGATTTCCAGTTGTTGTGCCTTCGTCAGCCGCTGTTGCTTGCGAATCAGGTTTTGCTGTTGCGTAATCTGCTTCTGTTGCTGTTTCACCGCCTCTATCAATAATGCCGTCAATTTGCTGTAATCTACTCCCCTCGCATCTTTGCCATTCTTTTCATAGCTGACCACTTCCGGCACTACCTGTCCCACTTCCTCGGCAATCACGCCGATCTCGTGCTTGCCGGAGTCCTTCAGGTCGTAGGAGACGCCCCGCAATTGCTCGACCTTGCTTAATGCGTTCTCGAGCGGATGAATATTGGTCTTCCAACGGCGGGAGCTGTAGGTGGACCAGCCATCGGCGATGGCGTTGCCCCCGCCTTGCAGCACGGTCAGAATGTTCGTGGGGCTGGGCACATCAATCCCCACAAGAACGTTGGCGATACCGTTCTGGGCAGCCGTCGAACCCAACACCAGCGCGTTGCTTTCCGTCACGTCGGCAAATGCCCCGATGGCCGTGGAATTCGTGAGGCCGGGGGTGCTTGGGTCCGGTCCCGCTATAGCGCCTACGGCGGTGTTGTAGCTGCCAGTCTTGTTATTGTAGAGCGCGTCTGACCCGACGGCCGTGTTGCTGGCGCCCGTGGTATTGGAATAGAGCGCGTACGTCCCACTGGCCATGTTACTGGTGCTCGTGCTGGAGTAGAGCGCGTACGCCCCGCTGGCCACGTTGCTTGAGCCCGAGGCGTTGGAGTAGAGCGCGTACGCCCCACTGGCCGTGTTGTCGGAGCCCGTGGTGTTGTCGCGGAGCACGAACGCCCCGTTTCCCGTGTTGTCGGAGCCTGTGGTGTTGCTGTTGAGAACGACCGCTCCGCTGGCCGTATTGTAGGAGCCCGTGGTGTTGTAGGAGAGCACGTATGCCCCAGTGGCCGTGTTGTCGGAGCCCGTGGTGTTGCTGAGGAGCGCGTTCACCCCGCTGGCGGTGTCGCTCGAGCCCGTGGTGTTGGAGTGGAGTGCCGTCACGCCGGTGGCGGTGTTGCTTCCGCCTGTCATCGTCGTATTCCCACCGAAGCCCAGAAATGCGTTCCCGTCCGCATCGGAGCCGAAGGCGAACAGGTTGCTGCCGATCTCAAAGCTGCTTCCTGTCACCACACCGGTCGCGCTCAGGTTTCCGCTCACCGTCTCATTCCCGCTTACGGTTGGAAGGGTTTGTCCGGTGGCGAACGTGATCAGGCCTTTACTGCTGATCTTCAGGCCGGTCTCGGCCGGCGTGGTTGTGCCCGACCCATAGAGCAGATTCAGCGTGCCCGAGGGCGTGGCCGTATCGTTGCTGGCCGATTCGGCCTGCCATTGGAAGGTTTGTGCTACGGCAGCTTTGCTAGTGCTGTTGTAGGCGGAGGCTACGAAATCCTGAGGCTGCGAGTTGAAACCCTTACTGGCCGTAGCCGTGCCTAACGCGGGCAGATTGAGCTTCCCCAGCACATTGATCGCGGTGGTGCTCGCCTGCGTCAGAATCGAGTTCTGAACATTGGTGGCAGTGGTAAACAAAGGAAAGGTGTTCGCTGTGCCCCCCGTAGTGGTTACGTCGGAGGATGTCGCTGAGGTGACCGAATCTGTTTTATTCCCACTCATCGCGCTTGGAGCGTTGGCAGTTGGCGGAGCAGCCAGTACGAATGCCGACGCCGGAAGTCCGCCGATAGTTTCTGCATCGGCTGCCTTGAGCGCGTAAGGCACGCTGAGTAGGAGCACGCGCGGTTGTTCTTGCCCACCATTGATCGTCACGGCGAGCCAGCGAGCTTCGCCGGAAGTAAACAGATCGAGCGGCAAACCATCGGGCTTCGTCGTTCCCAGTTGAACCGTGTAATTGCCCTTGGTGTCGGCCTGAATGTTCTGGGTTTCCAGCCACAGCGGAGACCCGCCGGACTCTTCGCTATAGATAGCGAAGGTGGCGCCTGCCACGCCGGTGATCACTTTTCCCTCAGCAACGGCCTTGCCCGAGAAGTTCACCAATCGCGGTACAACGGCGGACGATTGGGAAGAGCTGGTGGATTGAGCAGCTGCCAGTGAGCCCAACAAACCGGCTATCAGGCAGAGCATGAAAGAACGTCGAGCGGCGGTGGTCATGACATCCTCCGATTTCGGATTTGATTTTTCGAGAGCCCCAAGGAATCCAGTGGCGAGCGAGAGTTCCTGTCTCTACTAAGGGAATCGGAAATGGCAGGCAAAAGACGACAGGTGAGGGCAAGAATTTCTTTGTACTGCCGGCGGAGCTGGCAAATCAGTGGAAGCAGCTGTGCGGCCTATGGGGTAGTTTCTCGGCAGGAAGATAGCGTAAGTCTGTCAGCGAAAAGGACTTGCATGACGCTTTGGAAGCAGGGGCCCGCTCACGCGAGGCCAAACGGTCGAGGAACCGGACGCACGCAGCGCCGTCTCCCCGCGTTCTTGACAGATTATCTCGTGTTTTGCGGCCGAGCCTCTGCGCTCGATGTAATTCGCCAGTATTATGTTGCTGGTGCACTTGTTGGCCAATTTTTCCAATCTTTCGAGCAGGCTCCAGACGTGAAGAAAATGGGCGGAGTCGCGCGTTAATTGATGCTATTACGGTTAAAAGACGACAGGTGAGGGCAAGAATTCCTTTTTGTGGCTGCGGGCGGAGTTGGCAACAGCTCAAGCGCTCATGCGTGCTATGCGTAGTTTCTCGAGAGGAATATGGGCTCAGTCAATGAGCGAAACTACGTGGGCCAATTTCTCGAAAGTGAAATCTGTTTACAGCAGCCAGCCTGCGGGTTACCTTTGAGTTATCTGAGTAGAGTATCCTTCGCGTCTTTCGGCTTGATTTGGGAGATCAGGAACGGGTGAACATAGCCGCATGTATCGCCTTGGGGTGGCGGCCCTCGCTGCCTTAGGACAAAACCCGACTTCGAGGGACGAACCCTCCAAACCTACGATCAGGTCCGCTTCAGCATCGGTAATTGTCCCGACTACGGTCGCCGCAGGGTCATCTTGGAACCGGGCGTTGTGCCAAAAGATCTGTTTGATCGTGAACCGACTCAGGATTTTCCCCGGTTTAGCGGGCTTCTGCGCGGCATAAAGGAGTGACTTCGGATTCTCTGATCAGGCACTGGCTTAGCGCCGGCCACGGTCACGTGCAGCTTCAGCGCCCCTGCTTTGTCTTTCGGGCCGAGGAGGTGATGAAACTCGAGGGTGACCGTCCCGGTGACACGCTGGCGCTCCGATCACCCACCGGAATGCCGTGGTTGGATGCGGCAGTCTCGGAAGTGATTGGGCCACAACACCGCGTTGAGGAATGGCTGGGGTTCAAGATCGCCGAGGGTCTTTCACTGCATCGGCTCTGCAGCAGACTACTCTAATCATCATGGTATTGGTGATGGACCAGCTCGATTCTTAGCCGTGAAATCTAAATCCGGCATGTGAATGTCTGCTTCCATTCGGTGGCGGGGATCAGGCCTCTCATGAACGGGTAGATGAAGAGTTCAATGAGGACGATTGGCAAACTGATCGTAGCGGGAGTGTTTGTCTTCGCGGTGCTGCAGGTGGTGCGACCCATCATTCCGGTTAAGCCGGCGACGGCCGAGCTGCAGACACCACCTGACGTCAAGGACATCCTGGAAAAAGACTGCTCTAGCTGCCACTCGGACCAACGCCGGCTCGCCTGGTTCGACCAGATCGTACCCGCATACTGGCTCGTGCGGCACGACATCCTAATCGCGCGCGAGCACCTCAACTTCTCGACACTGGGCTCCAAGCCCCCCGCCGTACAGAAGGCGATGCTGTACGAGGGTGTGAACATGATCCAGCTCGGCGCGATGCCGCTGCCGAGCTTCCTCAAGCTGCATCCGGAGGCGAAGGTGACACCCGAAGAGCTATCAACATTGAAGCAGTATCTGGCTCCGTGGACGCCTGCGCTGAGCCCGATCGGCAACGGGCAGCAACCTAACAACGGAAAGACTGAAGAGGGGCCGTCTATCGTTTCCCCGGAGATTCCAGCGCGTGTCTCTCTGGAGGCGGTGAGTCCGGAATTCAACGGATTCCCATTCGACCCCACCTTCGAAAGCTGGAAGCCGATCAGCACCACGGATCGCGGCGACAACAATACCTTCCGGTTCATCCTTGGAAATGACGTGGCCGTAACGGCGGCGCAAACAGGCAACACCTCGCCTTGGCCCGACGGCGCGCGGTTTGCAAAGATTGCCTGGCAGCAGCAGTCCGGCCCTGATGGCCTGGTGTACCCTGGCAAGTTCGTGCAGGTAGAGCTGATGCTGAAAGACGCGCAACGTTTCAAAGACACTGAGGGCTGGGGCTGGGGACGCTGGCGCGGCATGAACCTGATGCCCTACGGCAAGAACGCGGACTTCGTGAATGAGTGCACGGGCTGCCACCGGCCGCTGCACGGCAATGACTACGTCTACACGCCGCCAATCTCACCTGCCAAGGTCGATCGCGAGGAAGTTGTGAATAACGCCGCTGCGCTTCCCGCGAACCTGCCATATCAGCCGCTAGGTTGGGGCGCCATCACGATGTACGTCGATCCTAAGACACGCACGATGGCAACACTCTACGGCAACGACGCAGCTATGCGAGCCGCGCTGGCACGCCAACCCGCTCCGCCGGGTGCGGTGCTGGCGCTCGTCACTTGGGCACAGCGGGACGACCCGCATTGGTTCGGCGCACGTATTCCCGGTGCGCCACAGTCGGTGGAGTTCGTGCAGGTAGCAGCTTGCGGGCGAGACAAGCAACTACCGGCGCTTCGCTGGCACGGGGCTCGTCGAGGATTACGGTGCATCCAGCGCAGCACTACAGCGGACGAGCTTCATGCTGGGTCTCGCGCCGGCAAGCCTGCCGTAGCGACCCTCTGCTTGCGACCACGAGTACCGGCAGAAAACAGAAAAGAAATGGCGAAACATAGGACTTTCAGCCGTCGGAACGATGCTGCGTAGGGCACTGGCCACTAGGGCAGCCTTGTCGTTTGCTCTTATCTCGAGACCAAGAGCTTCCACTGGCAAATGAGTGGGCCGCGTTTCTTCGACTACCATCTGCTGTTGGACGAACGCGCGGACCAGATCCTCGCTATGACGGACGACATCGCTGAGCGTGTGCGCAAGATTGGTCGAACGACGATCCAACTGCAGCGAATAGCTGACAATGAGCCATTTGTCGATTTTGAGGACATACGGGGTGAAGTTTGCGAAGATGAAAAGGGACTCGCAGTGAAAATGCTTCAGGCACATGTCCTGTGCCATGATTAGGGCGATGCGGCTACGGCCGGCGTCATCGAAAATTGGCTCGATCAGACCCGGCGCTACATCTGGTTCCTATTTGAAACATCACGGCCTAAGCAGCACCAACCTGACACTAAATTAAGAAGTAGCTGGGGGATCCCATGGCTCATCTGTTTGATCCGCTCACGATTCGGGACATAACGCTGGCGAATCGCGTATTCGTTTCGCCTATGTGCGAGTATTCCAGTACTGACGGATATGCGAACGATTGGCATTTCGTGCATCTGGGTAGCCGGGCGGTCGGCGGGGCTGGACTGGTGCTCACCGAGGCAACCGCAGTTCTTCCCGAAGGCAGGATCAGTCCACAGGACTTGGGGATATGGAAGGATGAACACATCGAGCCACTGGCTCGAATTGTCCGATTTATTCACCAACAAGGAAGCGTTGCTGGTATCCAGCTAGCGCACGCTGGTCGGAAAGCGAGCACTTACCCGCCTGGTGCAGGCTACGGACAGGTCCCAGAAAGCAAAGGGGGGTGGGAGAATGTCGGTGCTCCAAGCGCATTGCGCTTCGCCGATCACTATCCTATGCCGCATGAGCTCTCTATCGAGGGAATTAAGAACATCACCTCTGCGTTTGGCGCCGCGGCGCGTTGTGCTTGCGAAGCGGAATTTAGCATTATTGAGGTTCACGCTGCTCATGGATACCTGATTCATGAGTTTCTGTCGCCTCTGAGCAATCGAAGAACGGACAGATACGGAGGCTCATTTGACAATCGAACGCGCATACTGCGTGAGACGGTTGCCGCCATTCGTGGTTCATGGCCAGAGGGAGCACCGCTTTTTGTTCGTATTTCGGCGACCGATTGGGTCGAAGGCGGTTGGGATATCAAGCAGTCGATCGAACTCTCCCGTGAACTGAAGAAACTTGGGGTAGATCTTATTGATTGCTCTTCTGGCGGCAACTTGCCAGGTGCGAAGATTCCCGTTGGTCCAGGCTATCAAACGCAGTTTGCGGAGCAGATTCGGCGGGCAGCTAACATTTTGACCGGCGCGGTTGGCATGATCACCTCTCCCGTTCAGGCGGAGCACATTATCGGCTCCGGACAGGCGGACTCCGTCATCATTGCCCGCGAGCTTCTGCGAGATCCCTATTGGCCATTGCGAGCGGCCCGCGAACTTGGGCAGCCAATTTCTTGGCCTGTTCAATATCTTAGAGCTGCGCCAGAGGGCTCACAAGCCCGTGTTGCTGTAGACCTCAAGAGTATGGAGTCCTGCTTTGAGGAACAACACTCGGTTCCGGAGCGCTGAACATCGGTTGATGGCACCAATCTCCAGAGAGTCCGCCACCCACGGGTAGCATCTCAATCTCTGCTTAACCTGCCTCGTCGATTTCGAAGTTGAACTTGACGGCGGGCAATCCCTACTTGTGCGATGGCGCCTACCTTGCCGGGGCGCCCAGTTTATCGATAATTCGGCCATCTCCAAAGAGCACATAATAGACCAGCGGTTCAAACGACATATCTGTAATGTCAACCGGCTCCGCAGACTTTAGCTTACTGTTAGTTGCGGTGCCTGCCGTAGTCTGTTCGTCGTCTTCTCTTTGCCTTGTGACGACACTGGGCTTCCGGTCTGACAACGTAGGACCTCCGTTTGCGTTGAAAGCGAGGTCCGCTGGGAATTCGCCCTGTGTAGACCAGTGTAATCACCACGGATGCATCGATTTCGTCGACGAAGAAATGATGCTCTTGCCGGATGCAAATGCGCACGCCTCGATAGGGTGGTTCGTGGATATCCAAAGGTGACTATAGAAAGTAGTTACGATGGATCGCCTGCCTTGCGACAGCGAGTATGACGCCCTGCGTCTAAACATCGAAATAGCCACGCTTCATTGCTGGTTCGAACTCAGCGCACCGAAATTGATGCCTTTCCCGTGCTACCATTCGCGTAAATCTTGTGCTCGACGGTTGACATATGCGACCTGCGCAACGCATTCGTTTGCTGGCCATTTTCCTCGCCGCCATCTCGACGCGTCTGCTCGCGAGTTCCGCACCTCTTCGGATCAACGAATCAGAGATGGGTGCAGTCATTTCCGAAAAGGAAGTCGCCTTGAGCGCATCCGTTTCGAACGAGTCCGAAACAGCTGTCTCCGGGACTCTTTACGTTGATCTGCTCGATCCCAAAGACGCGGTCGTAGCGTCATCCAAAACCACTGAAGACCTCAAACCCGGACGCAATTTAATCAAGTTGTCCTTGCCACGACCGGCAGTCCCCACGGCGTCCGCCAATGACCCGGCGCTCTGGTATCGCGTGAAGTACCGGCTTCTGATGGGTGAAGAGCTAGCCACTAGTGGCGTGGTTGCCCTGGGAGCGATCGCCCCTGACATGTTCGAACTCCGCGTTGGGCACGCTGATAAAGCCTTACCCGGCCAGCCTTATCAAGTGCGTGTACACGCGGCCAACCCGGTTACGCGGAAGCCAGTGAATGGCGTGGAGGTTCGCGGCGAACTGGAATTCGATGCGAACCAGAACCAGGCGGTCATAACGCATACCACAAACGCATCTGGCGATGCTGTTCTTCTCTTCCAGATTCCAGCGGCGGTCACTGACGGTGGCTCAGTCAACATTGAAGCTCGGAAACGCGATCAAACGCGGAAGCAAGATTTCGACTTCGACCTCGATCCGCGGGCTCGCATCATTATCAATACCGACAAGCTTCTCTATCAGCCGGGCCAATCACTACATGCCCGCGCGCTTGTGCTCAGTGCGGACAAGCACGCTGTCACAAACCAAGACACTGAGTTCAAGCTTGTCGATCCAGAGTCGAATACGCTATTCAGCAGTGCCGCAAAAACGAACGACTTCGGAATTGCCAACATCGACTGGGAGCTACCCGACTCTGCGGAACTCGGATCCTATGCGCTGCAAGTCTCGCTCTCAGGTGACCGTTATGGTAGCGCTCAGGCGATGACGAACGTTCGCGTCAGCCGTTACGATCTCCCTAATTTTACCGTCGCAGCCCAGCCGGATCGCTCCTACTATTTGCCTGGGCAGAACGCATCGGTCGCCATATCTGCCAAGTACCTGTCTGGCAAAGAGCTCACTCAGGGCGCCGTGAAAATGGTTCGCGAAGAGCAGGGTCACTGGGACTCCGCACAACACAAATGGGTAGTGGACGAAGCTGATGGTCAGTCGGCAGAACTCGACCATTCTGGCCGCGCGACGTTTACGCTTGATTTCACGAAGCTGCACAGCGAACTGGCAGAGCAGACGTTCAGGCGCCTCATGGACCTTCATTACGCGGCGTATGTCACCGATCCCAGCACGGGGAAGACCGAGCAACGCCGCTTCCAGGTTCGCCTCAGTCAGCAGCCGATTCACGTCTATGTTTCGGGCATGAACCTCAGTGGAGACCGGGCATCCTTTTATGTTTCCACCTATTATCCCGACGGCACGCCGGCGGAGTGCCACGTCAATGTCAGCGAAGACCGGAACCACTACAGAAACTACTACGAGCTCGAGTCATCCGGCATCAGGGATTTTCTTCGCGCTATCAAGCCCAACCGGTTCGGCGTGGCCAAAGTGTCCGGCTTGCAACTATTGACTGAACGCGACGACGATTCCAGCCGCAACCATGGCTATCAGCTTGTTTTCGACGTTCACGACAAAACCGGAGCTGCCGCTTCTTATGACGAGGTTTTTTGGAGCGACTCCGACAAGCTGATCCAAGTCACAACCGACAAGTCGCTCTATCGGGCAAAAGATCAGATTACCGTCTCTGTTCGCGCTCCCAACGCACCGCCGGGAAACGTAATCGTTGATCTCTCGCACGACGGAGCGGTCCTGTGGACTGGCCGGATTGGTCTGCACAATCATCGAGGATTCACCGTCATCCCCTATGCTCCCGAGTTCAAGGGCGAGCTGACACTTGCAGCGTATTCGCTCGAAGCAGATAGTGAAGAACGCTACGAAATCCCGTCCGGTGCCCGAGCCATTCTGTTTCCGACTCCGTCAACCCTGACCGTGAAAGTCAAGACGGACCGCGCCACTTACAAGCCAGGGGACGAGGTGTCCGCCGTCCTCAATGTCAGCCCGCCATCTGGCTCCACTTCCGCCAGCGCGTTGGGAGTCGTCGTGGTCGACAAAGCGGTAGACGAACGCATTCGCACCGACCAGGAATTTGGGGAAGGGCACTACGGTTTCTGGGACTGGGGCTGGTGGTATCCACCAGAGTCCGTTGGTGGAATCTCATTCAGGGACCTCGATGAACTTGATCTTTCGAAACCGTTGGCTGACGGCATGGATCTCGTCGCCGAGATGCTTCTCGAGGAAAATAGTTACTCCCGGGCCGGTTTGCCGGAGATCGAAGGCAACAACTACGGATACGAAACCCGGTCGCTATTCTCGGACAAGATGCGGAATGAACTTGAACCCGTCCGCAAAGCCCTTCTCAACGAAGACTCGACGGCGTGGAAGTTTGCGACCAACAACGATGAGCTGTCGGCCGTGCTCCGGAGGGCCGGGCTTGACCCTGCCAGCATCGTCGATCCTTGGGGCGCGCCGTATCATTACAGTTTTGGCATCGACTACCGCAATCGAACCCTGAACATCCTATCTGCCGGCCCCGACAAGCAGTTGGGTACGGCCGATGATATCGAGGTTCTTACCGTTAGCTGGCCTTACTTCCAACCGGTGGGAAAGATCATCGACCGGGTCGTGAAGGAGACTTACGCTTCCTCTGGTGCGTACATCCGCGACTTTGATGCGCTTCGCGCTGCTGTGCGTTCACGCGGACTTGATCTTAAAGCGATTCGCGATCCCTGGGGTAATCCTTACGCATTCAGTTTCCAGCCCAGCGGCTCGCTCTATCAGGTCATCGTCCAAAGCACCGGCCACAATGTCGCCCCATATTCTTACGGGCCGTTCGCCATATGGACCAGCGCAATCGACTATTTTGAGCAGGCTCGCGGAAAGATCGATTCCGCGATTTACAAACTCTCTCGCTCCACAGGGATATTTCCTCAAGACAACGAAGCATTCGACAAAGCCATGTCGGACAGTGGCGTCAACTTCCGCCAGTTGGTTGATCCTTGGGGGCATGCTTATTACGTCACCTACAGCGTCGAGTCGGAGTATGGCGATGCCACACGCATTACCTACCAACCAGACGCCAGGGTCCAGACCGCCACCCCCGTAACTCGAAAACTCGCGTGGATTCGCATCATGAGTCCTGGCTCGGACGGCAAAGCGAAAACGCCGGATGACTTTTCCGTCGCCAGCTTCTCTCGTGATATTGACGAGCGAAGCGGGAAAGACATCATTCCACAGTCCGTTCATTCTGAGCCGCTCAGCGGAAACACTGGTGCGATCAACGGCATCGTGACCGATCCGAGTGGCGCTGTCATTTCGAACGTCACTGTGATTGCAACTCTCCGCCAGACCGGTCAGCAATTCACTGTGACCACGGGAGCGGACGGCGCCTACATCATTCGTAACATTCCCCCTGGCACCTATGACATCACCATTTCTGCTCCCGGATTTCGAGCCACACAAATCCGCACGGTGCCAGTCCATTCCACCAGCGTTACGGCTGTAAACCTTGCTTTGCAGGTTGGGTCGGTTTCGGAAACGGTCGAGGTTACGGCAAATGCTCTCAGCGTCCAGACACAGAGCTCATCCATGGTGGTTAACAAGGTCGCAGAAGGAACAAGAGTTCAGGTTCACGAAGAGACATTTACACCGCGGCTGCGTGATTACTTTCCCGAAACTCTCCTGTGGTCCCCTTCGGTCACCACCGATGCCAACGGTCGCGCTCTGGTCAAATTCAAACTTGCGGACAACATCACAACCTGGAAGATGACTGTGCTGGCGTCCAACAAAACTGGAGAGATCGGTGTCGCAGACCGCGAGATCCAGGCCTTCCAGCCATTCTTCCTCGAGCATGACCCGCCGAAGATTCTCACCATCGGCGATGAGATCGAGCTTCCGGTTGTGGTGCGCAACTACCTTCCAGAGGCACAAGAACTCAGCGTTGAAATGAAGCTCGCGACTTGGTTCGAGCTGGAGCGTCCCGGCAAACAGGAGATTTCGGTCGGAGCTGGCGAATCGATGACTGCCACATTCCCGTTTCGTGCAACTGCGATGGTGAAGGCCGGCAAACAGCAGGTCTACGGCGCCAACCGTACCACTGGCGATGCTGTCGAGAAGACAGTTACTGTTCACCCCAACGGCCGGGACCAAACGTCGACCGCGGCGGGCATTCTCCGCGGCGACTCTACGCTTTCGCTGAGCCTACCGGCCAATTTAATTCCGGGCAGTGTGCGTGCGCGGCTGAAGATTTATCCCAACCTGTTGGCGCAGGTCACCGAGAGCATCGAGGCCGGACTTGAGCGTCCTTACGGTTGTGGCGAGCAAACTTTATCTTCGACATATCCCAGTGTCCTGTTATTGACATACTACAAAGCTTTGGGCGTGACGAGTGCCCCGATCCAGGGACGGGCGAGTCGCTATGTCAGCCTCGGCTATCACCGTTTGCTTAACTATCGCGAGTCCGGCGGAGGGTTCAGTTATTGGGGCCACGGTTCGCCGGATGCGGCGCTCACTGCTTACGCCTTGCGCTTCCTCTCAGGCGCCTCCGCTTTCACCGATGTGGATCCCGCGATCATCCCTGATGCCGAGAAATGGCTCATTGAGCAACAGGCGAAAGATGGCCACTGGCAACCGAAGTATGGATACGATGACAGCGGGCTTACCGCTTACATCACCGTCATTCTGGCGGCATCCGAAAATAGCACGAACGACCCACTGAAGAAGATTCTTCACCAGTCGGTTTCACGCGCTCTCGCTTATCTGTCCGATCCTCACCGTGATCTGAGTGAACCTTACGCGCTCGCAGAGTTCGCCATCGCGACCTCTAATTTCGGCGATCGGCGACGCGCTTCCGACTCGATTCTGAAGCTTATCAAAATGGCAACTCCAGAACGAGCTGGCACGTACTGGGTCCTTGAACACAACACTCCGTTCTACGGCTGGGGACATGCTGGCCGCGTCGAGAGCACCGCGATGGCAGTNNTTGGCGCTGGCTACCGTCGATCCAACCGACGATGCACGCCGGCTCGTGGATGCCGGTACACTTTGGTTGCTGCAGCAGAAAGATCGCTACGGGGTGTGGTATTCCGGTCAGGCGACCGTCGATGTTCTATCAGCGCTACTCAAAGGGATCGACACGAAGGCTTACNNCCTCCCACCTCAGACGCCCCAGCGATTATCGACATCTCGGCGTCGATGCAGCCAGGCGATAACACGATCGTCGTCCAGAATGGCAGCTTGCTTTCCACTGCCAGTGTTCAGGCCGTTGCCGAATACTACATCCCTTGGACCGGAGCCGACGTTATTGAGGCTACGCGCCCCGGCGATTCTGATGCCCTCCGTCTCGCGGTCAGATTTGACAAGACCGAAGCTCGCGCCGGACAGGAGGTTCGTTGTTCTATCGACGCCGAACGAATCGGAAGCCGAGGATGGGGCATGATGATTGCCGAAATCGGCCTGCCGCCCGGCGCCGACGTTGACCGCCGCGTGCTCGACGACGTAGTCAGCAACTCAGGGTGGACTGTTTCGCACTATGACGTCCTCCCCGACCGTCTTGTCCTCTATTTGTGGCCAAACGCCGGAGGTACCAAGCTGACGTTCGCGTTTCATCCTCGCTACGGGCTGAAGGCCCGAACCGCTCCCTCAGTTCTCTACGACTACTACAACCCCGAGGCGCTGGTCACACTGCCACCCGCTGATTTCAACATCACAGCCAGTCCACAGTCAGAGCGAGTGAAGCCCGTCGCCGCAAAATAAAAAACAGGCGGGAGCGTCAGGCCCTTCAAGCAGCGCGGTGCGGGCGTCCAGAAACGAACAGTGATTTGCACAAATGGACGGCAGACGGTTTGAGCTCGACCGCAGGGCCTGCGACTATTTCCAATGCCGGGGGCGACTTAAGAGGTTCGCAGCAGGCCAGACTCTTGGCAGGTCAATTGCGTGTTACTTTATCCCGAAGAACGACTCAGGGGAGGCTTATATGGCGCATTTTGAACGGATTCGCGATGTGATTTCCGGGCCGTTTAGTCCCGAGGTCATCAGGCAGCGCATGGCGGCGGGATGGCAATTGGTATCGATCGAATGGCGGCGCGAGTTGCCCGAGTCGGAAGCTCCGACCCAAGGCGCATTTAGTGAGGCGATCCCCTACGGACTGCGCATCTCGGACGATTGCCAGCGCTTGGAGGTCGATCCCGTCGAGGATAGGACGCTTGTGTTGATGATGGAGTTGCTAGTCCAGGACTTCCCCTACTCAAGCATCGTCAGTGATCTAAATGAAAAGGGCCTTCGGATGCGGGACGGCAGGCCTTGGACGCGAGTGGCCGTCTTCAATATGACGCCACGCCTCATCGAGGTGGGGCCGCGCCTCTTCTCAACCGAGGAGTGGAGCAGGGCGCGACAGCGATTTTCTTCGTCAGGAGATCAAGAGGTCATTAAATAGCGTTCGGTTACGTGCCGGCTCGAATTGACGTTGCGCTGGCACATCCGCCAGCCTGACTTTTTCAACAGCCACTCGTACCGATATCGTCAATTAGCAGAGAACGGTTTCGAGTGCACTAACGCAAGAGGTGCAGAAATCGAGATGGCGACCAGTGAGACCAGAATCGTCGCCGTGAGAAACGGTATCGCGCTGAAGTATCTGACGGGCATGGTCAAAATGAGGACAACCGGCAACATTAGAATGCTGATCGCATTGAAACAGCAAATTGAGCGCGCCAAGGGTTCGCCGCGACCTATCGGGTTGGCGCAGAAGAAAGTGCTCAAACCAATGGGAATCAGCAAAATGCCGACCACGGTAAAACTCAGAAGGAATAACGGCTTGATCTGGGCATAGGCTGCGGCAGTCGATTGACTGGAAACAAAGTTGAGCACCAGCGGGGTCGCGCTAAGATGTATAGCAGCCACTACTAAGAGCACTATTCCATCAATCTTCAAAATACTGGCCGCAAGCGCAGATCGATCCATGTCAAACCCCCGACTAGGACGAGATGATATGCGTTCGGCGGCCAACGGTAAACGCCAACGAGTTCCGCCAGCGCCGCCAGTGCCTCGGACGCGGTCGGTGTCGGTCGGCGCGGATCGCAACGGCTGACAGCGCGATCGCGCCTGCCGGTACGAATCCGATCCAATCGCGTTCTCCAGGGAAGGGGCATCGGCTGGTGATGAATCTCGATCACGCCCAATTCTGGGAGCTTGTGATAGACTAGACTAACCAAACTAAGTCTATTAAATCCCTATGAAAACAGTGAACATTCACGAGGCGAAAACTCGGCTCTCGAAACTCATAGAAGAA
>PMHI01000243.1:3788-4984 GCA_003156615.1 Acidobacteriaceae bacterium | reverse complement strand
TTTGGTCTGCTGTTTCCGCTGCTGGTGACGGGACTGGCGCAGGTTTTGTTTCCGAAGCAGGCCAATGGAGAGCTGGTGACGCGGAATGGCACAATCGTGGGATCGCGCTTGATCGGCCAGTCATTTTCCTCTCCCGGCTATTTCCACTCACGTCCCTCGAACGCAGGAACAGGGTATGATGCGGCCAACTCCAGCGGATCGAATCTTGGGCCAACCAATCAGACTCTCATCGCGCGGGTCCAGGGAGATGCCGACCGCCTGCAGGCGGAGAATCCGGGGGTCCCAATCCCGGTGGATTTGCTGACTTCCTCGGGTTCGGGGCTTGATCCCCATATCTCGCCCCCGGCGGCGGAATTTCAGGTGCCCCGCATTGCGAAAGAGCGCAGGCTGAGCGAAGATGTGGTTCGCGAAGCGGTTCGCCAGCATACCGAGTCGCGGCAGTTCGGATTTCTGGGTGAGCCGCGAGTCAACGTCCTGGAATTGAATCTTGCTTTGGATGAGATCTCGCCGAAGCCAAGCACCCGCTGATGTGTCCACGAAACCACTTTGTGCTCTCCCATAAGCACTGCTCGTACGTACGGTGGTGCCTCTCCCGCGCTGCAACGGCAACAGAGTTCTCTTGCGCCTGCGACGCGGCAGGACAGTGCGCCTGAGAAACGACATTGACGCGAACCGCTTGCGTGCGGTCTGATAGGTTCGCATGCGATGCGACTTGCAAGCGGGCCCACGCGAGACTAGAGAGATGACGATCGCGCCGGGAAGGCGGGAAACCAGCCCGCTCCCGGCGCTTTCGTCTGCAGCGTGGCTGCCATGAGCGAACCGAAGCGTCCAACCATCCCCTGGATGGATGTGCTCTGGCTGCTGTTTCTGGCCATACTGGCGCTGTTGCCGCCGCGGGCGGAGATCCACAAGCAACTCACGCTGTTGGCCATTGGAGTGGTGCAGTTCAGCGAGGGCTGGCTTCTGGCGCGCGTTCCGCGAGGCGGCGCGGCCTATATCGTTTTGCTCAAGATCGCGCTGGCGACTCTGCTCATCGACCACACGGGCGAAGTCGGAATTAACAGCAGCTACTATCCGATCTTCTATGTTCCGATCGTCACGGCGGCAGAATATTTCAGTCCGTTAGGGACGCTGCTGTGGACGGCGCTGGCCTCGGCCGCCTACTGCTCGTATCTTTATCCCGCGCTGCAGGAATA
>PMHI01000243.1:2140-3746 GCA_003156615.1 Acidobacteriaceae bacterium | reverse complement strand
GCCCTGGGGCAGATGTCCGCCGGTCTGGCCCATGAGATTCGCAATCCTCTGGGGGTGATCAAGGGTTCGGCGGAGATGCTTCACCAGAAGCTGGGGGAATCGAATCCGCTGGCCAGCGAATTGGCCGGTTACATTTCGAGTGAGACCAACCGTTTGAGCGCCCTGGTCACCCGCTTTCTCGATTTTGCCCGGCCGCTGCACGCTGAGTTGGCCCCGGCTGAAATTACTGCGGTGCTCGATCGCGCCCTGCGCTCGGTAGCGCTCACGCAGAAAGACGAGTTGGTCCGCGTCGAACGGCAATACGGAGCGGACCTGCCGCTGGTTCCGTTGGATGAGAGTCTTTGCGAGCAGGCGTTCGTGAATCTGATTCAGAACGCTTATGATGCCATGGGCACGAGCGGCGGAACCGTGCGGGTGACGGCGGCCACGGCAAACAACGCGGGCCGGGAGGGAGTGGAAGTGCGAATCGAAGACACGGGGCCCGGGGTTCCGGCGGAACTGCGCGAGCAAATCTTCAATCCCTTTGTGACCACCAAGAAAACGGGCGTGGGGCTGGGACTGTCGATTGTCTCCAGGATCGTTGACGGCCATCATGGAACCATTCGCGTTGAAGCTGGCGGGAACGATCAGCAGGGGGCGTGCTTTGTGGTCTTTCTTCCGGCGAGCGACGAGGCTGCTGCCCAGGCATCTTAAGTGAGTAGAAGTTTAGACTGTGCTGCGGTTGAAGAAGCGGCCGACAACTATCCACCACTATGCCAACAATTTTGATTGTCGAAGACGAAGCGAAGATGCGCCGCCTGCTCGAATTGAATCTCGGGGAGGATGGGTTCAGCACGCTGTCCGCAGGTGACGCAGAGGCTGGGCTGAAACTTCTGCGCGAGAACACGGTTGATCTTGTGGTCACGGATCTCAAACTGCCGGGGATGAACGGCCTCGAGTTTCTCCAGGCGATCAAGCGGCAAAACGCCGCACTGCCGGTGGTGGTGATGACGGCGTTCGGCACTGTAGAAACGGCGGTTGAAGCCATGAAGGCCGGGGCCAGCGACTACGTTTTGAAACCGTTCTCGCTGGGCGAGATGCGCATGGTGATTCGCAAGGAACTGGATGTCCACAACTTGCGCGAGGAAAATCGGTCGTTGCGCGAGGCGCTGGGCAAGCGGTATGCCCATCCGAATGTGGTGGCGCGCAGCGTGAAGATGCAGGAGGTGCTGGCCACGGTGGAAGGTGTAGCGCCCACGAATTCGACGGTGCTGCTGGGCGGTGAAAGTGGCGTGGGCAAGGATTTGATTGCGCGTGCGATTCACGAGAAGTCGCGGCGCGCTTCGGGACCTTTCATCAAGATCAATAGCACGGCGATTCCGGAGAATCTTCTGGAGAGCGAACTATTCGGTTATGAGAAAGGTGCCTTCACAGGTGCGACCGGAAGCAAGCCGGGGAAGTTCGAACTGGCCGACAAGGGAACGCTGTTCCTCGATGAGATCGGCGACGTGCCGCCGGCGACGCAGGTGAAGCTGCTGCGCGTGCTACAGGAGCGCGAGTTTGAGCGGCTGGGCGGCACGCGCACGGTGAAAGTGGACGTGCGGCTGATCGCAGCCACCAACCGCGA
>PMHI01000243.1:1328-2101 GCA_003156615.1 Acidobacteriaceae bacterium | reverse complement strand
GTGAAGAGCATTACGCCCGAGGCGATGCAGATTCTTGTGAACTACCACTGGCCGGGGAATGTGCGCGAATTGCAGAACATCATCGAGCGGGCATGCGCACTGGCGAAGGGCACGGTGCTTGAGGCGGCGGACATCCATCTGGATTTGCGTCCGGCCAAGGCAGCCAACGGTGCCAGTGGATTTCTTCCCGAGGGTATGACGCTGGAGCACTGGGAGGATGAAATGATTCGCGAGGCGCTGCGGCGGGCGAACGGAAATAAGAGTCAGGCGGCGCGGTTGCTGGGACTGTCGCGGAATGCGCTGCGGTACCGGCTGTCGAAGATTGGGATTTCGGATGAGGGGGAGAAGGAAGCATGAGCGATGGGGACATGCAAGGAGATGTACGAGCAGAGGGTCTTTAATTCGGACTGGGAATAAAGGGAGTTGCGTCGCAAGTTGTCTGAGGCAATTTCAAGAGGCTATATCGATGTCGAGCAGGTTCCCGTAATTAAGAAGCCCAACCGATTTTTGCTGAAGCGGGAGTGTCAAGTTTTATTGATCAAAGCCCCACTGACGATCGGGGCTTTCATATTTTTCGCACCTTTCTGATTCGTAACATCGCGAGACGCTCTTACGACTGGTTGAAAACCACCACTTTGGCTCTGCGCGGCCACCGGCTCTCGATGCGGTCCTCCATTTTGATCGATCACCATCGCCTTCCTGTCTGAAAACAAACAAGTTACCAGAGCGAACCTCGGCGGACCTTTTGGCATGGCAGTTGCTTTGTACCGTAG
>PMHI01000243.1:0-1295 GCA_003156615.1 Acidobacteriaceae bacterium | reverse complement strand
CAGCCCAGCGCGCCGATGGAAATAGGACAGGATAAGCCCGCCCAACCGGCGCAGGCCGACCAACCGGCTCAACCAGCCCCAGCGCCGCAGGCCGCCGAAGCGCCGAAACTTACGGAGGAAGCTAAGCCCGGTGGACCGTCGGGCGAAGCCCCGGCAAAGACCGACAAGGGCGTGGGCCGCGTCAGCATGATTCACGGCGATGTGTCGACGCAGCGCGGGGATTCGGGCACTTGGTCCGCCGCTGTGTTGAATCAGCCCGTGGTGAACGGCGACAAGGTTTCCACCGGAGCTGGCGGGCGAGCCGAGGTACAACTCGACTTCGCTAACATTCTCCGCCTGGGATCGAACGCGCAGGCCAATATCGCGAGGTTTACGGACAAGTACATCCAAATCCAAGTGGGGCAGGGCTTGGCCAATTACTCCGTGTTTGACGAGAGCGAAGCTGAACCGGAGATCGATACGCCGAACGTCGCAGTCCATCCCGCACATAAAGATGGCGTGTTCCGTATTGAAGTGCGGCCCGATGGAGACTCGATCGTCATCGTGCGCAAGGGTGAGGCGGAGATTTCAACGCCCCAGGGCATTGGCGAGGTGAAGCAGGGCGAGATGGCAACCGTACGCGGTTCCGGCGCCGATGCGAAGTACAAGATCGGTCCCGCTCCCGAACGGGACGATTGGGACCGTTGGAACAGCGACCGCGACCGCATGATCCGCAGCGCGGATGCGTGGCGTCACACCAACAAGTATTACGTTGGCGCAGAAGATCTGGATGCCAACGGAACCTGGAAAGACGCACCGGACTACGGTCAGGTCTGGGTGCCGAATGAACCGGATGGCTGGGCTCCATACCGCGATGGCGACTGGGTGTGGGAGCCTTACTACGGTTGGACTTGGGTTGGCTTTGAGCCTTGGGGATGGGCGCCGTATCACTATGGGCGCTGGATGTGGTACGGCGGCGCGTGGGCGTGGTGGCCGGGACCGGTGTGGGGCGGCGGATTCTATCGTCCGTTCTGGTCGCCGGCGTATGTTTCGTTCTTCGGATTTGGAGGTGGTTGGGGATTGGGTTTTGGCTTTGGATGGGGCGGATGGGGCGGCTTCGGATGGTTGCCAATCGGGCCCGGTGACCGCTTCTTCCCGTGGTGGGGCGGATATGGCGGCCGGTTCGGCGTGGTGGGCTTTAATCGATTTGGCACTCTCAACCGCTACGGTGGGATCGCGCCTCTGCATGCGGGCGCCGGATTTTCGAACCTGGCCCACATCAACGACGCGCATATCGGAAGCGCGCTCTCGACGGT
>PMHI01000372.1:3201-17839 GCA_003156615.1 Acidobacteriaceae bacterium | reverse complement strand
ATCAAGGCTTGTCAGCGATTGTTACCTAGCGCTTTCCTGTGATCAGGAGGCGATAGCGCCGAGGTGGCATGCCGGTGAGGCGGCGAAACATGGTGGTGAAATGGCTTTGATCGCAAAATCCGCAGGCGAGGGCGATATCTGAGACTTCCAGCTCCGGGCAGGACAAAAGCGATTGCGCGCGGGCGATGCGGATGCGCCGCATGTATTCGCTGAGGGTGCAGTCGAAGTGCTGGTGAAATTGGCGACTGATCTGAACAGGATGGCGGCCGACCTGACGCGAAAGATCAATCAGGGAGCGGCGGCTATTAGGCTCTTCATGGAGCATTTCGCGAATTTGCAACAACCAGCGGGGAATCGGCTCGGAGCGCATCCCCTCCTTCTCATCGGCCAACAAGAGGCGGAGTATCGCTCCCTCGATCTCCAGCATAGAGTCGCGATCTTTGTGGCGGAACTCGCGGTGCAACCGGTGTCCCAGAGCGGTTGAGTCAGCGCGGGTAACTTGGCCCGGGGCACAAATCATGGTGTTGTATTCGGAGGCCAAGTCAAGGAAGGATTGGCGCAGTTCGATGTGAAGGCACCGGGACTCGACCGGAAAGTAGTTCTCATGGGCTTCTCCGGCGGCAAGAAAGCGGACGGTGTGAGGAAGGCAGATGTCGCCTCCACGGCTGTATCCAGACCAGTGCACTCCGGCGATGATGAAGATGAGGTTGGCGGAGTCATGGAAATGGCGTGCGATGCAGAGACCAGAGGAATAAACGATCTCCTCGATTCGGACTGCAGGGGTTTCGAGTTGGGCCACAACGCGGCGCGAGTCCCCGGGATACAGAGATGATGGCGGTGGGTCGACAGGGCTTATTGATCGTGGCATAGACGGCACGTCTGCTTAGTCCATCGTTAGCGCGCGCGCTCGTTTAGACGCAGCGGACGCCTATTCGTTTGTCTGAATCCGCCTCAGTTCCTGCCATCAAACACTAATTTCATACAAGATTTTGCTTTGGCCGTCAGTTTATATGAGTTGCAGGGCGCGTACCGGAAGTCGCACGACCTTCTCTGCGTACGCTGCGCCAATGCTGTTTGAGCTCAAAAGAATCGTATGCCGTACTTGCAGTCAAAAGGGAGATTCCAGATGACCTCTTACCGATTACCTCTTTTGAGCGGTACGCGTCTGCTGAAGCCTGCCGCTGTAGTTTTCCTGTTCTCTGCGTCCGCCTGGCCGCATGCACAGCTTACAACCGCTGCCCAGGTTCTCGACCGATACAAACAAGCGCTCGGCGGGGCGCAGGCAATCCAGGGGGTCCAATCTGTGACTGCTCGCGGCAAAATGGAACAAACCGGCATGTCAGGCAAAGCGACGTTTGTTTATCGCGCGAAGCCATTCAAGACGCTGTTCAAACTCACTCGACCCGACGGCACAGAAGTCACCACCGGATTCGACAGCGAAGTTTCCTGGACCATCACTTCCAAGGGTGCCGAGGTAGACAAAGACACCCCGCTCGATGCCATACGCCGCGACGCCGATCTGCAATATCCCCTGCACCAGCCAGACTATTTCAAAAAGCTCGAACTCGCCGGCGTGACAGATTTTGAAGGCCATCGCTGCTACTGGCTGCATGGCACCACGAACTGGGGCAAGGACAACAATCAGTTTTACGACGTCACAACCGGATTACTGGTCGGCTACCGCTTCGAAGATGACGCCTCGAAGGCGACGTGGATCGTCCTGTTTGAGAACTACAAGAACTTCGGCGGCCCTTTGATCGCGACAAGAAACACAAACCGCAGCGGCGATCAGACCCAGACCTTGACTTACGAATCTGTGGGCTATGAACCGATCGACGATTCGTTGTTCGAATTGCCACCGGCCGTCAAAGCCCTACTCAAATAGCCGTGTGTTGATCCTATCTGGTCTCCGATTGCGCAAAGCGCATCTGGTCTTTGCCGCTTAAGCGGACGAGAATGAAGGCGCAGAAGCGTAAGGGGAATCAGAAGCAGACTCCCAAAATGCCATCAAATCTGCACGCCGGCACGGAGTTCAACTCCACCCATGCTTCATCGCCCTGGCGAACTTTTCTGCCGGCAGAGTATTCAAGACGTCATCTTTGGTTAGCCAGGCGCGGCGCGCCTGCAGAATGCCGTAGCGGATTTTGTCCAGGTGCGAAGTGTGGTGGGAGTCGGTGTTGATTACGATCTTCACGCCTCGCTGTTTGGCTTGGCGCAGGTGTACGTCGTTGAGATCGAGCCGATCGGGGTAGGAGTTCAACTCCATTGCGACTTTGTGTCTTGCCGCTGCTGTGAGGACTGCGTCCATGTCGAAGTGGTAGGCGTCACGGCGGAGCTGCAGGCGGCCCGTAGGATGGCCGATGATGGAAGTATGCGGATTCTCAATCGCTTTAAGCAGGCGGTCGGTCATCTTCGCTGGCTCCTGATTGAAAACGGAATGCACGCTGGCAATGACCACATCCATTTGAGCGAGAACCTCGTCGGAAAGATCAAGGTCGCCATCGGGGAGGATATCCACTTCGATTCCGGCAAAGATGGTGAGGCTGTCGATTTTCTCGTTTGCGTTGCGAATGCGCTGAATGTGTGCCACCGCACGCTTATCGTCGAGGCCGTTCGCGAAGGCCAGATTCTTGGAGTGGTCGGTGATGGCCATGTATTTGTAGTCGCGCGCCTTCGCAGCTTCAGCCATTTCCTCGATGGTGTTCTTGCCATCGGTTTCGACGGTATGCATGTGCACATCGCCTTGTAGGTCGTTCAAAGTGATCAGAGCGGGCAAGGCGTGCTTTTCCGCAGCATCGATCTCGCCCAGATTCTCGCGCAGCTCGGGAGGGATGTAGTCGAGCTTGAGCTTGGCGTAGATCTCTTCTTCTGTCTTGCCGGCGACCGGCTTCTCGGTTTTGACATCGGCGAGGCTGTACTCGTTGAGGGTGTAACCCATCTTGAGGGCGCGCTGGCGCAGGGCAACGTTATGAGCCTTCGATCCGGTGAAATACTGCATAGCCGCGCCGAACGACTCCGGGGGAAGCAGGCGAACGTCCACCTGCATGCCGCTGCGCAAGCGGAAGCTGATTTTGTTATCGCCCCGCGCGATCACATCCATCAGCGGAGGATATTTCGCAACGTATTGCACCGCATTTGCGCGTTCGGTTTCGCTGCAGCAGGCTGTGCCGGTCACCAGAATGTCGAGATCGCCCACGGTGTCGCGCCCGCGGCGCAAGGAGCCTGCGGGGGTAATACGGTCGATGCCGGGAAACTGCGCCAGATGCTCTGTGAGCTTGTTGGCCTCGGCCTCGGCGGCGTCGATGAGGAATCGTCCTGAGATTCGCCGGTAGTCTTCGATCGCCTTCAGCAGTTTTTGTTCGTGCTTCTCGCCCATGCGCGGGAGGATGCGGATCTTACCTTCGCGGGCCAGCTTTTCCACGCCATCGACGTCCGAGACCTGATAGGCGCTCCAGATCAAGGCAATCGTCTTCGGCCCCAACCCCTGGATCTTCAGCAACTGGAGCATCGATGGGTGATATTTCTTGAGCAGTTCGGCTTGTACGCTGAGGCTGCCGTCTTGGAACAGCTCTTGTAGGTTGACCAGCATTCCTTTGCCGATACCGGAGATGGCCAGCACTTTCTTAGGTTCGCTGATAATGTCTTTGATCTGTTCGGTTAGGTTTTCGATGGCTTGGGCTGCGTTGCGGTAGGAGCGGATGCGGAAGGAATCCTGCGCATCGATTTCGAGCAGGTCCGCGGTTTCGTAGAGAATGTTGGCGATCGCCTTGTTGTCCACGGAATAAAGATTAAACAAGATTGGGTTGCAGGGCCAGTGGAGGGAGGGAGAGGAGACTTATCGGGAAAACAGATTTGCGCCTCCCGCCACGCAGTCTTCCGGACCGACCTGCGGCCTCGGAGAGTCTCAATGAAACTGCCACTTCAGGCGCTCTTCGTAACGTTTGCTGCCTGTGGTCCCTTTTGGCCGTCGGTGATTTCGAATTCCACTGTATCGCCTTCCTGCAGGCTTTTGTAGCCCTCGGAAGTGATCGCGCTGTAATGTACAAAAACGTCGGGACCATCCGCGCGCCCGATGAACCCGTAACCCTTTGCGTTATTGAACCACTTTACGGTGCCTTTCAGACGTTCCACGTGAACCCCCTCTTTCCGCACGTCTTTCAACGGGGGGCCCAAAAGACGTGCCCGCATAGGATGCATTTTGGAGCGATTAGGATGGGAGTGTCAAGGCGAAACGGTTGTCGGCAAGAGTCGGGCCCGGTTGCGGACGCTTCGCTGCGCTCGGTGGGAACGGGCGAGGCGCCCTCTCCCACAGGCGTCCGTCCCCACACGAGCAATCCTATTTTCCTCGAAGCTGGTGATCGAGCCATAGCACCGAAGAGATGGTTTTGGCGTCGCGAATCGTCCCGCTTAACACCATGCGGATCGCGGTCGAGAGCCGGACCAGGCGCTTGTAGATCACTTCGTCAGCCTCGGGCTGCGCGGGCCCGGCCCGAAGACCAGTGGCCAGATAAACGGACATGGTTTCGGCAACGAACCCGGGAGTGGCGTAGAACTTGAGAATGCGCCGCCAATGGCTGGCGGTGTAGCCGGTTTCCTCAAGGAGTTCGCGCTGCGCCGCGTGGAGCGCGTTTTCGCCGGGATCGATGCGTCCGGCAGGGAGTTCCCAAAGATAATCCTTCGCGGCGTGGCGATACTGGCGTTCCAGTAGGACACGCGGTGTGGAAGCTGATTCATCGACGGCCAAAACTACCACCGAGCCGGTGTGATGAATGACATCGCGACGGGTGCGGACACCTCCGGGTTCCTGCACCTCATCCGTCGTCACCCAGAAAACCGGCCCGCGATACACCGTGCGCGAAGAAATCAACTTTGCCTTGGGACGTGAACTGGATTGTCTGGGCTTAACAGGCGTGGACTTGATTCGCGGAGACTTAGGCATGAGAACAATATAAAGCACGACGTTCGAAGTCTGGTTCTTGGCTTTCGAAGGAGTTCCGCGAGGTACGGAACATCGTTGCCGATTCTGCTATCCTGCCGGGCATGTCTGGAAAGCTGCCTATAAAGCCGCGCTTCGCCTTGGTCGGTGCAGGGAATCTGGCCGGGGCGCTGGCTGTCTCTTTAAGGGCAACGGGATACTCGGTTGACCAAATCGTCTCTCGCGGGCAGGCAGGGTCTTTATCTTTGCAGCGGGCGCGACGGCTGGCGCGCGAGGTCGGGGCATCTGCTGTGGCAGCGGGCCGGGCGCGAATTCTGGCGGAAATTGTTTGGTTCTGTGTTCCGGACGGAGTGATTGCCGGCGCGGCAGCGTCCCTGACCGGCGCGGCGGATTGGAGCGGCAAGGTGGCCCTGCATTCCAGCGGCGCCCTGACCAGCGACGAGCTTGCCGTTTTGCGGGGACTCGGGGCGGCGGTGGGGTCGGTTCATCCGCTGATGACATTTGTTCGTGGTTCGCGCCCATCTCTTGCGGGCGTGCCATTCGCCATCGAAGGAGATCAGAAAGCGGTCCGAGCCGCGCGCGCGATCGTTCGAGATTTGCGCGGGCGACCGTTCACCATCCGCAAGCGGCAGAAAGAGGCTTATCACGCCTGGGGAATGTTCACATCGCCTTTACTGACTGCCTTGCTCGCGGCCAGTGAACGCGTAGCTGCGGCCGCTGGAGTCAGCCGAAAAGCGGCCCGAGAAAGAATGCTGCCAATTGTCAGGCAAACGCTGGCCAACTACGCACGGCTGGGTGCGCCGGGATCATTCAGCGGTCCCATCGCGCGTGGAGACGTTGCCACGGTGGCAAAGCATCTCAACGTGTTACGAGGGATTACGGGAGCGCGGGAAATCTACGTTGTTCTGGCGCGCGCAGCGCTCCACGATCTGCCGGGGAAGAATCGCGCCGCTTTGGAGAAGATTCTCAAACGCTGATCCGTGCCAGCTGTCGGCAACGTGGCCCTCGGCAATCATTTGTTTCCACCGCCGGCGGTATGCTTCTGGATTTCTTTCCGCATCATCAAACCGAGGAGCGCAAACACGCCGAAAGGAATCGAGGCGGCGGTACGAAGGGGGAGCGTGATCAGAGCGGAAGCGAATGGTTGAGGCGCAAGAATCGGCTGCATCGCGATTACCACCGGGGCGAACATCCACTGCCAAAACAAGCCCAACGCCGCAACACCGAGCACCACGCGAAAGACCTGGCTTGAGGCGGCGAAGCTGCGCCAGGACAGGGCTATGAAGATTATTCCCGGTAAGAGCACGACGTGGTCGTACACTGCCTGTCCCGGCAGCAGAGCGATTGCCGTGATGGCGAGCAGCAGGCTGACGGTCAATGCGAATCCGGTGGACGTGGGAGATGCATGGCGCATGCGCACCGCAAGCATGATCGCACTTACGAGAAACGCGACGATCAGAATTGGACCGAGGCGCGAACCAATCTGGTTGCCAAGTAAATAGCGGGCGAGCGGGGGCGTGGAGTGCTGGCGGTAGCCAGAGATTGCATGGATCCATTCCGGAATCCAGTGCGGCCAAACCAGCAGGGAAGAGATGCCTAGAAGCGCAGAGACCGAGAGAAAGCCGGCTACGAGCCGCCATCGGGTGCGCCATTGATCGAAGCTCCACAAGAAAAGATAAGCTGCGACTAATAACATTGTTTGGGGCTTGATAAGACTCAACGCCAACAGGCCGCCCGAGAGAAAAAGTCTGTTCCCGACGAGCGCGGCCAGCGCGGCGGCAAGAAGAAATCCTACAAGCAACCCCAGCTGTAAGGCGAAGATCCCTTCGAGCACGGAGTAGCTGGAAAGAGTGAGCAGGACCATCACTGGAACAAAAGTCACGGAACCGGAGCGAAGATTGATAGCACGAAGCCAAAGCACGACGCTCACAGCAGTTACAGTGGCAAGAATCGCCGCGAATCCGATACGAACCACGGAAAAGGGCAGGAGCGCCAGGGGCGAGAAGAGAATGTCCACAAAAGCCGGGTAGGCGAACGTCCAGTAATCGGGAGGGGCGCCGAAGATGCGGGCATCCACAGTTCGGCCGAAGAGACCGATCTGGATTTGGCGTGTCAACTCCGGATTGTAGGGATCGCTGTAATGAAGACGGCTCTCATGCGACGTAAGCCAGATGGGGTAGAAATCCGCGCCAAAGGAATAGCCATTCCCGAAGCCCTCGGCGGCGCGTACTTCCATCACTCTCGGCACGAAAAGGCCGAGGTGGTAATAGACCATGCCCGCGGCGCAGAGAATGACCAACGAGAGAACACCGAATGATCGCCATTGCATAGGAAGCGTGCGCATGGAGAAGAAAGCGCCCTGCAGGGGGATTTAAGCATGCTGCATTAAGCGCGGGCAACAACGTTTGCGGAGCGTCTCTTTGCAGTGCGATATCCGCTTCACGGTCGGATCGTTGACACTTTATTGCTTACCGCGACGAGAATAAGTGGCCGAGTTTTTCTTTCTTGGTCTTGAGGTACTCTTCGGCGTGAGGGCTGGGCTTGACTTCGCACGGTATACGCTCCACGACTTCGACGCCGGCGCGCTCGAGTGCCTCGATCTTTTCAGGATTATTCGAGAGCAGGCGAACTCTGGTTACGCCTAACGCCTTGAGCATCTGGCCGGGCAGCGCAAAGTCGCGCTGGTCCGCCTTGAACCCGAGTCGCTCGTTGGCTTCGACGGTGTCGAGGCCCGAGTCCTGCAGCTCATATGCTTGTAATTTCGCCATAAGGCCGATGCCGCGGCCTTCCTGCTGCTCGTAAATCAGGATGCCTGCGCCTTCGTCGCGAATCATGGAGAGCGCCATCTCGAGCTGCTGGCGGCAGTCGCAGCGCAGCGAATGAAAAACGTCGCCCGTGAGGCATTGCGAGTGGACCCGCACCAGCGGAGGGGCTGAGTGAACATCGCCCATCACGAGGGCGACGGCTTCCTCAACCTGGTTTTCATCCGAGCTGGATGGTCCGCGAAAGCCATGGATGCGGAACTTGCCCCAGCGGGTGGGAAACTCCGCGGATGCGACGGGTCGAACTGCATTTTCGGTCACACATTGATTATAGCGGCTGGGAGATGAGCCGAGCGCGACGCCTAGTTTGCTTAACCGCGCGCCTTGAAGGGAAAAATGGCATCTTGCTTGGACGGAATGGGAACTCCGTTGTGCGTGGCCGGTTGAAAACGCCAGTTTTCGAGCGCCGCCAGGCATTTGTTGTCGATCTCGGGCCCCAGGCTTTGCAGCACCTTCTTGCGGACGATTTCCCCTCTTTCGTCGATGGTGATTTCGATGATGACTTTGCCCTCAGAATCCGGCCGTTGCCAAGGGTAGACCACGGGATCGGAAGTCGCGATGGGCAGAGCCGGTCGAATCTCATCGCCGTAGATCGGGCCGCCGGGTTGAGTTCCGTAGGGCAATCCCGCAGGTGCGCCATGACCCAGCATCGAAAGCGTTGCCGTCTTTGCGTTATCCTCAGCTCCAGAGGGAGTGAGCGGAACTGGCGGCGAGGGCAATTTGGCCTGCGTACGGGTCGGTCTCCAAGCTAATTTCTCGTGGCCCAGCCGCTGATGACGATAGACCTCGCTTGCGCTGTCGGATGAACTGGTGTTGCTGTCGTCGGGGATTTGGGTGGGGAAGTAAAGGTGCGCGATTACTTTGCCGTTGCGACCAATTGCAACAGAAGTGGGCATCAACAATTGAGGTTCTGGGGTATGGAGTAGCCAGGCGAATAGCAGCCCGTGCAGCGCAATTGAGCCCGCCAGCAATCTGCGCTGCGTTGATGTCCCCGGATTCAGTTGCGAAAACATCCTCTGAGCAAACTCCACCCAACCCACTGCACTAATGTTAGGTTAGACGCGCCATGGGGGCATTCGTCAAGGCTTTTGTTCAGTTGGTTTCAAGTCTGGCAACTGCGGCGACAGCGGGCAGCTGGAACGGATCGGCGCGAGTGCGGATGACTCTGGCGACGGAATCGGTGGAATCGGAGTGCCGGAGAACGAAACGCTGGTAAAATAAATTGGCAGTCCAATCATTCGTCCGCTTCGTGGGGCTATAGCTCAGTTGGGAGAGCGCGTCGTTCGCAACGACGAGGCCGTCGGTTCGAGCCCGACTAGCTCCACCAAATCTTTCAACAACTTGCAAACTCTCCCGCAGCCAATCTTGTCACACTTTGTCACATAAAACTGAATCGGCTCGCCTGGAGTTGCCTCAAACTTCACAGTGCGGGAGACGTTGGGCCATATCGCTCAGGAATCGCATCAGTGAGCGTAATGGCTTCACGCCGAGCGAGACTTCCGCTTTTTTCCGAATATTCCCGGTTCACTATCTAGGTCCAACCGTCCTGCTTCGCGGCCTGGCGTCTTGTTCCAAAATCCCCCGGTTTTGCCAGGCGTCCAAGTCTTTGGTTTCATGACTGCTCGGTGTGGTTTTCGCTGTTCGAAAAACACATGATTGTGGAACATTGGCTCGCAGATGATGAGGGAAATCTAGGAACGCGCGAAGGCCAGCAGTGGACCGATGTCATAACCGTCGGCGGCCTGGAGGGCGGCGATATAGCGCCGGCGCAGCTCGCCAGCATCCTGCAGATTCGCGTTGCCCCATGAAAACCGCTCACCCTTGAGCCTCATCACAAGAAGATCTGCCATGAGGCGGCCGTGGCGGCCGTTACCGTTCGGGAAGGGATGAATCTGCACAAGCCGGTGATGGAAGCGCACCGCGATCTCGTCAGGCGGATATGTCTTGTACTCGATCCACGACTTCGTGTCGTCGAGCAATTGGCGCAGTGCCACGGGAATCTCGTGAAACGGGATCCCGAGATTGCGTTCGCTCATCCTGAACCTGCCCGCCCACCGCCATACCTCGCCGAGCATTCGCCGGTGCAGCTCCTTTACGAATTTTTCGCTGAGAGGATCACGACGGCGGTTGAGCGCCCAGTCATGCGCGCGCGCGATGTTCTCCTGTTCGGCTTCGTTCAGCTCGTGGCGATAGGCGATATGCGCCGGGATCAGCTCGCGCATTTCCTCCGGCGTCAGCGGTGTGGCGGCGTCCGGTTGCTCGAAAAGGTCGTTCACGCCCGTTAATCCCAGAACAGGCGCGGATTCGTCTCGCGCACAGTTTCATCGAGGCGCGCTTCAGCGTCCTTGGCCGTCACCTTCTGGTCCTCAAGCAACATCGAGTGCTCGACCGGCCCCCGCCGCCGCCGACTGAACGCGCGCGCTCGGTCGCGGAGGGTTGTTTCCAGCGGTTTGTTTGGCACGAGCGCATAGACAAGAGCGCAGTCGAGCGCCTCGGCCACGCGCCGTAGTGTGGCCAGCTCGATGGTGCCCTTTGCTTCGGACTGTTCGAGCGCCACCAGGGAAGGTTGCTTGATCCCCAGCCGCTTCGCGAGCTGCGCCGTTGACATGCCGAGGGCCTCCCGGATCGCTTTGATCCAGCCGCGGAGGGGCGGTGTAAAGCGCTTTGCAGGCCCCAACTCGATGAAGCGTTCATCGAGTTGGGAGCGTGACTGAGTGGCAAGTCTGGCTTTTTTCATAGGTCACAGCCTATTGTTTGTACCTATTTAAATATAATATAGGCTATCGCATAGATGGTTGTCAATAGGTCGTGGGCTATCGGTATCACTTCCTGCATTCGTACGCATCGGGAGCAGGTGCGCGTAAATCAGTGGCCAGCCCATCCGCTCGAACAACTTGGCCAGGAGATGCTTCTCCAATCGAAACTGTCGCTCGCCACAGCTGGGGACCGCCATGACTCGCAATCCGAGCACTGTTCTGGTTTTTCACTCACACCCGGGCTTTCCGTTTTTTCTGGTTCTGCACGTAGATGGCTCCAAAGAACCGCCCCTATCGCGAACATCCACGACCCGACCGCGAAGCAATCAAAGTAGGTCATTTCACACCTCCTCACCGCTTGACTAAACCTTCCTTTTCTTGCGCCGGAAAAACATCCCTAGAAACCCAGGATTGCGAGAATTCCGGTCCCTACTATGGAAATCGGAAACCGCGGGAAAAAGACGACACATGAGGGCAAGAATTTCGTTGTAGCTGCGCGAAATCAGTCGAAACAGGAAGGCGTGCTCACGGTTCTTCTCCGGCCATTTGGCGGCGGGGAGGAGCTGCCGTGTTTGCTCGTACGTGGAGAATCAGGGACTTGCGAGGAGAAGGCCCTGCTTGGAGGACAGATACATTCTCCTTTCGGCGCCGGAGATCGCCCGACCGGACGCCCCCTCGACGGGGTAAGTCCGGTTGTCATCGTCGAATCAGCAGCTGATGCCAGGATTTTGAGAAATGCAGAGGCGACAGAACGAGTTCAAAACCGTGGGGGGACACGCGTTCCCTTGCAGTAAAAAATAGGGCAGGCGATGAGATTGGCGGAATAGTAGAGTTTGCAATTCGCACAAGGCAGGCCGTATCGGATCGGTCACCGTTCCGCAGAAGGGGCTAAAGAAGGGCTCGTTGTTCCGCATGTCTCTAGCAGCTGAACCCTACCGCTTCTGTCTTGGCTCAGCGTGAAACGGAGAAGCGACGTTCTCCGTGAGTACGTTCCGCTCCCAGGCACCCAGGGGAGATCTCTCAAGAAAGCTTTCTTGTTTCAATTTCTGCTGCTCGTCCAACAGTGCCTGCACCAGGGACGCGAGCCTTGCATCTTTCTGGGTAAGCGATTGTAGCCAAGCATCCCGCTCCTCCGGAACCATTTCCAGAGCCTCGTCGAGATATGGGCTTACTTTTCGCCATTCATCTGCCAATACTCACAGCAAGAAAGCATTGATTCCCTAGTGCACGATCAGGATGTCGCGCCGGCACTTCCTGCATTCGCACGCCCCCGGAGCAGGTGCACGTAAATCAGGAGCCAGCTCATCCTCTCCAACATCTTGGCCAGGAGATGTTTCGTCAATCGGCACTGGTGCGCTCGCCACGGCTGGAAGCCGCCATGACTCGCAATCCGAGCACCGTTCTGGTTTTTCACTCACACACGCGGGTTTTCCGTTTTTCATTGTGTTTTGCACGTGGATGGCTCCAAGAAACTACCCCAAACGCGAACATCCACGACCCGACCACAAAGCAATTAAAGTACGTCACTCCACACGTCCTCATCACTTCGCAAAGAACTTCACGGCTAAATCCATGGTGTATCTCTATCGAGAATGCACAGGCAAGAGCGCCCTCTGCAGTTTGCCGGGATTCTCCCGAACCTTCGTGCCCCTCGACTTAGGAAATTGGAAACTGCGGGCAAAGAACGACACGGAGAACAAAAAAATTCTGGACGGCTTCAATTGATCCTGAGATTTCAGCGAAATGATCGGCTAGACCATGTAGCACTCCGCTCGCAGCATGCCAGAGTCCTCCTCATGCTCTAGGCTAGTTTCTCCCCTGAGCGACGACCCGAATGGGGCGTTAGACGCTACTGAGGAAATCGGAAAGGGCGGGCAAAAGACGACCGCGAAAGATAGACAACTTAATCTGCGTTAATTCCTGTAAAGGCGTGCCTGGGGCGTTCGGTTAGGCACCGCGAGCATCACCGGATGGAGGACAGTAATCGTTGGCTTGTGGTTTTTGAGCGTCCGCGCAGATTCCAAGGGCAGCACTCAGAAATGTTCGAATAGCCAAACATTGTTCTCGAAGGTCTGCTGGCTGAAGGCGAGATGGCGGCCATCCGGTGAGGAAATGGGAGCAAAAAGCCAATGTTCCCTGCCTTTATCGAGGAGCACACGGGTTTTCCCATCCGCTTCGATGCGCACGACCAGGTAATTGGTTGATTGTACAGCAGCAAACAAGGCCTTACCGTCTGGCGTCCAAGTCAAGGACCAGACATACCACCCAGCGGGCAACTGGAGATTGTGCTCGGCGCCATCCGCCAAATTAAGAATGCGGACCTGCCCTCTTAGCTGGTCGCCACTCGTAATCGCAATCCGCGACCCGTCGGCCGAAATGCTCCAGTTGAGGTCATTGGGATGCGACATTTTCGTCGTACCCACCTGCTTACCTTGGCCTTGAATCGGATCCAGAGAATAGAACGTAAGCTGTCCCTGCTCCCAACGGCTTAACAAACAATCCCTGGCAGAACTGGAGGGGCAATCGAAGTTGATGGCGGGATCTCCCGTAGTCTCGAGAACTTGGTCCGGGGTTCCGCCAGAAACGGCTAACCGCATCAGTCGGAACGGACTGGGTGCTGAACCCGCAGGCTGTGGCTGTGACCAATAAAGAATCCACCTGCCATCGGGACTCGGTTCACTAGATATCTGATCATCAGGCCCTGGGATTAAGGCTTCGGCAGTGTCATGCCCGACAGATTGGCTAAACATCTGACGCCGACCGGTTCTGGTTGAGGAAATGAGAATCGCCTTGCCGTCACTCGTCCACGCGGTTGGAAAGTTTAGGCTCTCACTAACAGTTAAAGGTTTCGGAGAATCCAGAAGTGTACCTCCATCTCTGAGTTCGCCAACGTAGACATCAGATCGATTATGCCTCTTGTCCAGGACCAGACTGCGGAGATCACTGGTGACACTCAGGTTGCTGTAACTGAATCCATCAGAATTGGTTATATTTCGTGCCTCACCTTTAGTTTTTCCGCTCTTTGAGTCAACCGTTATCTCCCAGATATTTTCACTTCCTGAAGCTGATGCTTCGTAGATCATCCGGCCATCGGCAAGCCAGAGCAGTGGTGCTTCTTGCGAGGTTGATAACCTTGGATCGGAGAGCACCACGCTCGGCGCTCCTCCATCTAACGAAACCGTCTCGATGCTTCCCCCATTTTCGTCTTTCGCCCTTTTTATGTAAGCGAGGCGCTTACCCGAAGCAGACCAGGCTAAAGCCCTGTAGGACTCTTGTTCGTTTGCGAGTACCTTGGTGGGATCCTCTCCATTGGGTCCAGCGGTCCAGATTTCGTGGCGATGACCACTGATGAAGGCGATCGATGATCCAACCGGTGAAACCGCCGCTGTCGGGCTATCAGTTCTCAACTTGCGCGGGGTTCCACCAAAGATTGAGGTTAGCCACACTACATAGCTCCCAGCGTCATCCTCGGCAACCAGCAGCAACTTCTCGTTATCCGAAAACCAGTGGACCCCCCAAAGGCGCGTTCGTACTTCCTCAGGCAAGGGAACGTCATGGGTTTCCCCGGTATCGATTGCGCTCAAATGAAGACCTCTTGGAGTTGAAAACGCAAGATATCTGCCGTTTGGAGAGATCGCGGCACCGAGGATGCGGTCCTCGGGCGGGTTGTGGGTCAGTTGTCTCTCTTTCAGAGGAGCCGGAGGTGCAATCAGTTCTCGCCCCACCCAAAGCAGCCCCAGGCATACCGCAATCAGCATGGCCGCCAGCCCATTGAACACCGTCCTCCGGGATAGCCTTGAGCGTCGCACCGTTGCCGGCCGGTCTGCGCGAGCCGGCAACGTGGCATGCCGACTCGAATCCGTGTCGCGTTTCAATCGCTGTAGGTCGGCGCGCATTTCCGAAGCATGCTGATATCGCAGCTCCCGGTGTTTCTCCAGCGCCTTGTGGATGACCTCTTCCAGCCTCGCTGGAACTTCCCGATTTAACCCGGTTGGCGGGTCCGGATCGCGATTCAGGATCGCGTCGAAGACCGTCGCTTCACTCTCCCCGCGGAATGGCTGCGTCCCCGTCGCCATCTCATATAGCACTACCCCAAAGGAAAACAGATCCGTCCGATTATCCAG
>PMHI01000372.1:0-3193 GCA_003156615.1 Acidobacteriaceae bacterium | reverse complement strand
GCTTCGCCAACCCAAAGTCGAGGATCTTGGCGTGGCCTTGTTTGGTCACAAAGATATTCGCCGGCTTGATATCCCGGTGAACGATTCCTTTCGAATGCGCCCCATCCAAGGCATCTGCGATCTGGGTGCCGAGGTCGAGTACCACTTCGATCTCCAGCGGCTTGGCCCCGATCCTGTGCCGGAGCGTCTGCCCCTCCAGCAGTTCCATGGCAATGAAAGTTCGACCATCAGCCTCGTCGATTTCGTAGATTGTGCAGATGTTGGGATGATTCAGGGAAGATGCAGCTTTGGCTTCCCTCTGAAAGCGGCTGAGGGCCTGTGCGTCGTTGGCAAGTTCATCGGGAAGGAACTTCAGGGCGACGCGACGACCGAGCTTCAGGTCTTCAGCCTCGTAGACCACACCCATACCACCACCCGCGATTTTGCCGAGGATGCGGTAATGGGAAACCGTCTGCCCAACGGGTTGGGACGCGGTAGCTTGGGCGTACGCGCCGGCTTTCTGGCCAGCAAGCCCCGCACTGGCATGCAGGGGAGATCTCTCAAGAAAACTTTCCTGTTTCAATTTCTGCTGCTCGTCCAACAGTGCCTGCACCAGGGATGCGAGCCTTGCATCTTTCTTGGCAAGCGATAGTAGCCATGCATCTCGCTCCTCCGGAACGATTTCCAGAGCCTCGTCTAGATATGGGCTTACCTTTCGCCATTCATCGGGAGTGAGTTTAGACATCAATTTCTCACAGCGGCAAGTCTGATCGCAGACTGCGATGCAGGTATATACGTGCTTTTTCCCACTTTCGCTGCGCGGTACGTTCGGACACTCCTAACATAACGGCGATCTCATGGAAGGAAAATCCGCAGAAAAACTTCAGGTCAACAATCTGGGATAACGAGCTATCCACCTGCGCCAAATCATCGAGCACCTGGCTGATCTGAGCAAGCTCCTTATCATCAGGGATTGCATTTCCGATGTTAGTCGTTAGAGACGTAAGTTCAAACGCCCCACCCCGTTTGATGGCCAGCCGATTGCGAACATGATCGATAATGAGTCCCCGCATGACCTTCGCTGCATACGCCATGAAGCGGCCGCGATCTGGAAAGGTTTGGCCCTCTTGCCCGGCCATATCAAGGTAAGCCTCATGGATGAGCGTAGTGGGACTAACGCTCACGTCGCCTTGGCGTGCGAGCTGACGTTTTGCCAGTCGGTGCAGTTCCCGGTAGAGAACAGTAAAGAGTTTACCGGCGGAAGCTTCGTCACCAAGTTCCGCCAAGGCGATGAGGGTTCCGATGGTTGGATTGTTCGTTTCCATGCTTCCCGAACACGCCACACAGCCTCTCGCATTCCTGAGCAATAGTCAACAGATCAAGAGCACAGATCAAGAGCACTGTTCCACAGCTAAGCGCAATACCAGACGAGACAGGCCAATGATCCTGGCGCAAGCGAGACTACACCTGGTTCGTCATTGAATCTCTCGCGAAGATTGTAGGCCGAGCGCTAGCTTCTTGTGTTCTTTGGCCTCTTCTTAACCGTCTCTTTCTCACTGCGGACGAACTTGAGCCCGCGCTTCAGTTCTGCAGTAAGGTCGGTGTCGCCAGTGGCGACATACACAGGCTTGCCCGATTCCTTCCGAAGCCAGGCGTTTAATTCCTCGGGTGTCGTCTCCACATAGCGACCCTGCTTGCGAACAGGCATCCCGTCAGCCGCCCATCTCTGAGCGACGGCGGAAGGCTCGCCGAGGTATGCCCCGATCTGCTGCCAGCCCTTCAAGACTTGCGACTGATTCTGCGGCGATCCGCGTTTCTTCTCTGGCTTCGGCATACTTTCAGAAGAACAACTGTCCTTGCGGTGGAGATTTCAGCGTTATCGGGGCAGCACAATCGGCGTCGTCATTTTGCACCTGGTTCACTCGATTGCTGACGGGGTATAGCCGCATCAATCGGGCATCGTAAGGCTTCAGCAGCCCGGTGACGTTCTCACCCTTGGTCATCCCTGGATCGAGCCATAGGTCGTAATCGCTTTTGTCCAAGATTACCGGCATTCGGTCGTGGATTGCCGAGGTCAAGGCGTTGGGCATGGTTGTCAGTATCGAGCAAGACCTGATCCATTGCCCGCTCGGGTCCTTCCAGCGTTCCCACAGTCCAGCGAACGCGAACAACTCGCTGTCATTGGCCTCAAAGCAAAACGGCTGCTTGGCTGAGCCTTGACGCTGCCACTCGTAGAAACCGTCTGCGGGAATCAAACATCTGCGGAGCTTGATTGCCTCCCGAAACGCGGGCAACGAGTCTGCCGTCTCTGATCTGGCGTTAATCATCCTGGCAGCGCCGGACGTGTTCTTCGCCCAGGAGGGAATCAGCCCCCAGCGCATCATGGAAAGGTTGCGGCGAGCTTCCTGCGGGTGCTGTCGGATGACCGGAACAGGCTGAGTCGGGGCGATGTTGAAGCGAGGTACCCAATCGTCGGTGTCCGAGGAAACGTCGAAATACTCCTCCACAAGTTGCTTTCGCCGCGAGAGTCGGTATCGACCGCACATGAGAGAATTATGGCAGATTTCTCGACAGCCCTCAGTGGTGCGGAACCACATCAATGCCGCCTCTGTCAGCGGCGATTACTAGCCTTTCGGCGTCCTTCGGGGAGGTTAGCAGGGTGACGATGCCAAACTGCGGCACGAACGACGCCAGCTCGATGTCCTGCAAGAGAATCGTGCTTTGGGCCCCCGCGCCAGGGCCGCCGAGGAGAACATCCACCTGTGAACCTGGCTGAACCGCCACATCGACCTTCGCTCGTAGTGAAACGGCACGCTTACCCGGCGGAATCGAAATGCGGGGAGTCTTAGTCGGCGGTTGTACCCCGGAGCAAGCGAGAACTCCGCCGAGCGCCAGCGCTGCACAGCAAAGCAATAAGAATCGCATGGGAATTCACCCCATCTGTATGAATGCTGCACCCCAGGAGCAATCATGTCAACCGGGACGTGCCGGTCGGCGGTTGATGATAAATCAACCACACATCGACTCGGTCGACGAGTGCGATCGCATAACCTCTCCCGAACTAAACCGTTTGAGGCAACTCCAGGGCGAGCCACTTGTTGGAACGAGACCATAATGCGCCCTAATCAGCTGCCAAGTGCAGGCAAATCAATGAGATAATTTGGGGACGCCGTCGTTCGCAACGACAAGGCCGTCGGTTCGAGCCCGAATAGCT
>PMHI01000544.1 GCA_003156615.1 Acidobacteriaceae bacterium | reverse complement strand
ATCAGCTCAGTGACCTTGAGCGGGACGAACTCCGGCGATTACGAGTTCGTGAACGGCTGTTCACCAAGGCTGGCGGCCGGGAGCAGTTGCGTTATCAAGGTTTACTCCTATGCCAAGCAGGTAGGTACGCTTTCGGCCGAACTCAACATCGCCGACAACGCTGCCGGAAGCCCGCAACACGTGACGCTGCAGACGACCGTGATCCATCCTGAGGCCAGCTTTAGCCCGTACAGCCTGGATTTTGGGACGGTGGCGGTCGGCCATGAGGTCACGGCGGATTTGACCGTCACGAGCACGGGAACCACGGCGCTGGACATCTCCAAAATTGCCGTAACCGGTGCGGACGCGAGCAACTTTAAGCCAACCAGTCATTGCCCGAGTTCGCTGGCGCCGAGCGACAAGTGCACCATCGCGGTNNCGGTTACGTTCACGCCCAGCGCAACGGGTTCACGCACCGCCACCCTCGCGATCACGGACAACGTCAGTGAGGGCAGCCCGCACGACGTTCCGCTTTCAGGAACGGGAAGCAAATAGGGAATGGATCGGTAGCCGTCGCCAGAATCCGTTCCGAGACGCCAGTGCCGCGAACAGAGCCGCCCAGGGCGGCGGCTCACTAGCGCGAGGTCAGCGGGAGTGGTTGCCAACACACTGCTACCCGCCTCTAAACTTCAAAGGGCGAGGGAAGGAACACTTCCCTCGCGCACTGATCCCCAAAACCGCGCCGCAAAGCGCCGAACTCAGATCGCTCAAAATTCAACCGGCCTGCCCCTTAGCTTCGGACAATCGCGCTTGACGATTCCGAACCTTGCTCCACAATTCACCAAGTCAGCGTCGCTCTGCTCCGACTGCTGTTCACCATCGCTCCGGAACGCCGTTCGGCTTCCTTACGGAATCGATGTTCACCTTCACCTTCACCGGAATACCCACGCACGTCATTCTGGGATCAATGTTCAGGAGGATCGGAGGATCCGGCCATGGGGGAGCCGAACGACAGAACCGATCACCGATTCGGAGACGTTTCAGCAGAAGCTCGTAGAACGACCGAACGACCTACAAAATTTGGAAACGTACTCTTCCGGACAGGGCAGTTGACTGCTTCTATGCTTCTATAAAACACGGCACGCGAAAGCACATATTTTGTCGGGTCGTGCGGTTCGTTCTCCGCAACCCACCACCAACGGATCGAGCGTCGGTCCCGAAGTACGGATTCGTGCCCCCGACGTATCTCGCGGTTGCATCCTTTTACATTCGATTTTGATGCGTGGGGGATCACGCGAATGATGGTAGCTCCGGCAAGCAACTACTTACGTGGATTTCAAATTGAGCCAACTACTCAATTCGCTCGAGAGGTTTCAGAGCGCCAATGTCAATGAAGAACGTCAATTAAGCCCTGAGATTCAGGATCGGCCCGAAACGACTTGGTGCGAAAGGGGGGACTCGAACCCCCATGGGTTGCCCCGCCAGATCCTAAGTCTGGTGCGTCTGCCAATTCCGCCACTTTCGCATTCGTTAAATCGATGACTTCTTCGTGCCGTCGAGACTTCTTTCCCGCCGGCTACCTCAAACCAATTCGGGTTTAATTATACAAAGTGGTAGGAGTTCTTACGTACGATCCAGCGGATCTGCGCCACCGGGCCGGATACAGGCCCGCGTCTGCCCATAAGCGGAGACAACAAGGCGGATAGCTCCTCGAAAACAGCGCGCCGAGAGGGAGCGCGCCGCGACCCGGCAGTGTGGCTATTGCACGGCGTTCAGGCCCTGATAGATGAACAGGCCGGCTAGCACCAGCAACAGCACTCCGGAACCGGCGCCGAAAACCCAGACCGGGAGCGTAAGCCGGTTCACTTTCACGAGCAGTTCAGTCTGCTCCTGTTGCATGTGCGCACTCGCATCATCGAGATACAACGCCTCATCCTCGTGCATGGTGAGCGTGCTGCGGTAGATGAGGAGGATGATCAGACCGACGGTGAAAATACCCCACACGACCGCAAGCCCAAGCATTAAAGGAGTCCATGTCCACGTCATTGGCCACCTCAGTTTGCAACCCTATTGGCAACTCCCCCAAATCCCACGATGCGCGCCTCGAGCCCGTCGGCTTAAACCCTGAGGGAGGGCCTAACGCAACCATTATAGACCCATTGGCAAGTGGCTGCTGAAAGAATCGTTGCCCGGCGGGCGGCATCGAAATATTACGAGGCTTGGACAGCTTGAGGGCTTCGACTCCGATTACCCCTGCCCCGAGCTTGCGGCCTCTGCTATAATTTAGAGACTTCAGACGCAAGGAGATACGAATGGCTACAACCACCGTCCCCGATGTGAAGACCAACGCCCCGGAAGTCAAGAAAACCCCGCCGGTTTCGCTTACTGCCAGCGCGGTTTCCAAAGTGAAAGAGATCATGGGACAGCAGAATCCCGTGCCCGCTGGCCTGCGCATTGGCGTAGTCGGTGGCGGCTGTTCCGGGTTCTCGTATTCCATGCAGTTTGAAAATGCCGCCGGAATGATGGACAAGACCTTCGACATGGANNAACGTGAAGAGCACCTGCGGCTGCGGATCCTCGTTCAGCGTATAGGCTTTCCGTCGCCGAACGGTGAGACTTCTGACGCGGAAACTTTGATGAACGATATCGGCCTCATCCTCGGATGAGGCCGTTCTGTTTTTGCCGAAGCCAAGCGCTTGACATGGATCCACTACTGCTGTGGTGGCGAAGTGGGGGCTGGCTGCACCGGCGTTGTCGATCCGCCCGGACTCGAATTATTACCGAAGCCCGATTGCCCGAAGGAAGATTGCCCGAATGGCGACTGCCCGGATGGTGACTGACCGTTTGAATTGCCGGTATTGCTTCCCGGTTGCAAATTATTCTGCCCAGAGGCTCCGCTGAAGCTTTGCAGCGCGGGCTGATAAGGCGTGGTGATCAAGCCGCCGCGGTCGGTGCTGGGGTCGTACAAAAACTGCCACTCGTTGTATTTTTTCTTCTTATTGAATTCGCGAATTGTGTCTTTCTTGCTGATGCTGGCTACTCCCACGATGGGCCCGCTGGCGATGATTTGCTGGCCGCTGGAACTGGTATCTCCCTGTGCCGTGCCTGGGGCAACCTGGCCAGAGGCCTGGGTCGGATCTGACCCTGGGGCAGGACTCGTCCCCGGCTGACCCGGGGTTGCTTGAGAGTTGGAGGTTGCTCCAAAGCCGCTGCTTGAGTTCCCGCCGAAACCGGACGACTGCGCAAACACACCGGAGCTGTTCACTCCGGAATTACCCCCTCCAGGACTACCAACTCCGGAGTTACCAAATCCGGAACCACCACCGAGCCCTGAGCCGCCGAATGACGAACTACTCTGCCCGGGGCCGTTTAGTCCTCCAGGAGAGCCGGCCGGGTTTGCGCCGGGAATGCTTCCACCCCCGATGCCTCCGGCCAGCGTTACGCCCTGTTCTCCGAAGTGGAGCAGCTTGAAGTCCTTGTTCTTGTTGAGTGGATCGGTGTAATGCTTGCGCAGGTAGCGGAGATTGTTGGTGTTGTCGAGATCCTCGAGCTTGGTTGGGTAGCGTCCGAATTTCTTGTAGTAGGTGCGAATGGCGCGCGAATATTGCACTCCACGGTGGATCATTTCTGTTTCCTGGTCGCGCTGGATCTCAAATTTAATTGGGATAATCGCGGTGAGGGCGAATATGCCCATCAGAGCGACCATGACCAGCAGCGTGAGCAGGACGTATCCCTCTTCTTGGCGGCGAGAGCCAGTCGTGGTCTGCCGGCTGCTCTGCGATTCGCGCCTCTGTGCTGCGAACTTCTTCACGATGGATTCCCCTGCGTCAGCGGTACGCTTTGCGGCGGCCCGCTGCCCACTACATCCTGGATCTCCACCGAGGTGGGAGAGATTCTCACAACTTTGTAGCGGCGGTCCACGATCTCGCCCTCGCCCGCAATGAAAGTATCATCGCCCTTGATGAGGAAAACTTTCTTGGGTTCTCCGGGCCGGCTCGCGAAACCGAAAAACTTCAGGGGAATTGGCGGCGGCGGCGGTACAGCCGGCACCTGGAACATCTTCTCATCCTTCTTGTCCGACGTGCCGGGGGCGAGGGGCTTAGGAATCACGACCTCCGCCTGCGATACGAAGATGTTTCTTCCCGAGCCTTCGTACTGAATCGCTTCGCTGGCGGCAAGCAGCTGGAGCTGGAGGGTAGGATCGAGGCTCGGCGCAGGACGTTCCTTTTTTGCCGGCGCAGACTTGGAACTGTGGCGCGCCGCCGGACGGGCAGCATTCGCCGGCAATGCCAGGGGGCCTGTTTCCGTTGTGGCCGGCGCGCTCGAAGCTTTGGTCGAAGAGGAAGGCATGAATTCGTAGGCAACGATGAGCAGGAGCAACAGGCCCAGCACGGCCGCCGCGATCATCTCTTTCCGGTTTTCGGTTCCCAGTTTCACTACGCGCCCACCTTCAGATACGTTTCAAGTTTCATTTGCAGCTTGATGGGACCCTTCGGCTCGCTCGCCAGCGTGATGCT
>PMHI01000019.1:673-3446 GCA_003156615.1 Acidobacteriaceae bacterium | reverse complement strand
TGGGAAGATATCTGTTTTCGCTTTGGAAACCACCCACCCAATCACCCAGCTACAGAGGAATTCTTAGTGCTTGAAGCTGAGATTTTAAACAAGCAGATCCGCCGTTTAATCATAGTGTTGGGCGGGGCGATCTAATGCGGGACCAGAGTATAGGGGTAGAATCTGGGATTCTACGTTATCTGTCAATTACATCATTTGCGGTCTTTCCTGCTGTCCGTTAAAATGCGGTTCGCAGGAGAGAACTTGTGTCGCGGGTCAACATCGTCAAACGCATCAAAATTGGCGGCCGCTGGAAGATGTTTTCCATCCCTCGCAATGCCAAAGGCAACTACGACTGGAACGCCATCGCCGACGGCCGCTACTATGTCGAGTGGTACGTGGGCGGCACTCGCCGTCGTGTGAGTGCTGGCGTCACCGCCGCTCAGGCACTCGAGGTACAGCGCCGCAAGCACCATGAACTGGAAGGCCGCAAACTGGGTATCCCCGGGTTTGAAACAGCCTGCGAGACTGTCAAGAAACCTGCGTTGCACGTCGCCATCGCTAAATACCTGGAGCAGATCGACGCGCTGAAAGTGCCCAACACTCATCGCAAATATGAAGCCGTGCTCAACCGCTTCGGGGAGTTCTTCCGCGACTGCGTCTCGATCGACGCGATCTCCGGTGACGACCTAACGCGCTTCGTCGTGACGCTCAAGAAAGATCATGGCTTGGGATCCAATACGATCCTGCACAACGCGGTCATCGTCGCCCAATTTCTCAAGCGCCATGGCAGGAGCGGGATCACGAAAGAGCTGTCGCTACCGGAGCGCATCACGCCGCTTGTGAAGATATACCGCCACGAGGAGCTTGCCCGCTTCTTTGCAGCGTGCTCCGATGCGGAACGTGCCTTGTTCGCCACGTTTCTGTTGACCGGTTTCCGCGAGCAGGAGGTGATGTTCCTGTATTGGAGCGACGTGAATTTCGAGTTGCGGACTGTACGTGCGACCGCGAAACCGGAACTGGGGTTCTACCCGAAGCGATGGGAAGACCGCGAAGTTCCAGCCCCGGCGGAACTCATGGACGAACTTCGGAAGCATACGCATCGCCCGAACTGCCAATTTGTGTTCCCATCCCCTACCGGAAACCGCGAACAGCACATGCTCGACCACTGCAAATCCATCGCCACGCGTGCCAAACTCGACCCGACGAAATTCGATCTGAAGACGTTTCGTTCCACCTATGCCACAGGAATGCTGCGAAGGGGGTTCGACGTACGGACCGTGCAGCACTGGATGGGCCACAAGTCCTTGGAAACCACGATGCGCTACCTGGCGCCGGCCACTGATGTTCATGACGAAGTAGATTTAGTGACAATTCCGTCCGTCGGCAAGGCCGACGCGGCGCCCCGAAAGGCCGCGGCACGCGAGTCCCGTTCCTCCCGGAAGGCACGGTTGGTACAGTCGCGGGCCGTTGGGGAGTAACAGGTTCCGCGTTAGCAACGCAGGCAGGTCTGTAAACCGCGCAGAAAGCCGCCTTTTCAGGTAGGCATGGCCGAAACCGCCGAGGATTGAGATAATGGATTGAAGGACGTCACCATGCAGATCACGTTGGAACTGCCGGAAGACATCGCAAAGGGACTCGGATCCAGGTGGAAGGATCTGCCTCGTGCGGCATTGGAAAGTCTGGCACTCGAAGCATACCGGTCCCAGGCGCTTACGGCGGCTCAGCTTCGCAGGCTGCTCGGTTTCGAAACGCGAATGCAGGTGGACGCCTTTTTGAAGGAACACGAAGTTTACGACTTGACGGTGGCGGATTTCGAGCAGGACCGGGAGACACTCCGCCAGCTCCGAGCGAGAGAAGCTCAGCTTTGAGCCGGCTCTCGACATGGTTGTCGTCGCAGACACTTCGCCAATTAACTACCTCGTTCTAATTGAGCAGATCGATCTGCTAACGCGGCTGTACACGCGAATTCTGATTCCCCCTGCCGTTCTGGCAGAGCTCAAGCATCCGCTCGCACCGAAACCGGTAAGCGACTGGGCCTGCGATCCGCCTAAATGGCTGGAAGTTCTTAGCCCGAAAGACAGCCTGACCCTCGCGCAGCTTGATCTGGGAGAAACCGAGGCGATCGCGCTCGCAACTGAAATGCATGCCGAGGTACTACTTATTGATGAGCAGGCCGGACGGCAGGAGGCAGTTCGCAGAGGGCTGAGGGTTGCCGTAACGCTCTCCGTGCTCGACGAAGCCGATCAGGCCGGGCTCGTCAGTTTCGACCAGGCAGTTACTCAACTACGGAAAACCAGTTTCCGTGTGTCCCAGGCCGTCATCTCCGAGATCATGCAAAAGCGATCTCGCTGACCCAGCTATCTTCCCGCAATCCACGAATCCATACCGCCGGCCAGGTCGGACTCTTCGATCATTTGACAGGCATTCCGTTTCACTCTATTAATTCTATGTAGACCGGCTGCCGCGCAACTCGTTTGCGTTCGGCAAGGCATCGGAGTTTTGCTATGTCCNNCAGAGAACCGCGACATTTTTGATTTACTTGAATCTTGCGAAAAGCTGTTGACGGCGCGCGAAGTCGCCCGCATCCTCTCGATCAGCGAAAAAACCGTCTACAGCTACGTGTCCCGCAATCTGATACCGCATTACAAGATCGAGGCGAACGTTCGGTTCCGGGCTCGGGACCTTGCCAACTGGTTAAGGCGACATGCCTCGCTCGTCCACAGCCAGCCGGGCGTCGCGCCAAAAACAGCCGCGCTGCGCACGTAGTGAAGTTCGCACGGATCACAATGGC
>PMHI01000019.1:0-631 GCA_003156615.1 Acidobacteriaceae bacterium | reverse complement strand
CGCAGCTTAGCGATGGCGGCTGGCCGGCGTTTCTCGGGGATTCTCAGGGGAGCTGGACGACAGCGCTCGCGCTATGCACACTGAACTCAACGGGCGATTTCACTGCTGCTCGCGAAAAAGCCTTTCGATGGCTGTATGCCGAACGAGGCCGAGAGGGACATTGGTTCTGGCGGTGGAAATTCAAAACCTCTGATCGCAACGTTCGCTTCGATCCCGACAAGTATGGCTGGCCTTGGATCTCAGGATCCGCAAGCTGGGTCATCCCCACAGCCTTCAGCATCATCGCCATCAAGCAATTCATNNCCCCACCGCGTTCAGCGTCATCGCAATCAAGCAATTCACGGTCTGCAATCGCTCCGAGGAATCGGAGAAGCGCATCCATTTGGGCGTGGAGATGCTTCTGGACCGCGAATGTGTTGACGGGGGGTGGAACTCGGGAAACAGCCTTGTTTACGGAGTGCCGCTGCGCCCGCATGTTGAGGCGACAGCGATCGCGCTGCTGGCTCTCCAGGACGAACAGCGAATCGAAATGGTTCAAAAGAGCTTGTCATGGCTGCGACAGAACGCAGCCAGCGTGGATTCTGTTTCCAGTCTTGCCTGGTGCATTCTCACCTTGTTCGTGTACCAAGAG
>PMHI01000174.1:532-3903 GCA_003156615.1 Acidobacteriaceae bacterium | reverse complement strand
GTGATGTCGTCACCGACTACCCCCGGCCGGCCGCTGACTCCGAAATCCATGCGGTTGATCTTGGTAGTGGCGGAGGCTCCCATGCGCAGGTTGCCCCAGGGATCCTTCATGGGGGGCGTAGGACCGTCCACGTCGAGAGCAACCTCTTTGGTAACGCCGTGAACCGTGAGATCGCCGGTAACTTTTAGTTTGCCAGCCCCGGCGGCTTCAACCTTCTTCGACTGGAAAGTGATGGTGGGATATTTCTGCACGTCGAGGAAGTTGGGGCTGCGGAGGTCGTTGTCTCGCATTTCGACGCGGGTATCGACGGAAGTGGCTTCGATCGTGGCTTCGAGCGAAGACTTACCGGGTGCGGCGGGGTCGTATTGCAGGGCACCACTGAGCTTGGTGAAGGCGCCGCGTACGGTGGAGATCCCCAAATGACGGACCGAAAACTGCGCCGAGCAGTGCGCCGGATCAAGCTGCCAGGTGTCTTGCGCGGCAGCAGGGAGGGTGGCGAACAGAGCAGTCGCGACCACGAGTGCGGATAGCGAACGGGACATGAATCGGCTCTCCTGGAGTGGATTCGAATGGAGCCGCTACAGTCTAACAAACTGAGTCACGACGGTCACACGAAGTGCTCAGTCATACACCAACGCCCGAGGGCCTCGAGACTTACCAGAATGCGCCGCTGCCCATTGGGATGCGAACGGCGTGCTCGGCAACAATCGAGGGGATTACCCTCATGCCTTCGCCATCATGACGCTGAACGGCGCTTTCGGCGAAGGTTGACTACCATCCGGTTCCGGTTCTTGGGACGGCCTCGAAGTTGGCGGTGACGGACAGTGCTTTAAGGTTGGTGCTCACGGTCCACGAGTTCTTCCTTGGGAAGGATCGGGACTCGTGGCTGAGTTCACGTCTACAAACAACCGTTGCGCAGCCGAAATTCCCGGCGGATAGCAGTTGCCGTCGCGATTGTAGCTGGAGCAGTTCGCGGCTACATCTTTCTCCTGTGGCGATTGCGCGAACTGCCAGACTTCGGCGAAGCGGACGCCGCTCTGGGCAGGACTGGGCGGGTGCGCGGGAAACGAGCAACCAGGCGCGGGCGGACAGGCGTCGTTGATCGCCCAATAGACGATATGGCGTGCGCCGGCGTTCTGGCGAATGTCTTCGGCGGTGACAACGTTGCCGTCGTCTTTTGCGGGGATGGCGGAACAGTAGATGCCAGCGCGGAATCCGGCGTCGGTGACGGCGTCGACCCACGCATAGATGTAGGCTTTCTGCTCGGGCAACATGCGCCCGCCTTGCTCCTGGTCCAGGAAGATGACGGTCCGCGCGGGAAAACCTTCGCGGCGGGCGGNNAGGCGTCCGTTGAAGAGCACGAGGAATCCGAAGCCGGCGGACTCGACGGCGGCGCGGTGGCCGGTCCAGGTGTTCGCTCGTTCGCCCGGAGGATTGTTGAGCCAGTAGCCGGTGTAGGAGAAAGTCTGGTGCAGGGCTTTGAGGTCGGCGTCGCCGGGGTAGGTGTTGCGGTCGAAGCCGAGGTAGCTTCCGGTCTGCGCTTGTGCGCTCGCCGAGAACCAGGTCAGGACGGCGAGTGCGGCAACCCTCGCGAGCTTTCGAGGCCTCGCATTCGAGAACTCCATAGAAAGCGGATCATCCTCCGATATGCACCATCGTCCTCGAGGCCGGCACGAAATCCGGCTCGCCGATGTGGTGGCGCTCTTCTTTGGTCTGGATTACTTCGCGGATGAAATCGGCTAACTCTTCGTCGCTCGCCCCGCGGCGCATCTGGGCCTGGAGGTCGTGGTCCCAGACCGAGAACAGGCAGGTGCGGATTTTGCCGTCGCTGGTAATGCGGATTCGGCTGCAGTGTCCGCAGAAGGGATGCGAGACGGGGGCGATGATGCCGATTTCGCCGACCCCGTCGTCGAAGCGGTAGCGGCGGGCGGTTTCCGAGCGCGCGTGCGGGATCTCGACCAGCGGACGATACTCGCCCATGCGGGCCAGAATTTCGTCGAGCGTCACCACCGTCGCAGGCGACCAGGTGCGGCCTTCTTCGAGCGGCATGAATTCGATGAAGCGCACGGTGACGCCCTCCTCGCGGGCGAACATGCCAAAGGGAATGATTTGATCTTCGTTGAAGCCGCGCATCAGCACGCAATTCACTTTCAGGGGCCACAGCCCGGCGCGGCGGGCGGAGCGGATGCCCGCGAGCACGTGGTCATATCCGTTCGGCACGCGGGTGATGCGGGCGAAGCGGTCGGGATCGACGGCGTCCATGGAGACGGTGACGCGCGAGAGGCCGGCGTTCTTGAGCGGTTGCGCGAGATCGGCCAGAAGATGGCCGTTGGTCGTGAGCGCGATGTCGAGCGGCTCCCCGCCGTTCACGCCGTTTGGCGCGCGGAGTTGGGCAAGGTTGTGGACGAAATCTACGACGCCCTGGCGTAACAACGGCTCACCGCCCGTAAGACGAACCTTCGTAACTCCCATCCCGACGAGCACGCGCGCCATGCGCAGATAATCGGCGAAGGGCAGGTCGCCGTAGAGCGCGCCCTCGTTACCGGTGCGGCAGTAGACGCACTTGTAGTTGCAGCGGTCGGTGATGGAGATCCGCAGGTCGGTGATGGGGCGGCGGAATTTGTCGGTGAGGGGCACAAGCGCTGGTCGTNNCCATTATAGGCCGTGTGCGGTAGAAGAGCCTTCCAGTCCAGGGCCGTCCACTGCGTCCCGAGAACCTTCTCAATCGCCGCCTGGGCCAGCGGAGCCATGAGTTTGAATCCGGTTGCGTTGGGGTGTAGGCCGTCGTCGGTGAGGTCTTTCTTCATGTAGCCCTTGTCGTCCACCATGGCGCTGAAGTAATCGAGGTAGGCGCAGTCGGCGTGTGCTGCTGTGTAGCTCTTCAGCCAGCGATTCAGCTGAAGGATTTTCTCCGGCGAGCGCTGGGCGAAAAACATCTGCGCTTGTGGCGTGTAGTTGTGTACGGGCAGCACCGACGAGAACACGATGTGGACCTGGCTGGCATGGGCGAGGTCGGCCATCGAGGCGTAGTTCGCCTCGATGTCTTCGAGGCGCATGGGGCCGGTATTGCCGGCGATATCGTTGGTGCCGGCGAGAATGACCACTACCCTAGGATGAAGCTCGATCACATCCTGGCGGAAGCGGATTAACATTTGCGGTGTGGTCTGGCCTCCGATGCCACGGTTGATGTAGGGCTTGCCGGGAAAATATTCGTCGAGGTGCCACAGTTCGGTGATGGAGTCGCCGAAGAAGACGACGCGGTTCTCGCTGAGCGCAGGCGGTTTGAGGGCGGCGTTGGCGGCGCGATAGCGGCCGAGTTCGCCGAAATCGTCGCGCAGCGTAGCCGCCTTCGATTCGCGGTATCTCTGTAG
>PMHI01000174.1:0-480 GCA_003156615.1 Acidobacteriaceae bacterium | reverse complement strand
TAGTTCGGGCCGCCGCCGCCTTCTGGCGGAACCCAGGTGATGATCTGGTAGGGGTCGGCGATGTCACAGGTCTTGCAGTGGACGCAGTTCGACGGGTTCAGGCTGATGCGCTTGCCGTTGGGTTGAGTGGCATCGTCCACCATTTCATAGACGTTGGCGGGGCAGAAATTCTGGCAGGGGCTGCCGAATTCTTTCACACATCTGGTGTTGCAGATATTGGTGTCGTCGATAACCAGGTGCGAGGGCTGGTCTTCCTCGTGTTTCGTGCCGGAATGATAGAGGTCGGTGAGCTTGTCGAAAGTGAGTTTGCCGTCGCCTTTGGCGGGGCCGAGCAGGCGAGCTTCGTCGCCGCCGTTCGCAGGAAGTTCGGCGAGCTTGCGCATTCGTTCGTAGCCCGCTTCTGCGGGATAGCGGTTGCGCAGGCCGCGTCCGCCGGTGATCATCTGCAGGGCGGTGTGGAACATGCCGGCGTAGAATCCG
>PMHI01000240.1 GCA_003156615.1 Acidobacteriaceae bacterium | reverse complement strand
GCTGTATTTGTCTACGGATACTTACAGAAGGCGCAGGCCGTGCGCCCGCTGAATGTCGGCATCGTGTGGATTTTCATGGCCCTGTTTTACGGCATTGGGTATGTGATCGCAGCAAGGCACTACCGATGACAAATCGGCTGCGGGTCCTGCGCGCAGAGAAAGACTGGACGCAAGCGCAGCTGGCGGAGATCGTGGGAGTCTCGCGGCAGGCAATCATTGCTGTTGAGAACGGTAAATATGATCCTGCGCTCCCGCTGGCTTTCAGGCTCGCACGCGCATTTGGGAAGAGCGTGGAAGAAGTGTTTGTCTGGGAAGATGGTTCGCCTCACGGAAGTTGAGGAATCGTTGTTCAGGAGGAGTCTCACGTGAATCGGATCTTCGTTGCGGCAGTGCTGACGATACTCGGCGTCACGCCGGCCTTCGGCAAGGACTTGCGTGCCGACAAGAACAAGACAGTCGTGCGCAGAGTCTTCACCGATATCCTTTCGCACGGAAACTTCGAGGTGGCGGCTGAGATTTACGCCAAAGACTACGTGAATCATGAGACCACCAAGGACCTAGGTCTAGACGAGAGTGAGGCCGTTGATCACGGTTGGCGTGCCGCATTTCCGGACCTCGAATTGACCATCGAAAAAGAAGTCGCAGAAGGCGACTTTGTGACCGTTTTGTGGAGAGGGCGAGGCACGAACACTGGCAGTGGGAACGGCCTGACCGCGACTGGGAAGAAAGCGGAAGGCCGCGGAATCAGCATCTTCCGCGTTGTGGATGGAAAGATAAAGGAAGAATGGACGGAAACGAGCCAGTTGCTTATCCTTCGCCAGCTCGGCTTGTTTCCTGGACAACAGTAGGAGAGTCCATTTCGTAGTGCCGCGACTTAAGCTGAGGGTTGCCCGTCATCCTCTCAGCCAAGCGCACGATCAGTTCTTCGAACCCGACTTCCCCTTGCTGATGTGTTTGGCTCGAAGTAACCGGGCAGGCAACTCNNGCCCACTTGAAATTTCTCGAAATTTCCTGAAATCTGTCGAATGGGCCGCGTCTCATCCGTCATACATTTAGGAGTGCAAAAGCGCTCACAATTGTTCCCCAGGAGAAAAGGTGATGCAATTCGCTCTATTGATCTTCGAACCACCACAAGCTTTTGCGGCACGGAATGCCGACGAAAATGATCCCTACCTCGGTGCGTGGCGGGCCTACCATAAGGCGCTCGTCGAGGCCGACATCTTCGTCGGTGGCAGTCCTCTGCAACCCCCGGAGACCGGGACCACGGTGCGACTGAAGGATGGAAAGCGGCGTGTACAGGATGGCCCTTTCGCGGATACCAAGGAGCAACTGGGGGGATTCACGATCCTGGAGCTTCCCTCGCTGGACGCGGCGCTCGAATGGGCGGCGCGATGCCCGGCCGCCGCGATCGGTGCTGTGGAGGTGCGACCCGTTTCGCCGGAATACCTGCGTCGAGTCACGGGATGAGTGGAGGCGCACAAGAGAGCACTCACCGGGCAATCGAACGGGTAGCTCGCGAGTCCTACGGTCGCCTGGTGGCATACCTTTCCTCGCACACGCACGACGTGGGGAGCGCGGAGGATGCCGTCAGCAATGCACTCGTAGTGGCACTCGAAACTTGGCCGCGAGACGGCGTGCCCCAAAGTCCAGAGGCGTGGCTACTGACAACGGCACGCCGCTCTTTTATCGATCTTGTGCGTCATCGGCAAGTAGCCGCGGCCAGCGAACCCACGCTCGCGCTCCTCAGAGAGGAGTCCAAGCACATGACTTTGTCGCCGGAATTTCCAGATGAACGATTGAAACTGCTGTTTGTGTGCGCCCATCCGGCAATTGATCCTGGGATGCACACGCCGCTCATGCTCCAGACAGTTCTCGGCCTGGATGCCGCGCGCATTGCCCACGCGTTTCTGATTTCCCCCACAACGATGGGGCAGCGGCTGGTGCGGGCTAAGACGAAGATCCGCGACGCAGGTATCCGGTTTGAAATTCCACAGGAGCGTGAATTGCCGCAGCGGCTGGACGCCGTGCTGGAGGCGATTTACGCCGCCTTCGGAATCGGCTGGGATGACATGGCCGGTGGGGACCAACGCGGACGCGATTTCGCCGAGGAGGCGATCTGGCTCGCACGAGTGCTCCTGCAGTTGATGCCAGGGCAGCCCGAGGTTCACGGCCTGCTGGCTCTGATGCTCCACTGCGAAGCCCGCCGGGCGGCGCGGCGGGCGACCGACGGCCGTTATGTGCCTCTCTCGGAGCAGGATTACCAGAAGTGGTCCCTGCCCTTAATGGAAGAGGCGGAACGGCATCTCGACGAAGCGTCGAGTCGCGGTCGCACCGGCCGGTTTCAACTCGAAGCTGCGATTCAGTCGGTACATGCCGAGCGGGCGCGGAGCGGCGCGATTCAGTGGAACGCGATCATGATGTTCTATGAACAGCTGATCCGAATATCGCCGACGCTCGGCACGCGAACTGGATACGCCGCGGCCGTAGCCGAAGCGAAAGGAGCTGAACCAGGTCTGGCAGCGCTCGATGGGATCGACGCGGACGCTATCTCCGCCTATCAACCGTACTGGGCGGTTCGCGCTCACCTGTTGCAGCGGCTGGGGAAAACACCTGAGGCGTTGGATGCCTTCGACCGGGCGATTGGCCTGACCGAGGACCCCGCTGTCAGACAGTTTCTGCTCCAGAGACGGGGCTAATTCTTCCTATTTTCTTTCGTCCGCTTCCCAACTCCATTTCTCGCGATTGGCGGGTGCACTCTCGCAATCACAGAAGACGCAGTTCGAAATGCCTCGACCGTAGCTCCGATTGCCCTTCGGCGCGTGTTCGCGGCACGCCACAGAGCATAGACGTGTCGGCGAAGGGTAGGCCTTACGGCAACGATGCGCACTCCCCGAGGCAGCGGATCGCGACCGAGGCGAGGAATCACACACACGCCAAGTCCGGCGGCGACAAGCGCGAGCTGCGTCGCATGTTCGCAAGCGGTATGGGCAATCACCGGTTCATGACCACGCGATCGGAGGGTATGAACCAGCCATTGATCGCACCATCGAGCGGGGAGGTGCATATCACTCAGCAGAGATCCCGTTTGCCCCCATGTAATCCATGGATCGGACCGTAAATCGTCGAGGTCGATCATCCCGCGTTTTGCCAACGGGTGACGCGGGTGCAGGGCGATATCGGCAACGTCATCGAGCAGCGGTGCTTTGGAGAGGCCCTCAAGCGGCGGCAGCGGAGCGTTTTCCCAATCTTGGGCAATGACTAGATCGATGTCGCCACGCACCAGAAGCGGGATCGACTCAGGAGGATCCTCTTCGGTCAGTACTACCTCCAAGTGAGGACAAAGGCTGCGGAGGTTCTGCAATGCGGGCGGCGCGAGACCGCGGGCAGCGGTGGGAAACGCGGCCACGGTAATCTGCCCAAACACTCTGTTACGCTGCGCATCGAACTCGGCCTCAGCGCTCTCCATCTCAGACAGCATGCGCTGCGTGTGGGCTACCAGCGCGGCCGCAGCATCCGTGAGACGCACACCCCGCCCACTTCGTTCCAGAAGCGATTGCCCGAGTTCGCTTTCGAGTTTCGCAATCTGCTGCGACACGGCAGAGTTTGTTACATGCAGGGCAGTGGCGGCGGCGTTCACAGATCCGCGTGCCGCAACAGCATGGAGTGTGCGTAAACGCTCAAAATTCAACATGTAGATATTCTAAACTGATTAGTGAAGAACAAATCACTTGTGCTTAATAGTCATTGGCGCAATTATGGGCAGGTCGCATGCAAGAGGACCCAACCAGAGAATGCATCCGAGGCAGGCCTTTATGACTATTTCTCAACCTCAGTCGCGCGAACTGGCAACTCGGCAGCGCCGCGAGTATGTCATCAAGCTTGCGCTGGCGTTCGCAGCGACCTACTTGCTATGGGGATCGACGTATCTGGCGATCCGCTTCACGGTGGAGACAATTCCGCCGCTGGTGACCGCAGCAATCCGCTTTTCGGTTGCCGGTTGCATTCTATTCGCGTGGACGTGGAGGCGCGGATTTCGTCCCAAAAGCGAGCATTGGATTGCCGGAACGATCGCAGGCGCGCTGTTCTTTCTGGTGTCTCACGGGATACTGTACTGGGCAGAACAAACCGTCGCTTCAGGACTAGCAGCGCTATTGATTGCGACCGAGCCCATGTTCATCCTGGTCTTAGGCTGGTTGGCCGGGCAGCAGAAGATCAGCCGGCTCAGTCTTTTAGGACTCGGCATCGGCGTACTGGGTGTGGGGCTGCTGACGGGAGCGGATCTCGCGATGAAGAACTCGAATCTCCTCGGACTGGCGGCGGTCCTGTTGGGATCCGTGTCGTGGGCGGCAGCGGTCGTGCTCTCACCCAAGCTCCATTTGCCAGAGGAACCCTTGGCACGCACGGCGATCCCCCTGCTTTGTGGGGCTGTGTTGCTGCTGATCGGAGCAGGCGTCTCGGGGGAGCTTCACAGGATCCAGTGGTCGGCTATTTCCCTGCGCTCCGTTCTGGGGCTGGGATATCTGATTATCTTTGGCTCCGTGGTGGCATTCACGGCCTACACCTGGTTGCTACAACAGTGCCCACCGACGCTGGTCGCGACGCACGCGTATGCCAATCCGGTAGTCGCGTTGCTTCTGGGATGGCTGTTCGCCTCCGAACCGCTGACCGCGCGCGTCGTGTTGGCGTCCCTCGCGATTCTTGGAGCAATTGTGCTGATCCGGCGAGGAGAACGGACGACTGCTACGCCCTCCGGGGTCGTGTCACGGACGGCGGAGGTCCGCCGTGACTCAGGGTGCGATGAATTAGGCGTCCCCGAGACGTCTTAATGAGGTGGAGGATATATGACAATGGCAAACAGAGCAGTATGATGACCGGGGTCAATCGTGGTATCACACAAGCTTCTGCTTCAAAGGCGGGGCTGAATTTTTTTGTTTTCCCTGTCGAAATCACCCGACCTTCCCCGTCATCCCTATAGAGGCGGCTTAACGGTCGAGTTGGCCACCGAGGAGGTAGACGATGTGTCCATTCTGTTTGGCAACCATGGGATTAGTCGTCGCCGGGGCGATTTCTACCGGCGGCCTGGCGGCATTGGCGGTAAAAGTTTCTCGCAAAAAGAGCACTGCAGAAGAAATCGTCCCAGATCTGAACCACAATCTGAATCATAAGGAGAGATGAAAATGTCGACGAACAAGGAACGCGCGAAAGAGCATCTCGCAATGAAGACACCCCCGATCGTGTCGCAGCAGGAGTGGGAGGCTGCGCAGCAGAAACTCCTCGTGAAGGAGAAGGCATTGACCCGCTCCCGAGATGCGCTAGCCGCCGAGCGTCGACGGATGCCGTGGACGGTGGTCGAGAAGAAGTACGAGTTCGACGGACCCAAGGGCAAGGTTAGCCTGCTCGATTTGTTCGAGGGCCGCCGTCAGTTGATCGTCTATCGCGCCTTCTTTGACCCCGGGGT
>PMHI01000677.1 GCA_003156615.1 Acidobacteriaceae bacterium | reverse complement strand
GCGGGCATGTTCTTCCGGCGGCAGAATGCGCGCCGATGCCGCGAATTCAGGCCCAATCACTTTCCCCCGCATGGTGCAGGGAGCGACCGTAACCTGGGGATTGTTGCGAATGCGCTTCGTCTTGCCCATATCGCTGCGCGTCATCACGTACAGCTTGTCAGCGTCTTCCCCGAACCATACTGGGGTCGCGATCTTTGCCCCGTTCTTGCGGAACGTGGTGAGAGAGATGTATTTCTGGCCGCGGATCGCGGGAGGGATTGCTTCGGACATGATGACATTGTAGTGCTCGAACCGGACTCTGTGTGTCGTTGGGACTTCATCCTGAGCAAAGCGTTCCTGGCTACGCAATAATGCGAGGCAATCGCGCCCTTGGCTCGCTTCCCTGCGCCGCTATCGCACGTGGTTCGTCCCGAGGCTTGGCCGATTGATCCCGCCCTCGCATCTGTGTTAAAAGCCGTACATGCGCAAATGGATGCGTGAGCGCTTGCAACGCCGCAAAAAGAAGCCCGCAGAACCCTCTGACCAGCCTGCTCCTCCGCCCTTGCAGCCAGCGTATTTCGAAGCGGAACAGCCGCCGGACCCAGTTTCCGACAGCGGGGAGATAGAATCTGAGATCTCAGATCCAACTCCGCTTCCCCCGGAGCCTCGACCCGTTCGCCGGGCGCCGCGTTCCAGCTCCCAAGAAGAGCCGTCCGAAGAACCGCAGTCCCAGGAACCGCAGTCGCAAGAACGGCCGTCCGAGGCGCGACCCGCAACCTCCGACGGTGCTCCTAGCAGTTCTACCGGCCGCGGCCGCCGTCGCCGCGGTGGGCGCGGACGAGGTGGCCGCGGGCGCGAGCAGGCAGTAGCTCAGGCCTTTACACCTGCTGCAGTCAAAGGATCCATCCCGATCCTACCCGCAGAGCCAGCAGAGGAGGAGTTAGCGGAGGCTGGAGAAGCGGTAGGGCATGCACCGACCCCGCCGGTTGCGGCGGCCGCGCCGCCGACAATTCCAGCAACTGCTGCGGCGGTGCAGCGTGCCCCGAAAGGTGTGGTGGTTCTGGCGATCGGACTGCCAGGCTCGGGCAAGAGTTCGTGGTTCAAGCGCCACAACGTAGTCCCGCTCTCCAGCGACATGGTGCGCTCGTTGCTCTTTGACGATGTTCGCGAGCAGCGTTTTCAAGACCTCGTGTTTTCCAATCTCCGCTCCATGCTCAAAGCCAGGCTCATCGCCAAGCGTCCCATGAATTATGTGGACGCCACGAACCTCACACCGCAGGAACGCCAGCACTGGATCAAGCTGGCCAAGGATTACCAATACGAAGTGCACGCGGTCTTCTTCGACGTACCACTCGACGTCTGCATTGAGCGCCACCAGCGCCGCGACCGTGTTGTTCCTGAAGATGTGATGCGCCGCATGGCTGCCAAGCTGAAGCCGCCCACATTTGAAGAGGGCATCGCCAAGATCACGGTTGTGCGGGTAAAAAAGAAGGAGCCCGAAGCAGGCTAATGGGAACCCCGCTTGACGCGGCCTCTATCCCTTCAGATGCGTTAGCATGTCCTTGAACGCTGGCGAAGACGAAGAGCGCATCAGTTCGTAGATCATCATCTCGGTGGAAGAAATCACTGCACCGGCGGCCCGCATTCGTTCTAGGCCGATCTTCCAATTCCATTCCGTTCGCGAACTTACTGCATCCGAGGCGACATGCAGGAGATAGCCTTCTCGCAGCGCCGCCAGCGCTGTCTGCATCACGCAGATGTGGCTTTCCATGCCGCATAGCAGCAGGGTGTTTCGGTTGCCAGGCAGCCGCTTGAGCAGCGTACAAAAAACCTCGCTGCCGAAACAAGAGAATCGATCTTTATCGATGGCTTCGGTTTCCGGCAGCAGGGAAGCGAGCTCGGGCACGGTTTTGCCCAGTCCCTTCGCATATTGCGTGCTCATGACCGCAGGAATCTTGAGCATACCTGCCGCGCGGATCAGCAGCTTCGAGTTGCGCACCAATTGGTCTTTCTGAAAAATCGGCGGCAGAAGTTTTTCCTGGATATCCACCACGAGAAGAGCGCAGCGCTCAGCTTCGAGCGGCCGGCGGACGACCTCGGCATAATCGACAGTGGACGCGGAGATGTTCTCGAACACCGGTGACATGGATTCCTCCTCGCGGGCAGGCGCAAAGCCGATTCTACCCTGGCGGAGAAAAGTCTTTGTGACATCGTTAATGAGTCAGTACGCTTTTCTTAGACTCGCTGCTCGTTCGGTCATCAGGCGCGCAAAATCTGTGGTAACAGTGGTAACACCGTCCATCTTGACCGCGCTTCGCCCTCAACCATAGAATGAGAAAGGTCCGGTGATGGGTTGGCTCCAACAAATCACTGCCCCCTCGTTCAACGGTAGGACAGCTGACTCTGGATCAGCATATTGGGGTTCGAATCCCTGGGGGGCAGCCAATTCTTTCAGTATTTACGCGGTTTTCCTGAGGTTCCTCCTTACAACTTATCTCCGCGACCGTTCCTGTGCCCGCACTATGTCCGCAAAGGTCGGTCCCCGAAAGCTACATCCGCAAAACCGACTGACGCGCGCCCAGTTTCTCAACGAGCCTGGCGGGTCGGCTAAGCGGGTGCGAGCGGCAGAAGGAAGCTGTCGGGGCCCGAAAAGATGTCATCCCGAAGAGCTTGGACCTCAGAGGCTAAAGCCCGCGTCTTTTTTAACTCTGCGGCACGGCTGAAGCCGTGCCCTTCCCAGACCCATTCAGGGGATAGCCTCGAATGGTTAGCGCAAAATCGGGTCAAGTGGCTATTGCCGCTGACCATGTTCTTCCTCAATATTGTTGCTATGTCTGGGGTCAGGTTGGTGCCATCATCGGTGTGCGCGGTTTTATTCTGCGGTTTCTTATTTGTACAAACTGCGCTCACATCCGAGGGGCGCGGCCTGTCAAGGGACCGCGCGACCGCGTCTGCTGAGACAACTGACAGAGATTCTCACCCCATTCTGGTTGAGCTGTTCACGTCAGAAGGGTGTTCGAGTTGTCCTCCCGCGGACGCCCTGCTTCAAAAATTGGACACTTCGCAGCCCGTGGCTGGCGCGCAGTTGATCGTCCTCAGTGAGCATGTGGATTACTGGGATCACGAGGGCTGGAAAGATCCGAACTCTTCGTCAGCAATGACGGAACGACAGGTCGCCTATGTCCATGCACTTGGATTGAACACGCCGTACACGCCCCAAATTATTGTGGATGGAACCAGTGAAATGCGCGCCAACGATTCGCAGCAGGTGGAGAAAGTGTTTCACGAAGCTGCCGCCGCGGCGAAGGTTCCTGTGCGCATCGGCGAGGTGAGCGTTGATGGCGGGAATCCTGGCGTGCTTCGAACCCGCATTGAAGCCGATGGCACCTCCGACAAACACAGCGCTGACGTCTACGTGGCCATCGCTCTGGATCGGGTGGAGTCGCAGGTCTTACATGGCGAAAACGGCGGCCAGCACTTGACCCACGTTGCGGTTGTGCAGCAGATCACAAAGGTCGGGAAGCTGCCGAAGGGAAACAGCTTTGGCGAAACCGTGCAGTTGAACCTGAAGCNNGTAAACCTGACGGAACAGAGGTTCGTTTTTCTTCGGAAGTGTGGTATCGAGAGTTCCATAGAAAGTGGGTATACACAAAAGGGGACGATGAACGCGTATCGGCGAATCGAAGTTCAAGGATTGTTGATAATTGGCTACCGCCGCAATTCAAAAGGGGNNTCGCACCAGGATTCGGGCCCCGGGATGAATCAGACAGAGAGTGCAGTCCCCGGTCTTCACGACTTCGACTTCCTGGTCGGTCAATGGCAGGCCCATCATCGAAAGCTGAAGCAGCGACTCGCCAATAATCATGAGTGGACTGAATTCGAAGGCACGTTGTTGAATCAACCGCTTATGGGGAGTTACAGCAATGTGGACGATACCGTGCTCAGCGTTCCCGGTGCTCCCTATCGCGGTATCGCTCTGCGGTCCTTCGACCCAAAGACCCAGCAGTGGTCAATCTGGTGGCTCGACAGCAGGACACCATCCGAACCATTGGATCCGCCTATGATTGGAGGCTTCCACAATGGTGTGGGCACTTTCTATGGGGATGATACGGTCAAAGGAAAGCGAGTTCGGGCGCGCTTCATCTGGTCCAACATCACTCCGACAGCGTGCCACTGGGAGCAAGCGGATTCGCCAGACGAGGGCAAGACCTGGGAGACAAACTGGGTGCAGGACATCACACGAGTTCGCTGATCGAGGGGATCGACAAATAGGAAAAATGGCATAAATTGCGCATTGGTCGCTATCCATCCTGATCCCACTGAAGCATGACCATCACAGCTATCCGGCTTTTGTTTTGGTGGTTATAGGCTGGGGCAGGTGGCGGAGCTTGCGAACGGCGCGGAGAATCTCCGCTGCTGGGGTACTGCCAAAACCTAAGATGAGGCCGGGGCGGGCCTCCTTGTCCAGGTAGGCGGGAGAGAGGGGCCAGACCCTAAGGTCCTGGCGGGCGGCTCGCTCGGCGATTTCCACATCATGGCTGCTCGTCGGCAATGTCAAAGTCAGGTGCATGCCGGCTTCGTTCCCGAGTACCTCGACCAGGGATCCAAATTCCTTGCCGATGTTCTCTACCAGCGCACTCCTGCGCTCGCGGTAGAGGACGCGCATTCTGCTCTACTTGGGGTCAACTGTGGGGGTTTTCTCGGTTTCGACTGATTTCAGTAATTCTTCGTCGGCCTCTTTGTCGCGTTGTTCGCCATTGAGGCTGGTGAATCTTTGGCCGGCGTCGTGGATCTTCTGCTCGGCGCCATGAAGCTGGCTGGACGCCGAGACGAAGGTAATGCCGACGATGAGGACGGCGGTGGCACAGAGAATCAGGGCGGCGTGCCAGGCCGGACGGCTCATGAAGAGCAGCGCGATAGAGGCGATAACGATGCCGATTTCGCAGGCCAATTGCGCCCACTCGTAGTGCTCGGCCGCCATGGAATGGGCTCGGATCGCCGGCTCGTAGGACTCCGACCATTCCAACGCCTCCTCCTTTTCCGTACCCAGCGCACGGATGTCCGCGGCTAAACCGGTGAGGTCTTCGTGCGTGGGAATCTCGGCATTGAGGTTCTTGGCATTCTCCAAGCGGTTGACGCGTGCGGCTCGGGCCACGTCGCCAGAGGAGATTTGAGCGACGAGTTTTCGGGATTCCTCCTCCCACTGGTTGAAGCGCTCGACGTCGGGGTTCAGCGAGTGCAGTTGCCGCAGCTGGGCCAAGAGGACGCGGTACTTCGTGGAGACGGCTTGGTACTTCATGGCGGTGTTTGTTTGTTCCACCATGGTGGCGATGAGTTCGGTGCGCTGTCCTCCGACCATGGCCGCACAGAGAGCCAGAAGCACGCCCAAACATGCCATGGTGACGCCTAGATACTTGCCGAGGCTCCCGGCGTGCCCAGCATGCTCGATGTGCTCAGCTAATTCGTCGACTTCCGCCATAGGACCGTCTCTCTCTTGCCCTACTCGTTTTTACTACCTTAGGAGCGCACTCGTCGATCAGAACTTTCATCGCAGATGCGCCACCAGGCTGTCCCGCGCTTCTTCCAGCGCCGCAGACGCCGCTTCGCGCGTCACGCTCGGATACTGCTCCAAGACTCACTGAGGCTCTCGCCGTCTTCCAGATAATCCGTCAACGCCTTGAACGGAACCCGCGTCCCACGGAAGACTGGCTCGCCGCTAAGCACAGCAGGATTCTTGACTGATACCTGTTCCATGGATTCTTCCACCTCTTCCGCTATGGTAGCGCATTCGCGCTGCAACCGAATCGCCGCATTTGATTCGGCCCGCACGGGCAGATCGAACGCTTGCCCCGTCGCAAGCAAGAGGCGCTGCTCATCACGATGGATACTTTTCCGTAGACAGCGGAGAGCCCCAGGACATCGATTGCCAGTCGATGTGGCAACGTAGGCTTGGTGGGAATCCGTTCTGTCGACTACGGTTCTCACTTTGCGTCAAGCAGATTGCGCAGCTTGCGAACGGCGCGGGGAACATCCGCTGCCGGGGTACTGCCAAAACCTAAGATGAAGCCAGGGCGGGCCTCCTGGCCCAGATAGGCGGGAGAGAGAGGCCAGACCCTAAGGTCTTGGCGAGCCGCTCTCTCGGCGATTTCGACATCATGGCTGCTCGTCGGCAGTGTCAAAGTCAGATGCATGCCGGCTTCGCTGCCGTGTACCTCGACCATGGACCCAAATTCCTTGCTGATGTTCTCTACCAGCGCACTCCTGCGCTCGCGGTAGAGGACGCGCATTCTGCGAATGTGGCGCGCAAAGTGGCCTTCATCAATGAAGTCGGCAAGCACCTCCTGAAAGAAGGTTGGCGGCCCGAGATCCATGGCGCGGCGGATGGTCAGAAAACGTTCGACGAGGTCGGTTGGAATCACAACGTAGCCGAGGCGCAGAGAAGGGAATAAGACTTTGCTGAAGGTGCCAACGTATAACACGCGGGCGTTCACGTCGAGCCCCTGCAAGGAAGCGATGGGCAAACTCTCGTATCGATACTCGCTGTCGTAGTCATCCTCGATGATCCAGGAGTCCATGTCCTGGGCCCACTCCAACAGTTGGAAGCGGCGCGAGGCGCTCATGGTTACGCCCAGTGGAAATTGATGAGAGGGCGTAACCAGCGCAGCTCGCGCCTTGCGGCATTGCTTGATGCCGGCAGCGACATCTAGACCATCCTTGTCGACCGGAACGGGGACGAGGCGACAGCCAGTCGACGCGAACACGGATCGCGCCAAGCGGTATCCAGGTTCTTCGATCCACACGCGGCTGCCAGGGTCGAGGAGAACGCGAGCCGAAATCTCGAGCGCCTGCTGAGAGCCGCTGACAATCATGATCTGCTCCGCTTCGCAGTGCAGCGAGCGCGCTGTCCTCAGATAGGTTGCGATCGTGTCGCGGAGAGCCTTGGAGCCGATCGGGTCACCATAGTGAAATGACTTCGCGTCCATATTGCGGCAGCGGCGCGCGACCAGGCTCGACCAGATGTGGAGTGGGAAGTGATCAAAGGCCACTTGCCCCACACCAAAGGCTCCCCAACCCCGCAGCCAGGGGGTACTTCCAAGATCGGGGAGGATCGAACAACGGCGCGCGACCGGCCGAAACCCCGAGCGGGTTGCCGTGAGGCGCTTGCCGACCGGCGGGCTCGATGCGAATTGATCGAGGAGAGAACTGGAAACTACAGTTCCAGCGCCGACGCGGCTCTGGAAATAGCCTTCGGCCATGAGCTGGGCGTACGCGTTCAGGACGGGGAACCGCGACACGCCGAGTTCGGAAGCAAGCCCGCGGGTTGACGGTATACGCTGTCCTGGGTGCAAGGCGCCATCGACAATGGCTGTGCGAAAGGCCTCGTAGATCTGCTTGTGCAGAGGCTTAGGGAATTTCCGGTCGACGGCGATCACGGGCAAAATCCCGGAGGCAACTCTCTTCATTGGAGTGGAATCGCACTGGACTAGTAGCGGGATGATAGTGGCTATGTCCAAATCCCGTCAAGTGGGTATTGTCTCCGACCATTTTCAAAGCCACTATTGGACCGAGAATTTTCGAGCTGGCCATGAGCCTTATCGCACGCCGTGACTTCCCGCAAATCGCAGAGGAACGAGCGGCCAGATTGATGGAAGCTTTTCCCATGCTGCAGGCGCTTGGCAAGCGGACGTCTCCCCGCGTTGCCATCAAGGTGAAAGGGAAAATTCTCTTCCTTAATCTTGGCGACGTGGTTGCCGTTCAAGCGGAAGGCAACTACGTGTCGTTGCAGCAGAACTCGAGTTCCTATCTGCTGCGCGAGTCGATTTCAGCGGTGGCAGAAAAGCTTGAGCCCCACGGATTCATTCGGATCCATCGCTCGATTCTGGTGAACACTTCGTTTGTGGAAGAGATCGGGCCGGGCTCGACGGGAGAGTACGGTCTCCGGGTGAAGGGCGGGAAGGAATACACCGTTACCCGCACCTACAAGAAGAATCTAAAATCCCTGGCGGAATACTGGATCGGAGCCGGGGCGTCCTTTCTCGACTGACAGCAGTCGCGGTGTCCTCGGCCGTATTGCCATGGTTCGAACGGCTGCAATCGGCGATACTCCTCGATCTCGCGTTCGGTTTTAAAGCGTGCGGCCGGAGAAAGAACGAATCGGTCCCCGTCTTGCCGTTCCGTGATCAGCCCCACCAAGGAAAATCCTGGATTGCTTACCCTTAAGTCGCACAACCGCCTCCTCGACCTCGGTGAATTACAGTCGAAAATTGGTAACGATTTGAGAAAGCCGCCGTCTATGGCAAGCAGGCGTCAGAGGGATTGCTGTGGAATCTATCCGGGCATCGCTGACGGCAAACTAAATCAGGGGTGAAACAGCGGAATAGCCCATGATTGAGATTCTGCACCTGGGCAATCTGCAGAAGCCGGAGGCGCTGTCGGCAATCGCTGTGGCCGGCCGGAGCGTCGGAGCTTTGGATCTTTTACAGGTATGCATCCTGTCTGGCTGGGATATTCCGCCCTACATTGCCGGACGACTCCTCGCCTTTTCAGGGAGGAGTATTTTCGCGTGAAATATCGCACAGCCCTCCTGTCCAGACATCCGTACATGGCAATTGGCTAATCACAAAGGAGAGTGAAATTATGGAGACGAAAACGAAACCAGCCCCGACCGCGGCGTGCCGCTCTAAATCAAGAAATTGGATCCTATGCAGCACCGCGCTCGTCTCTTTCGCTGCTGGATCTTTGCTTAGTGTCCGCCTCATGTCCGTGAAACAAGTGAGGGCCGACAACAATCGTGTCTTTGAGCTTATGGTCTATCACACGGTGCCGGGCAAGATATCGGCACTCGAGTCGATCTTTCGCGATGTTTCAAAGCTGCAAGCCAAGCACGATCTCAATGTCGTCGGCTACTGGGTACCCAACAATGATGATCCCGCCTGGGCCGACACATTCGTCTACCTCGTGGCTCATCCCAGCCAGGAAGAAGCCAAGAAAAATTGGGACGCACTTCATGCCGACCCGGATTTCCCGCAATATAGGAAACAGGCCATACCGCTCATAGAAAAGGCAGGCGAGGAATATAAGGTGGACGAAGTCTACATGCGTCCGACAGACTATTCGACGATGAAGTAAGAGCAGCGCTTTGAGCGTGTCCGATCTTCACAACGTCCGCTTTGACCCCGCGAGGAGTCCATCGCATGCGAGGACCACGAAATTGTGCTCTGGTTTGCTTTCTTCTGGTAGCGCCGCAACTGGATGCGGCTCCGCGAAATGCCTGGATCGCCACTTGGGCGGCCAGCCCCCAGTCGGTGACCCTAAATCCAGAAGAACCGCTGCTCAAGATCGAAGACCAGACCGTGCGAGAGCGCGTGCGGGTATCGATTGGAGGAGACCAGATCTGCATTCGCCTTTCTAACGAATATGGNNCTCGATTCAGAGTGTCAGTTTCGGGGGGCGTACTTCGATCACGGTCCCCGCGGGGGCGCCCGTCGTCAGTGACCCGATCGCCTTTCCCGTCATTTCCGGAGCCGAGATCAGCATCAGCCTGTATTTCCCCGAGCGGGTCGCCACTCCGACGCTGCATGGGCTCGCCCTCAAACGCGCTGTCATCTCGCAACACGGTGACCATACTCGTGCGGAAAACATCGAAGCTGGAGCGGTGTCTGAGTCATCAATCCTACTCACCGCTGTGCTCGTTCCAGCTCAGGCGTCTCAGAGTCTCGTGGTGGCGTTCGGAGACTCGGTAACGGATGGCGATGGGTCCACCATGGATGCGGACCACAACTGGCCAAGTGATCTCATCCGTCGTCTGGGAAAGACGCCTGAGACCTCCAGGGCGGCAGTGGTCAATGAAGGCATAGTCGGTAACCGAGTTCTGAAAGACGGCGCTGGTATCACCGCAGGCTTTGGTGTCGGCGCCTTAGCTCGTTTCGACCGGGACGTCCTGGCGCTGCCGGGCGTAACGCACGTTGTGCTGCTCGAGGGTCTCAACGACATCGGTTTTTCCGGCGCACAGTTGGGCGGGACCTACCTTGCCGACCCTGCGGTTCCTTGCACTCCTCAAGACTTGATCGACGCCTACCTCCAATTCATTTCCCGCGCTCACGCTAACGGCGTGAAGTTGATTGGCGCCACCATCACTCCTTTTGAAGGCTTTGGCATTTCTGGCTACTATTCGGAATCCAAGGAAGCGGTCCGGCAGGCGGTCAACCGATGGATCAGGACCAGCGGATCCTTTGATGGTGTGCTCGATTTCGACGCGGTTTTGCGCGATCCGGACCATCCCAGCCGACTGTTGGCTCGTTTCGCGTCGCCAGACCATCTTCACCCTAACGATGTTGGCTATCAGGCCATGGCCGACGCCATCAATCTTGCGCTCTTCCGGTAGCCAAGAAGTGGGGGCTCATTCTGAGCATCGTGTATCGTGAATACGATTTCAGGCCATACGTTGGAAGATGATTCGGGCTCCAGCGTAGGACCGATTGAGCGGGATTGTGCAGCTCGGCCGGCGAGGAAGCCGAAGCGCGGTTGTCGCTCTGCTTTAGGCCTCCACGGCTACGCTTGGCTTTACCTCGATGATGGCGGCAACGCCGGCCACTCGCCGATACGATTCAATCCTGTCCGCGTGTTCATAGGTATCAGTTACAACGATTACCTCGTCGGCAGCCGTATCCTCGACCAACTTCTCCAGTCCTGCCTTCACCGTCGCATCCGATCCCACAATCGCCGCTCTCAATTTGTTCTCTACCGCCGCCCGCTCATCGACCTGCCAAAGCAGTTTCATGGAGTCTACGGGCGGCAGCAACTCCACCGGCTGGTCTCGGATTAGCCGCAGAAATCGCTGCTGGGGCGTCGTGAACAATCGCTTGGCTGCCGCATCCGTCTCCGCCGCAATCACCTGCACCGCTACCATGAAGTACGGCGTCCGAAGTGTTCTGCTTGGCCGGAACTGGTCGCGGTAGAGCTGAGCTGCCGCATATAAATGGTCAGGAGCAAAGTGGGCTGCAAAGGCAAATGGCAACCCCAGCATCCCGGCGAGTTGCGCGTTGAAGCCGCTCGACCCGAGCAGGGTGATCGGCACATTGCTCCCCTGTCCGGGAATCGCTTTCACCGCTTGCCCTGGCCGCTCCGGCCCCAGGTAGGTTTGCAATTCCGCAAGCAGTGCCGGAAAATCTTCGCCACTCTGCTGCAAATCTCTTCGCAACGCCCGCATGGTTTGAAAGCTGCCGCCCGGAGCCCGTCCCAGCCCTAAATCAATTCGACCGGGGTACAGAGCTTCCAGTGTCCCGAATTGTTCCGCCACTATGAGCGGTGCGTGGTTTGGCAGCATGACTCCACCACTGCCCACTCGAATCGTCTTTGTCGCTGCCGCCACATGCCCAATCAGTACGGGCGTGGCCGAGCAAGCCAGTCCAGGAATGGAGTGATGCTCTGCCAGCCAATAGCGCTTGTATCCCCACTGGTCCACGTGCTGCGCCAGGTTCACCGATCGGGCAATTGCACTGCCCGCGGGCTCCCCGGCGCGCATGCCCACAAGATCCAGCACTGAAACAGCCAATCCCTTACCCATGGCTTGTTAGATGAGTCCCATGAGAAAGCGATGCGGACGTTGTCAGCGGCTAAGAAAATGGAAGTTTGCGTTGCGGGGTGGGCGCACTCTGAGGTTTTGAACTAAACCTCCCAGGGCCACAGTCTCCGAGGGCTCGGCAGAGCGCGCCTCGACCTTGTCACATGAGCGCCTCCGGTGGAAATAAAGAGTGGTACGACAACCGATAAGAGCGAGTGCCGCCGAAGATCTCCGGGCCGGTTCCTGAAATCTGCCGGCCTCTGTTCTCTCGAGTCAAGCCGGACAAGGATGACCATGACAGAGCAGGTTCACCTAACCGTCTCGGAGCCGTTCGTTCAGCAACGACGGCACGAACAAAATCCGTCGCATCATCCTCCCGGATGAAAACCCTTATGCAGGCTCACATCATCGCCATCGCCGCTTCTCAAACTACGGAAGACAATCGTCGATACCACGGTCAACACCCCGAGAGCCATGAGAGCCTTGTGGATTCCACGAATCATTTCGGTTGGATTCGAGTGCGTGCTGGGAACGAAAAACGCTGTCGCAAGCCCCGCTGCCGCTACTCCGAAGCTGATCGACATCTGCTGCGTGGTGCTCGCGATGGAACTGGCGCTGCTGGTGTCTTGTTCCGCTATGTCAGCGAATACAAGCGTATTCATGCTGGTATATTGCAGTGACGTGAACGCTCCATAAAAGAAGGCCAGCAGCACGATGGCCCAAACCGGCGTTCGCAGACCGATCGTTGCAAATACCATCAGAAGGGCGCCGAGAATTATAGTGTTGGAGATCAGCACGCCACGATACCCGATACGACTTAGAACTCGAGGCATCATTGCTTTCATGCTCATGGAGCCGATTGCTTGGGGCATGAGGAGCAGACCGGACTGAATCGGGGTGAAGCCCAAGCCTACTTGATAGAGGAGCGGCAGGAGAAATGGCACTCCGCCTATTCCAAGACGAGTGAAGAAGCTGCCGCTTACGGCGGCGCGGAACGTGCGAATGCTGAATAGCCTGAGCTTCAGCAGAGGGAATGGAAGACTGCTCCCGTGGATTCCGTATCCGGCAAGCAAGGCAATGGACAACAGCAGCAATCCGGACATCGCGCCCGCACTCAGTGTGTGCTCGCCGAATATCTCCAGCACATAAGACAGTAAAGCGACCCCAGAACCGAACAGGATGAGCCCGACAACATCGAGCGGAGGGGTCTGCTCTTCGCGGTAGTCCGGCAAATGCAGATAAACGAGAATCAAACCCGCGATTCCAATTGGAATATTAAGGAAGAATATGACGCGCCAGTGAAGATACCCGACGATAAGACCGCCGGCGATGGGTCCGAGCATGGGCGCCACCAGGGCTGGTATAGAGACAAAGCTCATGGTGCGCAGAAGATCCGACTTGGCAAATGTTCGCACCAGCGTAAGCCGGCCCACTGGCACCATCATCGCGCCCCCGCCACCTTGCAGGATGCGAAAAGCGACCATCAAGTGGATGTTGCTTGCCATTCCGCACAGAAAGGACCCGAGGATGAACAGACCAATCGCAGATGCGAATACACGACGGGTTCCGAACCGGTCCGCCATCCAGCCACTGATTGGGATGAAGACCGCCANNAGCACCGCCTTCATGCTGAGGGGAGCGACGCCGAGGGCAGAAGAGACGGCGGGAACGGCCGTATTGAGAATCGTGGTATCGAGCGACTCCATAAAAAGAGCGACAGCAACGAGCCACGGTAGGAGCCGCTTGGAGGCCTCTGAGATTGAAATTGGAGGCGCGATCAACGGGCCGGCTGGGTTCATAGGAAAAGAAACTGCGGGACGGCTCCACCAGGGACAGTCGGCGCATGTGTCCGCCTCCTAGTCTCTTATGCCGCGGTGTTCCGCTAACGCCTGATGCCGGATGGGTCCTCCGTAAGGACTTCATCCGGCGGCTTCCAGGAATTTAATCGTACCAGAATGACGACCGTCCACATTCCCGGTGGTGTAGACGCAAAAGGCAAGTGATCGTCTCTTCCGTAGGCCTTTTGAAGCAGGGAGTGCGAGAGAGGGCAAGGGGGCGGCCAGTTGACGTCCCCCGCAGGCTAGAACCATTGCGAGAACCGGCCTTCCCGGAATTCTCCTAGCTTTGCCGTCGCCGAAATTGCGGGCCACTCGTCCGCAACTCTTTTCGAAGACCGGAGTCAGGACGCGCAGTCAATGGGTGCGGATTGTCTTGGAATAACATCGGGATCAGCTGCAGCGGCACACGCCACGGCAGGCAGTTGCTGGTCAGCAACCAGTCCGCTAATTCGGATGGGGAAACCTACTGCCGGTCTGCTTTTCCTATCGTTGAGCGAGGGTAGACCATCTAGTGATTGCCGTCGACGCTCAGGTTTACCCTGGAAAGACCCGCCTTGGCAGCCTGATTCGCGGGATCCAGATGCAAGATGATGTTGTATTCATTACGGCTCGATTCGTAGTCACCGGAGCCGGCATCCGATTCAGCTTTTTTGAGAAGTATTGGAATGTCTCTGGCAGTGAAGCCTTCAAATTCGCCAACCGCCTTTACTTCGGGGGGCTTTGGGGGAGCCTGAATTGGCTTCGGGGCTTCCGGCTTTCGGCTGGTGCTGCTAGCGCCAGGTAACACATTCGCGCGCTGTACCGGGTGAGAGTCGACCGAAGTGGAGCCGCCAGACGGCGGTTGGCTGGGGGCCGGCTGCGAACCGGTGGAATTTACCGCCGACGATCTTTTGTATAGCGCGGAACCGGCGTAAGCCGTTGCTAAGGCCAGAACCAGAGCAACGCCAGATACCAGAAGCCAGTGGGAAGCCAGCCAACTGACTTCGCTTTCTTCTGGGTCACGCGCGGACAACTTGGTGGTGGAATAAGCGACTTCTGGGAAATCGTAGGATTGCGTATTCGGTGGCTGAGACGTGAGAATTTCTTCAGCGTTCGCGGGAGGATTTCGTTCCTCGCGTATCGGTTGTCTCCCAACCGCCTCTTGCAGATGGCTGGCGAATAAGGCATAGGCTTCCGGAGAGGTCCAGAGGAGCTCGGCGTCCCCCCTGCCCCCCGAATCGGCATCCGCATTCAATGTGCGGAACTGCACTCCAGGTACGTCCCGAAGGTGCTCGTATGTTTCGCGGCTCACCAATATTTGGCCCGGCTGGGCCTGTTGCAGCAGAGAGGAAGCAGGGGAAACCGGGCTGGGATCCCCTTCGAGAAAAGGCCGAGGTTCAACGGGAGGGTGGACCGCGATGGCAGCGCCGAAACAATCGTTCGGACGCTGTTTTGAAAATTCCGTCACCGACTGCTCAATGGACTTGGCTGCCTTCATTGCTTGCGCCGCGCAATTGAAGTGAGCCGACAGTCCGAATCGCAGTTCGTCCGCGGGAACACCTCGAGCCGCGCCGAGCACGTCGCCGATCAGTAAAACCAGGCCACTGTCTGTGTTCCAGGAAACATCCGGAGGATTACTCCGTAACTGAGCAGCCGTCCAAAGGCGAATGGAAATATCCGTCGCCGCCGAAAAGGGCTGACGATTGGCGCCTTCTGCCTTCGGTTCACGGCTCGGTCGGAGAGCTTGAGGACCCGCATTCATATCATTGGTGGGTTCGGTCGATTTGCGGCCTGCGTGGCCGGCTAAAAATCGACCTACGCGCCGCTCAGTCCGCCGGCAAAACTGCCAGCTTACAGCAAGAGAGCGATACGAATCAAGCGCGCGATCCCACCGAAGTGGGGGAAGGAGGCCCGGCATGAACGAACAGGACCGCGGGATAAGGCTGGTTCGTCTTCTGGTGGGATGGGTGGGCGGGTGCCATACTTGACTTCACCACATCTGTGAGTATCATGTCGGTACCTCTGGCAGCCCAGTGGCTCAGTGCTTCGAGCCTCACTGGCGGCGCGAGCCTCCGGGAAAAATATGGCGTCATCGCTTCGTGGATCTTGGACTTGTGCGTTTCGGGTCATTGTATGCACTGCGGTTGCGGTATCGCTTTCAACTTCGATTCCTCAAATCGGTGTCGGCGCCAAGGAAGCGTCGCTTAACGCGATCGAGCTCTATGATGGGCCGAACGGGGCGGCTTACGTTCAAATTGCCGATTTCACCATTAACGGCAAGGCGGAGGTGAGGGCTTGCGCAGAGGGCGAGAAAATTGACAAGTCCGCTTATTCCAAGCTGGAGAAAGTGCTGCTGGCAGGGGCAACGTCAATGGAGCGCCGGGCTGACGGGGTGATGACCGTCACGCGGGACTCGGCTGCTACCTGTGTGGTTCCCGCGAACCTGAAACTAGAGAAAAATGAAGGGTCAACCCCGGCGGAACTGGCCGAGCTTGCGGTAGTTCAGGGCCGCGTGGTTAGTTCCTCGCCAGCAGGAGTGACGGCACCTCCACCGCTGAAACGGGGAGTACAGATTCAATTCGTCGCCGCCCCTGATGAAGAGTTAGCGGAATACCTTCGAGCCGGGCGTGCTCATTCCATTCCGGGATGGCTGGATTATCTCAGCAAGTATCGGACATCTTCCCATGCCAACCAGGCCAAAGAATCGCTCGCGACGCTACAAGTAAAGGAGGGCGAGGACCATTTGGCGGCCTATCGAAAATCGGCCGGCACCACGGCTCCGGCATATGCGGAGTTGAAGGCCGCGAAG
>PMHI01000123.1 GCA_003156615.1 Acidobacteriaceae bacterium | reverse complement strand
TCCCAACCCCGGTTGCGGACAATTCCCGATCCCTCGCGCAGAGTGATCAGCCGGTTCGCCGAAAGGCTCTTGTATTGTTCGTGCAGACCGTTGGGCCAGTAGACATCCAGATCAACCGAATCAAATCCACCCAGGCCGAAGTGCAGCCGCGAATCGTTCGAGGAGTAGAAACTGGATTGGCTGAGCACGGCTTGGGCTTGCACTTTGCCGCCGTAGTGAGCCAGCACCCGCGCCCCAATCGCGCTGCGGTTGGATTTGACTCCCTCGAGCTTGACCTTGATCCAGTTCTGCTTTTGCTTGATGTCGTTGCGCAACAACGAGGGAGGCTCATTCAGATTGACGATGAGAACGTCGAGATCCCCGTCGTTGTCGAAATCTCCGAAGGCGCAACCACGGCTGCAGTGAGCGTCAGCCACTCCGGGGCCGGCTTCTTCCCCCAATTCCTCGAATGTGCGGTTGCCCAGGTTTCGAAATACCGCGCGCGGTGTCTTGTTGGCGTATTGCGGTAACTTACGCTCCACTTCCGGGTAAACGTTGCCTGTCACCATAAACAGATCCGGGTAACCGTCGTTATCGAGATCGACGATTCCAGCNNTTGCCATCGTTGTGATAGAGGCCGTTGGCATCGTCCGCAAAGTGAGTCTTGAATAGATCCAGATGGCCGTCCAGGTCATAGTCGCCCACTCCCACGCCCATTCCCGCCTGCTCCATGCCATCGTCGCTGAGCGCAACCCCGCGCAGCACACCTTCCTCTCGAAAGGTTCCGTCATGGTTGTTCATAAACAGCAAACTTGGGGTGGAGTCGCATGCGACGAAGATGTCGGTCCATCCATCTTCATCGAGATCGGCAGCGACCACCGTCATTCCATAGCACTCCGTTGCCTTCGCAATGCCTGCCTCCTGGCTTACGTCCGTAAACGTGCCGTCACCGTTGTTGCGGTACAAGGAATGTCTTCCCGTGGGCAATCCACGCGGTCCACACTCGACCGGAACACCTTTCCAATTGCAATTTACGTTCTCTCCTGGCACCGGCGCATGTTCGATGGAGAAGCGCACGTAGTTGGAGACGAACAGATCAAGGCGCCCGTCCCGGTTGTAATCGAGAAAACTGCATCCCGCTCCCCAGCGGGGCTGATCGCTCAACAGACCGGCGCCCTTGGTCACGTCGGTAAACGTTCCATCGCCGTTATTGCGATATAAGCGGTTTTGCCCAAAGTAAGTACAGAAGATATCCTCGAATCCGTCATTGTTGTAGTCGCCGATGCAGACACCTGATGCCCATCCCACCGCCTTCAGGCCTGCCTTCTCGGTGACATCCGTAAAGGTACCGTCGCGGTTATTCTTGTAAAGGCGGTTGGTTGCGCCCGGCGGATCTCCGGTTAGGCGTGTGCCCGACAACAAGAAAATGTCGATCCAGCCGTCGTTGTCGTAGTCGATAAAGGCGCAACCGCAACCGGTGGCTTCGAGAATGTACTTCTTGCTTTCCACTCCGCCGTATATCACAGGAGCATTCAACCCGGCAGCCGACGCCACGTCCACCAAATGCGCGTAGAAGGGACGTCCCGACGGGGCCGGCCGCGCCACCGGCTTGACCGTGTGAGCGGCGACGCCTTGGGCTAAGAGCCATGGCGTTTTGGTGAATGCTGCTGAACCAAGGACAAGTCGCACGAAGCTCCGGCGGGTAAAAGTCAAGGCTGAGGTTTCTCCATCCCCGGGGATTTCTCTTCGACTAGTTTGTAGCGATTGTGCACGGCTTCTTCCTTGGTTCCTTCCATCCGGAGTTCTGCCAGCCGCTTAAGCAAGTCGGGAATGCTTTCGGTTCGCCCGCTTTTTCGCAGTGCCTGAATCAAGTGATAGATTGCGGTCTGATCCTTGGGGTCGGTGTTCAAAGCTTTGCGGCTCTGCTCGATGGCCGCCTCGTTCTGTCCCGCCGAGAGATAGAGTTTCGCCAGGATATCTCGAGCCTCCCCCAGGGAAGGGCGAAGCGAAATAGCCTTCTTGGCGGACTCCAGGGCTTCGCGAAATTCCGCGCTGCCCGGGTCCGGCCCGCGCTGCGTAAGAGTTTCTGCCTGCAAATAAAGAAGGAACGGATCGTTCGGCTTTTTGGCTAACTTCGCCCGCAGGGTTCGAAGAGCACGATCGGGGTCGTTCTGCTGCACCGCGGCCAGTCCCTCCGCAGCCGAGCCGACGGCCAGCGGGGGATCGAGCGCATCGGCCTTCTCGAAATCGGCCTCGGCCTTGTCGTATTGCGCGAGTTGCACATAGAGGATGCCTCGCGCCACGTACAGCGGCGCTGCCTTCGGTTCTGTCTGGAGTCCAGCATCGATCATGTCCACGCCCACTTGATAGGACTGATGGTCCATCGAAACGTTGGCGAAGTCGACATAAAGGTTGACATTATGAGGGTCCGACACAATGGCCTGGCGGAGAATGCGAACCGCCTCCGGAGTATTCTCATCGGCTTCGTAGGCGGAAGCCGCCAGTTCGAGAATGTCGGCGTCCGTGGTGCTTGCTTCGAGCAAAGGCTGCAGGGTCGCAATGGCATCTTTGGGGCGTTGCGCCAGCAGTTGCACGGATGCCAGCCGATAGCGCACCGCGCTATCAGAGCCCGATTGAGCCAGCGCGCGGCTGAAGATCGTAATCGCTTTCTCCGTTTCCTTCAGCTTCACTAGACAATCGCCGTACTCCTGCAATGCTCCAGGTTGGGAGTCCAGCAGTGAACCGCTTTGCTCAAAGTGTTGCACCGCCGCGCCACAGTCATGGCGCCGGTAAGCCAACACCGCCAGCATGGCATGACTGGTCGGGTCGCTGGGATTCACGACCAGGATCTTTTGCAACAACGCAGTCGCGTCCTTGTCCCCCCTCTCGTATTCGATTTGCGCCGCTCCTTCGAGGGCAGGCAGGTATTCCGAGGAAATACCCAGCGCGTGGCGGAACGCAGCGAGCGCTTCCCTTTTATCTCCTTTGCCGGAAAGGGCTATCCCCTGCAAGGTCCACAACTGCGGATTCTTGGGGCTCTCTTGCAATTCGGGTTGCAGCAATTGCAGGGCCTTGTCGAATTGGCCCACCCGCAACGCAGAAGTAATGGGTCCGATCCGGTCTGCCGTGGCCTGAGCAACAATCAAGGAGTACGGGGAAAGCACGGCAAACAGAAAGCCAAGCCGGATGAGCCAACGCATGGGCGCTATTATCTCTCGCTTCGCCGGCGTTTGAAACATGGGAAATTGTTTACCGGCATATCTCTCGCGACGTTGGGCGGTTTTGGTGGCGATCTTTGGGAGCCTTTGGTTTGCGCCTAACTTAACTCGGAGATTTTTGGCCAGGGAACATCTTAGTAAACGATTACCGGGCCAGCCTCAGTTCTCACGTTTGCAGTTTTATTGCCGGAACGAACGATTACCATCCACGCCGGTTCGGCTTTCCTTTCACCGTATCGAATCGTTGCTTTTGGGAACTGTATTTTTGGGGGTTTGCCATGGCGGAAAGTCTCCTCAAGTTTGCCAGATTCATGATTCTATGGCTTTAGAAATCGCGCCGCTACTGTATTCCGCGCAGCCCTCGAGCACTTCTGCTATCTGGTGGAGGCGTTTTAAGATTGCTCGCGATGTAGTTTCCGTTTGAATGAATGATTTCCAATTCCACGCCGGCCGCCGGCGCCCTGCCAAAGCAGAGAGTTGCTGACAGGCTGTCTCTTTTGGATCTCTGTGGATCACATCCATCGCGGGCGAGGTGGCCAGAGTCACTTATCAGGGGACGCGATGATTCTGCTTCCCCCCGCTGATGATGCGGGCTTGGCAAACCTGGCATCATCGATTGGAACATTCTGCTGGATCTGTTCCAGTTGGATGGTCGAGCTCTCGCCGGGGCGAGCAACTGTCCAGCGGTATGAAGTCTCTACTCCGTCGACGATCCGGTAGTCGTCGTAGTCAATTCGTGTGGGAATGAGTCCGAGCGGAGACTCGGCAAACTGCACAAGTCGGTCCAACCGCCCTGACTGTTTGTCGAAATGAAGCTTCACCGGCGGCTGCCCCACTTTCCTACAAGAAATCACATAGGTTTCTCGATCGCCGATATTCTCGGGATACTCCACCTGCAGCTCGGGACAGTCCTGCTTGATGTGCAGGGGAAAATGAAGGTCCGCGTCAATCCGGGCAGCATCAAGTTCGTCGCCATGCAGATCGCGCACCGGCCGCCCCGGCATGCTGGACCAGCCCTCATGGCCGTTGAAAACGGTAATGCTGTCTCCCGATGTCATGTGCCGGATCACGACCTGCTTGTCGGGATCCTGATCGAAAACTTCGATGGGGATGGTTTGTCCGCCTAACGTTGTCGTGCCCTGCTCCCGGCGGCTGGTGACCTTCTCGATCGCAACCGCTCCGCCGAGCGCCCGAATGTAGTTGTCGATCAGTTGGTCTGTGGTGGGCAGGTCGACGAGAAGTTTTTCTAGACCAGAAACCGTGGGCGCCTGTGGCTTGGACGCCACTTCACGGTCAACCATCGGAATGGCCTCCGGTTTCAGCGAACCCCGGTGGCAGGAGTAGCAAGTGACCTCCCGATTACCCGAGAAGCTCTCTTTATCGATCGCCAACATCATTCGCATCATGTCGCGCGCGATCTGTTTTGGCTTCTTGTCGTCTTTGTCAAGATGATCCTGCACATGGCAATAGTTGCATTCCACGCCGAGTGACGCAGTGATGAATCTCATGGCGGGGATCAATTGATCAGAGGAAACACCCTTGAGCACCTGGATGTTCTTGAAGGTCGTCTCGGTCATTGCGGACGAACTGCGTTGCGAAATCTCCGCCTCGGTTCCGTCGGAAGGTCGGTCCATGGCTGCGCTGACTTTGCCGGTGAGCTCAGCGGCCTTCGCCACATTTCCCTGCCGCTTATACAGATCGATCAGAGGCACATCCGCAGGCAGATGTAGGGGATCCATACTAACGGCACGCTCGAGGTGAGACACCGCTTTATCGATATCGCCAGCTTGGAGGTAGGCTGACGCCGCATTGGTCTCGCCTGCCACCGAGTCCGGATCGAGTTGAAGGGCGCGCTCAAAAGCCAGTTCCGCCTCCGTCGATTGCTTTCCGAGGAGCAGTGCCGTACCCATGGCGGTGAAAACTGCACTGTCGGTGGAGAACTGGTCTTGCACTTCCGTCAGCATGCGGTAACCGCGGACGACAAATGGCGAGGACCGGCGTTCCGCGCCGACATTTACGTAGGCGATGCCCAGATTCCTCTTCTGCAAATCAGGCGCAGGCTCGCGCCAGGCAGCAATGTCGGTATTTTCAGGCAGAGTTGGTTGCGCCTCGGGACGTCGCTGGATTCTATGGTCGGTGAATGCCGTATGTCCCCCATCGTTGGCATCCCGCCGAGGCATATGGCAGCTGAGGCAATCGCTCTCCTTCCCCGGATGAGAATCGGGAAACTTCGCCATGTGGCAGGAAAGGCATTTAGACCGGAAGAACTCGACTGGTTCCACGGGCTTATTGTGCGGATCATGGCAAGTTCCGCACCACAGCCGGCCATTGCTCTTACGGGCGCAGGTACTTCTCGCGAGTTGCTCAACGTGGCTGATGACTTTGAATTTCTCGCCGTCCCCACCAGGTGGCGATACATTTCGGTAAGTGGTGAAAACATCTTCTAGTCTCTGTCCCGGCCGATAGTCGCCAAACTTCTTTCCCGGATTCAGCACCCTGCCAACTCCTAACAAGTGACATTGTTCGCAGGTGCTGTCGCGAGCGGCAGGCTCGAGCTTCGCGGGATTGATGATCGTGCCTGCCCTGGGGTCACTGAGATGTTTTTCGGCTGAGCCATGACAGCGCTCGCAGGTGATCGCTTCCGCGGCGAATGCCGGCGACCGATATTGGTTCGTCGTACCGGAGATGTGTAAAGCAGTTCCTGAATGGCAAAACAGGCATGCTTCGGCCACGGGTCGCGTGAAATCTGGATTCGGCCGTCCCTCGTATCCGGGTGCCAGACCGTAGGCATGGCGAGTCTTATAGTAAGCGACGGGCGATTGGAACAGATGACCTGCTAAGTCGAGCAGGTAGCCAGAGGCGTGATTGCCCGAGCCGATCACGTAATCGATGCGGTAGCTGGTTACGTCTCCACCGCTTTGCAGTCGCTGCCAATAGCCCGTCGGTGACGAATACATCGTGATCCGTGCTTCGGGAGTTTCGACTGTGCCGTCCGGCTCCTGGCTCGCACGACGCAGCGAGTGTGCCATCGCGGAGCGCGCATAGCCCTCGACTTCGGAAGCATGACAAAACTGGCAGCGGCTCGCTCCAGCGGGCTCCCTCACTAGTTGGGGTGTGGGAATTTCCGAATCGGAGGGCGACGAGGCCTTGCCGCTGGATTGTCCTCGTCCCGAGGAAACAATGCTCAACCCAGCGAACAAAACGACGAGCAGCAACAGAGGGGCACGCGTCGTGTCCCTGATTCGGCCGGCATTGACCGGCTTCGGGCAACTGGAATTGTATCTCCGACCCCTCAAATGCCAGACCCTCGACAAGGCAGGCTCTTCATCTTTATCTTCGGGGATTCCCATTGGCGGGAGTTGGGGGAGTGAAAGATGGCTTCGATCACTGCCATGTTCTTGATGGCGTCCTTGAGGACGACGCGAACATCAGTATTTTCCAGAACAGCTTTCGAGCCGTAAGCCGTAGGAATGCCCAGGGCAGTCGCGGCCTGCCGAGCCTTGCGAGGGATGACCTTTCTGAGACCGATGGCAGCGGTGCTGATAACTCCCCACCGGAGCTGGTTGGGCATGTGGGTAATGATAATGGCAGATAACGTATTGTGGAAAAATAACCACATCCTTGCAGCGGCAAGCGGTTTGGTGCAATTTTGGGTGGGATGATATTTTCATTCCGTCAGGGATGAGTTATCCCTACCGCTACGGCATCAACTCACTCTTGTTGAACGACCACGGCAAGCAATTCCTGGACGCGGAGTTGGTGCTCGGAGTCGAGCCGCGGAAGGATCTCTACACGCCGTGGTTTGAAATCGACTGCTCCGACCCGCAGGAGAGACCAGCGCTGGAGAAACTGAATAGCAAGGTCTGCGTCGGCGAGAGCGGCAAATCGACTGTGATGGCGCCGCGCTCCAGCCGATCATCGCTCATATTTGATCTCGAGTCGAAGGGTGACACTGATGAAGTCGTTCAAAAATCTTCAGTCGATAGGGACAATTCATTTCGTGTCCGCGGAAGGCGAAGCTGAGAGACCTTTCAGCAGTGCTGTGTGAAAGGTCGCCGGGTTCTGAATCTGTGGCGCATGCCCCAGATCAGGAAACTCCACAAGCTTGGCACCAGGGATTCTCGCTACCGCCTGCTTCGCCAGCGCTGGATAGTGCCCCAGTTGTGCTTGCACGGATGGTGGCGCTAGATCTTTGCCGATTGCCGTATTGTCCTTGTCTCCAATGAGGAGAAGCGTCGGCACCGCGATGTGTTCAAACTCGTAGTAAACCGGTTGGGTGTAGATCATGTCATAGAGAAGCGCCGAGTTCCATGCAACAAGATCCTTCCCGGGACCACGATACATGCCGGCAAGCATTTGAACCCAAGGCTCGTAGGAGTCGGTCCAGGTTGCGGCATAGTATGTGTTTTTTTCATATTGCCGTATCTTATCGGCGTTCGTCTGTAACTCCCGTTC
>PMHI01000515.1:30145-37193 GCA_003156615.1 Acidobacteriaceae bacterium | reverse complement strand
GGGCTTTACGGCCCGACTGGTAGATACCGCTTGCATGTTCCACTCGGAACCTTTCTACCGGCAAGCTGACGGCTCACAAAAGCGCAGTCCGTGACTTAAAGTATATGTTTAGTCTGCCGCGTCCAATCGCCGGTCGAGGTGAGGTTTCTGTGCGGGTAAGCCGGAGCTCAAGTTCGCACTTCTCCGCCGGAGCCGCACCACAGCTGGGACCACGGACCGCGAGTACCCGTTTGGGGTGGTTTGCCTTTTTCGAAACCGGGCCGGCTGGCCAGATTCAAACCTAAAGATTGTCCTGCTCCCGCCCGTAACCTAATTTAGAGCCTCGATCACTGGTTGCAGTCTCGGGTCATCCCCTTCTCAGGAAAGCAATGCTCGAGGATGGGCCCGTGAAGCTCGCTACGGCATCCCGCCTCGGCAAAGCAAGACTGCGATCCCTCAGCTCGCCCTCTGTCGCTCCGAGACGGTGCTTCCCCCACCGTGCGCGACAGCGTAGCGCGCCGGAACGCCCAGCAGGACTTCGAGGAGCATGCGCTCTGGACCAGCACGCGAATCGTCGCCGCAACCGACGTTCGGGGAACGACCCCCGTGTGGCTCACGCGCCCAGCAGAGCCAGGGTCTCTAAGGTGTTCCATCCCAGTCAGATACAAGATTCCACACAAACCTCCAGAAAAGCGTAGTTAGTTTCCCGAATCCCATCTATAATCTCGGAAGTTGCTTCGGATATGGCACTTAGCCGTCCTGTTTCGGGAAACGACATGGCAGCGAAGTTGCTCATTGGGGATCAGTCAGTCGTTGATCTGCCGGACGTCGATCTGCGGCTTACCAGCCAACCCGTTGGGGTGCCGCTGAAACCCATGAACCCGGAAAGCCAAGACCGTTCGGTTGCTGTCCTGTTATTCATTCTGACCGTGGCTGCGGTCGTCTTCGCTGGCTTCAATTTCAACGCCGAGTGGAAGTTCCTGGTTCCCGACGACGGCGTCTGGTGGGTTGAGAACGGCGGGCGCCTGACCGCCGATCGGGTCGATCCTGTCGGGCCGGGTGCGCGGAGCGGCATCAAACCCGGCGACCAACTGGTTTCGATCAACGGCCAAGAGGTCCAGAACATGTCCGGGCTGGAGCGCCAGCTCTACCGGAACGGCGTCTGGTCAAAAGCCGCCTATTCCCTGCTCCGGCAATCGGTTCCTCTCGATTCCAGCGTCATTCTGGTTCCGGCGGAGCGTTCTCTCAACAACTGGCTGCGACTGATTGCGCTCATCTATCTGGGCATCGGCCTCTACGTCTTGCTGCGCCGCTGGACCGCGCCCGGGTCCATGCACTTCTACATTTTCTGTCTCGTCTCTTTTGTTGCTTATTCCTTCAAATACACGGGCAAGCTGAACGATTTTGACTGGACAATCTATTGGGGCAACATCGCCGCCGGCGTTTTGCAGCCAGCCCTGTTTCTTCACTTCGTTCTCACCTTCCCCGAGAAACGCGAGATTGTACGCAAGCATCCTTGGCTGCTGGCGCTTGCCTACGTGCCGGCCGCGGTGCTGTTCGCGACGCACCTCGCCGCCATGCATTGGTTTCAGGCCAGCGAGCGGCTGCGCTGGAATCTGGACCGGATGGAAATGTCATACGGCTCGCTGTTCTTTCTGTCCGCGGCCGTAGTGCTCTGGTATAGCTACCGGCACGCCAGCACCACGATCCTCCGCCAGCAGTTGAAGTGGGTGACCCGCGGCACCGTTCTGGCTATCGTTCCCTATACCCTCTTCTACGTTGTCCCGTATCTGATGGGTTCGCTGCCCGGCGCAGCCATGAAGGTGTCCGCGCTGTCTCTGGCACTGCTGCCGCTCACTTTCGGCTATGCCATCTTCCGCTACCGCCTGATGGATGTAGACCTCATCTTTAAGCGCGGCGTGGTCTACACCCTGGCGGCGGCAATTGTCGTCGGATTGTATTTCGGACTGGTGGCGAGCGTAGCCCTGCTGGTGCACAATTGGCGGCCCGGTTCCGGCCCGGTGGGTCTGATCCTGGCCGTCGTAGTCACCGCCCTGCTGTTCGATCCCGTTCGCAAGTGGATCCAGGACCGCGTCGACCAGTTCTTCTACCGCACCCTCTATGACTACCGCCGCACGCTGCTCGAATTCGGCCGCGAGTTGGGTTCGGAGACCAACCTGAATACTCTGTTGGCTTCGCTGATCGAGCGCTTGTCCCGCACTCTGGCGGTCGACCGCATGGCTATCTTTCTGGCCCGCGACACGGCAGGAGAACAACGACAGGGGCAATTTGTGCTGGCCAAGTCCTTTGGCCTGTCCGCTTCCGGCAACATTGATCTCTCATNNCAGGCCGGCCATCTTTTCTTTGAGAACACCCACCAGGTGCCGCGCGAAACGCCAGAGGCACGGCAAGCCATCGCCCGGCTCGACCTGAATTACTACATTCCCTGCCACGCCCAACACAAGACGATCGCCGTGCTCGGCCTGGGCAAGACCACGGAAGGTGATTTCCTGTCCAGCGAAGACATGGAGTTGCTCGAGACCCTGGGCGGCTATCTCGGCATCGCCATTCAGAACGGACAGCTCTATGCCTCGTTGCAGCAGAAGGCGGCCGAGTACGAGCGCCTGAAGGACTTCAACGAAAACATCGTCGAATCCATCAACGTGGGCGTGATGGCGCTCGACATGGAAGACCGCATCGAGAGCTGGAACGCGCAGATGGAAGTGATGTATGCGGTGCCGCGCTGGCAAACCCTGACCCAACCGCTGAAAGCCATCTTCCCGCTGGAGTTCGTCGAGGAGTTCGATCGCATGCGGCAGGACGCGGGCATTCGCAACCTGTACAAATTCCGCTTGAAGACCCCGGCCGGCGAAGTCCGCACCGTGAATGTGGCGATCGCCCCGCTGGTGACGCGCAAGTTCCAGGTCATCGGGCGGCTGGTCATCATGGATGACATCACCGAGCGCGTCGATCTCGAAGCCCAGCTTTCCCAGGCCGATAAACTTTCATCCATCGGGTTGCTGGCGGCCGGCGTAGCTCACGAAGTCAACACGCCTCTGGCCGTGATCTCCTCCTACACTCAGATGCTGGGCAAACAGCTGCAAGGCGATCCGCAGAAGTCGAGCCTGCTCGAGAAGATCACGCGGCAAACCTTCCGCGCTTCTGAGATTGTGAACAATCTGCTGAATTTCTCGCGTACCAGTGGAAGCCAGATCGGCGATGTGGATGTGAACAAAGTCATCGCCGACACTCTGGCGCTGCTGGAGCACCAGTTTAAGGTGGGCAAGATAGAAGTGCAGAACACGCTCGCACCCGCGCTGCCCGCCATTCAAGGGAATGCCGGACGACTACAGCAGGTGTTTTTGAACCTGTTTCTAAACGCCAAAGACGCCATGCCGGGCGGCGGCACGCTGCGCGTGGCCACGCTCAATGGCGAGAGCGTCAGCGTGTGCGTGTCCGACACCGGAACCGGCATTGCGCCGGAGCACATTCAGCGCATTTACGATCCCTTCTTCACCACCAAGACTTCGGCGCATGAGGGCCAGGCCCGCGGCACCGGCCTCGGCCTTTCCGTCACCTACGGCATCATCCAGGAACATGCCGGCAAGATTCGCGTGGAGAGCAATCCTGGCGCAGGCACGACGTTTATCCTCGATTTCCCACTGATTAAGAAGGCAGCCCCTTCCAAGGCAGAATATGTCTGATGCCGCCGTCATGTCGCGCACGTTTATGAATGGAACGCCGGGCCTCGCGGGAGCGGTGCTCATTGTTGACGATGAAGCCGAGATCCGCGAATCTTTGCAAACTTTGCTGGAGATGGAAGGCTTCGCGGTGGAAACCGCCGCCACCGGCGAGGCGGGACTGCAGCGCATCGGCGAACATCCTTTCGACCTGATCCTGCTCGATCTCGCCCTCCCGGGCCGCGATGGCATTGAGATTCTGAGCGAAATTCGCGCCCACGAAACTCGCCTGCCCGTCATCATGATCACCGCCTACGGCACGGTGGAGAACGCGGTGCGCGCCATGCAGGCGGGGGCCGCCAACTTCGTCGCCAAACCCTGGGACAACGAAAAACTGCTGGCGGACGTGCGCGCCGCCGTGGGATGGCGCCGGGCCGAAGAAGAAAACATCCAACTGAAGCGCGCCCTCAAGCAGCGCTACAACTTCGAAAACATNNAAGATCTTCGACCTGGTCGCCCAGGTGGCGAACAGCCGCTCCACCGTGCTCTTGCAGGGCGAAAGCGGAACCGGCAAGGAAGTCATTGCCAAAGCCGTGCATCTGAATTCGCCGCGCCACGATCGGCCTTTTGTCCCGGTCAACACCGGCTCCATGCCGACCGACTTGCTGGAATCGACACTCTTCGGCCACGTGAAGGGCGCATTCACCAGCGCCATCGCCTCCAAAAAAGGCCTGTTTGAGATGGCGGACCGAGGCACGCTGTTTCTCGACGAAATTGCCACCATGGGTCTGGACACGCAGGCTAAGATTCTGCGCGTGCTGCAGGACCGCCGCTTCATGCACCTCGGCGGCGTGCAGGAGGTACAGGTGGATGTGCGCATCATCGCCGCCACCAATGTTGATCTGCGCCAGTCGGTGCGCGAGGGCCGCTTCCGCGAAGATCTGTTTTACCGCCTGAACGTGATCACCATCGAGCTTCCTCCCTTGCGCCAGCGCAAGGAGGATATTCCCCTCCTGGTCGATTTCTTCCTGAAGAAATATGCGGAGGAAAATGACCGCACGGTGCGGCGCATCACGCCGGAAGCTCTGCGGCCGCTGATGTCCTATTCGTGGCCGGGCAATGTGCGCGAACTGGAAAACGTAATCGAGCGCGCCGTCGTGCTCTCTTCGGGAACAGAAATCGACCTGGAGTTGCTGCCCGATCATCTGCTGGGCCGGGGTTCGGCCTTCACGCTGCACGATCCGCCGGCGGATGCGTCGCTGTTTGAAATCGTGGAAGATGTGGAGCGGCGCATTATCACCGACATGCTGGAGCGCTGCAACTGGAACCAGACCGAAGCTGCCGAGCACTTCAAGGTGCCTCTGTCCACCCTGAACCAGAAAATCCGCCGTCTGAGTATCGAGATCAAGAAGAAAACGCGCGGATAGAAGCAGGGCTGCTGATCCTCGGAAAAAACACCCGCCACCTCGTGCTCGTTCCGAATGGCCAACCGAATAACCTCTTAGGCAACGCAAACCTCAATGCCTTTGTCGCTGCCGCAAAGGAATCTCATCCTCATCAGGCGGAAGTAAGGGAAAAATGCCAGCCGGAACCCTGCCACGGCTGGCGGCCCATGATGGCGACGGCGGCACTCGCACTGTGATATGTGCCCAGCAAAATGGTTCCGTTTTGGAGCGTTTGCTATAGTGGCTGTGTCGGCTGGACACTCGGCTTACTCCGACCGACCTTTGAACCGCATGGAACTCACCTCGCCCACGTACCTCGCCAAAGAAAAAGTCCTGATGGTTCAGGATTACATTATGTTTAGCGGCCACGCGGTCGCGAATCTTTTTCGAAAACCGCGGTACTTCGCCGATATGGCGCAACAGTGCGACACGATCGGCGTGGGATCACTGCCCATCGTGGTGCTCACCGGCTTCTTCACCGGAGCGGTGCTGGCGCTCCAGGCCTCGAACACTCTGGAGCGTTTCGGCTCCATCACTCTGGTCGGGCAACTGGTGTCGACTTCCATGGTGCGCGAGCTGGGGCCGGTGCTGACCAGCCTGATGGTGGCGGGACGGAATTCCTCCGGCATGGCCAGCGAACTCGGCTCGATGGTGGTAACCGAACAGATCGACGCCATGCGCGCGCTGGGCACCGACCCCATGAAAAAGCTGGTCACCCCGCGCGTGACCGCCACGGTGTTCATGCTGTTTTTCCTGACCATCATTTCCGACCTCGTGGGCCTGACGGGAGGCCTGTTCATCGCCAAGTTGCTGCTGCGTCTCGATGCCCGGCAGTACTGGTCCAACGCCTGGGAAACGTTGGTGTTTCAGGATGTGTTCATGGGGTTGGCCAAGCCGCTTCTCTTCGGCTTCATCATCGCGACGATAGGCTGCTTTTACGGGATGAACGCGCGCGGGGGCACGCAGGGCGTGGGCCGCGCCACCACCCAGGCCGTGGTCGCTGCTTCCGTGCTGATCCTGGCGTTCGACTTGGTCGTGACGCGATTCCTGATGGCCGTGCTCTCTTTCCACTGATTCCATGTCCGCGCCCACCTCGCCGCTCGATCGCATTGCCGTTACGAAGCCGGAAAACTCGGCGCCCGTCATCGTGTTTGAAGACGTGGTGCTCTCATTTGCCGAAAACGAAGTGCTGCGCGGAGTTTCCTTCCATCTGAACCGGGGCGAGACCAAAGCGCTGTTCGGCGTTGCCGGCTCAGGCAAGAGTTTGATTCTGAAGCTGGTGCTCGGACTTATCCGGCCGGACTCTGGGCGCATTGTCGTGCTGGGGCAGGACATAACCCAGATGCGGGAAGACGATCTGTTTGAGTTGCGCGGCAGGATTGGGATGGTCTTCCAGGAGAGTGCGCTGTTCGATTCTCTCAGCGTGCGCGAGAACGTTGCCTACCGGCTGATGGAAGAGCACGGCATTTACGACGAGGAGATCGACCGCAGAGTGCGCGAGGCACTGCGTTTCGTGGAACTCGAGCACACGCTCGATCTCGATCCGGCGGAGCTTTCCGGAGGCATGCGGCGGCGCGTGGCCATCGCCCGAGCGCTGATCACCCAGCCGGAGCTGTTGCTCTATGATTCACCCACCGGGGGCCTCGATCCGGTGACGTCGAACACCATCATCGAATTGATTGTGAAACAGCGCGACGTGAACAAGACGAGCGCTCTGCTGGTCACGCACCGCTTGCAGGATGCTTTCACCATGGCCACGCATCAGTTCGACAAAAAAGCCAACCGCATGTTGGCGCTTCCGCCCGGCCAGCATTGCGAAGTGCCCATGAGTTTTCTGATTCTCCGCGACGGCAAAGTAATTTTCGACGGCGACCTGCAGGCTCTGGCCCACACCAAAGACGCGTACATAAGGGAATACATTTCTTAGTAGTGGTCCGTGGCTCG
>PMHI01000515.1:28507-30139 GCA_003156615.1 Acidobacteriaceae bacterium | reverse complement strand
GGGCGCAAAACTGTCCTTCGACCAGTCCGTCTCGAGCGAAGGCGGCTTCTGGTGATATAGGTTGTCGAGCATTTGCATGCCGACGAAGGCCATGGTGTAAGGCTTCTGCGCGATGGTGGCGGCGATCCCGCCCTTCTTGATCCAATCCAGCGTTTCGGGATCGGTGTCCATCGCCATTACAACTTTATCCGTAATCTTGTAGCTATTCAGTACGCCGGCAACTTCCTTTCCCGATTGTGCCTCCAGACAGGCGAAGGCGTCGACCTGATCTTTTTCCTTGCCGAGGATTTGGGTGGTGGTATCGAAGGCGATGCGCGGGTCGCCCTGAATATCGACCACGCGCGTGATCTTGATGCCAGCGTGCTCGAGCGTGTCCCGGTAACCGCGCAGACGGTCCTGCATGTTGCGCTGGTCGGGCATGGTAAAGACCACGACGTTGCCTTTGCCCTTCAACTCCTGCGCCAAGCGCACGCCGCCGCTCACGCCGGCCGCATAGTTGTTGGTACCGATGAAGAAGAGCCGCTTGCTGGCGGGGGCATCGGAATCCATGGTAATTACGGGAATTCCGGCGGCGATCGCCTTGTCGATGCTGTCCTGGAGCAGGACGGGATCGGTCACGCCGAGCAGGATGCCGGTGGCTTTTTGCTGTACCGCCTGGTCCAGGGCATCGCGTTCGGCTTTAGGATCGTAGCTGTTTGGACCCACGAAGTCAGCGCGCACCTTGAACAGTCCTGCCGCTTTGGTGAAACCCGCGCCAGCCGCCTGCCAGTAGGGTACTTGGAGATTAGCCGCCACGAAGACGTAATACTCGTTGGAATCGTGAGCGCCACAACTGAGGAGCGAAGTCACAAAGAGTGCGACAGAGAGAAGCGACAACAGCTGGCGTAAGCGGGGCATCGGATCCTCCTTGGGCCGAGAAGTTAGGTAACGCGGAGTTCAACCGGCGTGCCGGGCCCGATGAGAAACGTTTGGCGACTGGATTGTAACCGAGCAGTCAAGCGAAAGAAAGCTTGCGACGTTTTATCGAATAGCGCCGGGCGTCACGCTGGCTGTCGAGGGCCTCTCGCCCGCTCCGGAGCCAGCCTGGCGCTCGAGGATCTTACACTCCGACCGGGAATGGTTTGGTGTGAGTTTCGGCGCCAAGCTCGACACCGGCGAAGCGGCCTTCGAGCAGAGACATCAATCCTGTGTACCAGTAACCCACCACGAACAGCAGGAGAAACGGAATTGTGACGTAGTTCTCGTTCTCGACCGCATAGAACACAGTGAGCGCGAAGTAGCCGCCGATCACCAGTTCGAGCCAGGGAACCCAGCCCAGGCGCTTGCGGTATTTCGTGGCGCCGACTTTGTCTTTCTTGGATTCCACGTGGTACTTAGGCGTGCGCGCGAAGGCGCTCTCCTTGCCAACCAGGGCTTCAATCACGGCTTTGGTGTTGGTGATGGTCAATCCGATGCCGAGAGCCATGAGGAACGGCAGATACAGCAACGCGCGCGGCCAGCTCTTGGGAAACAGTTCGCGCTGCGAAACCAGATAGAAGCTCGAAATGGAAAAGGTGGAGGCCATGAACAGCGGCAGATCGATGAACAGCATCTGAAACCATCCCTGATAAAAGCGGATGATCATGGCCGGCA